>NZ_JBEXGE010000012.1:0-184715 GCF_040607155.1 Micromonospora sp. NPDC005324 | reverse complement strand
ATCTTTGTGATCTTCCAGCGGCTGCACTCCAAGGACGCGTACCCGGGCACCGGCATCGGGCTGGCGATCGTCAAGAAGATCGTCGAGTACCACGGTGGACGGGTCTGGGTGGACACCGACCTGCCGGAGGGCACCGCGATCCGGTTCACCCTGCCGGCCCTCCCGCAGGACGTCCAGACCCCCGCCCCTGCCCCGGAGCCGACGGTCCTCGCGGTGGACGACGCGAGCGGCGACGCCGACGTGGCGGGCACCCAGCCGACAGCCCTACCGGGACAGTCCAACGGCCCAGTCCGGCCAGACCGCGCCGCCAGGCCGACGCAAGGCGGTAGCACGGGTGACGTGAGGGAGACGGTGGGATGACCGCGCCGGTGGATGGCAAGAGCCCGATCGAGGTCCTACTCGTCGAGGACGACCCGGGTGACGTCCTGATAACCCGGGAGGCGTTCGAGGAACACAAGCTGCGTAACCGGCTGACCGTCGTCTCCGACGGTGCCGAGGCGCTCGCCTACCTGCGACAGGAGGGCCAGTACGCCGACGCGGTCGCGCCCGACCTGATCCTGCTCGACCTCAACCTGCCCCGCCGCGACGGCCGGGAGGTGCTCGAAGAGATTAAGAAAGACCAGGACCTGCGGCGCATCCCGGTGGTGGTGCTCACCACCTCGCAGGCCGACGAGGACATCCTGCGCAGCTACCAGCTGCACGCCAACGCCCACGTGACCAAACCGGTCGACTTCGAACGCTTCATCTACGCTGTTCGCCAAATCGACGAGTTCTTCGTCAGCGTGGTCAAACTTCCGCCGCGCCGCTGAGAACGCCCACCGAAAGACCAGGATCAGCGGAAGTCGAAGTCCCTGGAGTGGATCGACGCGGCCGGCACAGCCGTCCGGCGCAAGGCCCAGGACAGCGTCCGGGTGATGGGCGACGTGACGGGCGTTATCGTCGACGCAGAACAGCTCGTCCATCAACCAGCATCTAATTAAACATCCTGGGCTGTCGTGCCAGTACACCTAGTGGCGGCCGGTGCGGCACGTGCGCGCGGGTTGACGTCGGATCGCGCCCGCTCGCGCTCGGGCTCGCGCTCGGGCTCGCGCTCGGGCTCGCGCTCGGGCTCGCGCTCGGGCTCGGGCTCGGGCTCGGGCTCGGGCTCGGGCCGATGGTTCAGACGAGTTGGTGTCAGCCGCCGACGTGGATGCCGGGACGGCGGGACGGATCGGGTTCGACCTTGCGGATGATTTCCCGGACGACGGGTGGGGTGTCGCCGCGGCCGAGTAGGAGGTAGCGCAGTAGGTGCGCCACCGGGTTGCCTTCGGACCATTCGAAGTGGGCGTGGGGTCGTACGCCGGTGGCGTCGCGCAGGGCGAGCAGGATCGCGGCGATGGCGTTCGGTGCGGCCGGGGCGGTGGTGCGCAGGATTCGGTAGCCGCCGACGTCGACGCCGGTGATGTGCAGGACGCCGCTGAACTCCGAGGGATCGGCCACGTCGATTTCGAGGAAGAGCACGTCGGCGGCGCCGGGAACGGGGTTGAGGCCTCGTTGGGCGCGTTCCTTGAGGCGGTACTCCTCTGTGTCGCCGCCCTGGCGGCGGTTGGCGATCAGGTGCAGCCGCCCGTCGTGGGCGATCGAGTCGGCGACGAATTGGCGGGCGGTGTCGTCGAACTCGATGTGCTCGGCGCGCAGCTCGGTGGTGCGTGAGATCCGGGAGATCAGGGAGACGGTGATGATGCCAGCGATGAACAGCCCCGAGATGGCGATGCCGTCGGGCTTCTCGATGACGTTCTCGACCAGCGCGTAACCCAGCACGGCGGTCAGCGCGGCGAACCCGGCGGTGGCGACGCGTTGCCGGCGGCGCAGCGCGGAGATGGTGACCGCGACGGCCCCGGAGACCATCATCGCCAGGATCCCGGTGGCGTACGCGCCGGCCTGGGCGTCGACGTCGGCGGCGAACGCGACGGTGATCGCGACGCTGATCAGGGTGTAGACGATGACCACGGGCCGTACGGCGCGTCCCCACTCCGGGGCCATGCCGTAGGAGGGCAGGTAGCGGGGCACGATGTTGATCAGTCCGGCCATCGCCGACGCGCCGGCGAACCACAGGATCAGCACGCTGCTGACGTCGTAGACCGTGCCGAAGGCTTCGCCGAGACGCTCATGGGCCAGGTAGGCCAGCGCCCGGCCGTTGGCCGCCGCGCCGGGCTGGAACTCCTCGGCCGGGATCAGCACGGTGGTGACCAGCGTGGTGGCGATCAGGTAGCCGGACATGACCAGCGCGGCGGTGGTGAGGAGCTTGCGGGTGTTGCGGATTCGGGCGGCCAGTCGCTGCTCGGCGTCGAGACCGTCACCGCGGACGAGGGGCATCATGCTGACCCCGGTCTCGAAGCCGGACAACCCGAGCACGAGCAGCGGGAAGGCCAGCACCGCGGGGCCGATGACGTCACCGACGCCGCTGCTGCCGGCGGTGAGCGCGTCGGTCCAACCGGACAGCAGCGCCGGATCCTGCGCGATCGCCACGAGGCCGGCCACGACAATGGCCGCGTTCAGTGCGAGGAACACCGCGACCAGGGGGATGGCCACCCCGACGGCCTCGTTGAAGCCGAGCAGGAACACCCCACCGAGGATCAGCAGCAACACCACCGTCACCACCACGGCCGCGGTGGGGCCGTGCGGGAACCCGTCGGGCAGGACCGGGTTCTCCAGCAGGTGCACCGTGGCGTCCGCCGACGACAGGGTGATCGTGATGATCCAGGACGTGGCCACGAAACCGAGCAGGACCAGGACGAACAGCTTGCCCTTCCAGAAGGGCAGGAGTCGTTCCAGCATGGCCACCGACCCCTGCCCGTGCGGGCTCTCCCCGGCCACCCGCCGGTACATCGGCAGCACCCCGAACAGCGTCAGCGCCACGATCAGCAGCGTCGCCAGCGGTGAGAGCGCCCCCGCGGCAAGGGCCGCTATGCCCGGCAGGTACGACAGGGTGGAAAAGTAGTCCACCCCGGTCAGGCACATTACCTTCCACCAGGCGTGGGGCGTGGTGTGCGACTCGCCGCTCTCCGGACCCGCCGGCTGCACCCGGTGCTTGAGCAGCCACCGCGTGACCGTCTTCGACGGCGGGCGCAGCGGGCTGGGCACCTCTACCCGAGCGGGCATCGTCGCCTCGCCGACTGGGCCCGGGTCGGCGTCACGGTCGGCGGCAGGGGCTTGTGGGGCGACCGGCCCGCGGCGCGCCTGCGCCTCTGTGTCCCGCCCACTGCCCATGTCGGATCCGTCCCCCGTGTCGGTTGCCTCGTGACCCTTGCGCACCTCAGATGATCACGAGTGCGGCAAGCAGCGGACAGCGTACCCAGCCGAAGCATCGTTCATCCGGACTGAGCACCGTTATCGACACCGATTCAAGGCCACCGAGCGGTGTGGGCGGATGGTGGTGAGGCCGCGCCTAGTCGCTCACTGAGACGGGAACTTCGGCGCTGAGCACGACGGTGCGTTCCTCCGGCAAGTGAAGGAACTCTGCGTGGCTGTTGGCGACTCGCACGCCGAGGTGGTTGTCAACGACGGGCCCGCTATCGCCGCCGCTGACCGGGAGCACGTCTTCGACCGGTTCGTGCGGCTCGACCACAGCCGGTCCCGGCAGGCGGCGGCCCTGGACTGGGGCTGCCGCCTGCCCGCGACATCGTCGTCGCGCACGGTGCAACCCTGACCGTGGACCCCGCGGACCGACGGCTCCGCGCTGCGGGTCCGGCTGCCGATCCCTCCCCACCCCCGACACCTACGGCGTGTAGGTTTAATGGCACGCCGTCGAGGAGAAGTCGTGCAGATGCTGGCCGTACCGAACACTTTTGCGCTGGGACCGTCGTTCCTGAACCCGGAGTGGCTCATCTCCACCTTCGGACTGATCGGCATCCTGGCCATCGTCTTCGCCGAGTCCGGCCTGCTGATCGGCTTCTTCCTGCCCGGCGACTCGTTGTTGTTCACCGCCGGCCTGCTCGTGGCCGACGGCACCTACCTGCACCAGCCGCTGTGGCTGATGTGCCTGCTGGTGTCGATCGCGGCGGTCGCGGGTGACCAGTTCGGCTACCTGTTCGGGCGACGCCTCGGCCCCACCCTGTTCCGGCGACCCGACTCCCGGTTGTTCAAGCAGGGGAACCTGACCAAGGCCCAGGACTTCTTCGGCAGGTACGGCGCCCGCTCGATCGTGCTGGCCCGGTTCGTGCCGATCGTGCGGACGTTCACGCCGATCGTGGCCGGCGCGAGCCACATGCACTACCGCACGTTCCTCACCTATAACGTCCTCGGAGGCACGCTGTGGGGGTGCGGGGTCACCGTCCTCGGCTACTTCCTGGGCCAGGTGACGTTCGTCAAGAACAACATCGAGTTCATCCTGATCGGCATCGTGGTCGTCTCGGTGCTCCCGATCGGCGTCGAGGTGCTGCGCGGACGCCGTCGTCGTCGCGCCCAGATGCAGCGACGCTGACGGCCCGGTGGGCGCGGGCAATCCTGCTCGAGACTGAGATGTCCTGGATGCCGAGCGGTGCCGCAACAGGTAGGGCGGTGATGCCGACGTTTGGACGCCGCACCCGACCCGCTGGGATCAGAGCCAGGCGCGGGCCAGGGCCACGAACTCGACGGTCGCCGCAGTGGCCGTCGTGAGAAAGCCAACGCCGAGCAGGGCCGGGCCGATCAGCCGCCGTCGTCGCGGTGCGGGCGCGGGCTCGGTGAGTGCCCGCACCCGGTGCAGCGCGGCGCCGCCATTGATTGCGAGCGCGGCGTCCGGCCGGGCCCCGACCGTGGCCAGCGCGGCCCGGGCTACGGCTTGAGCGGTCAGATCGCGGTCGTCGACGACTGCGGCGGCGTCCTCGTCGGCCCACCGCTCAACCAGATACACGACGGTCTCACGAACCGGCACGAGCAGCGGATTCAGTGCGGCCGCGGCCGCGGTGGCGGCCACGAGGCGGTGATGACGGTGCGCCAGGTGAGCCTGCTCGTGGGCGAAGACCACCCGGCGCTCGCCGGCGTCGAGCAGCCGCACCATCCCGGTGGTGACCAGCAGGTGACCGTCGCGGCCCCGCCGACCAGGCACAGCGACCGCCAGCGGCGCAGACCAATCGGCAACGACCAGACCGTGCTCCGCTGTGCCGGCCGCCCGCAACTGTCGGTGAGTGACCAGCCGACGGCGCAAATCGATCAACAGGCGTACGCCGCCGAGGAGCAGCGCGAGTCCCGCGACGAGCGCGACCGGCCCCGGTACGGGCTCTGGCAGCTCCAGGGTCGGGTGCTCGTCCAGGGCGGCCAACGGCGGCAGATCGTCCAACGCGGTCAGCGCGAGCATCGTGAGCGACCAGGTGGACGAGGCAGCCGCGACGACCGCGATCGCACTCAGCCCGCGAGCGGCAGGGCCGGGCCCACCGCGTCGGGCGATCCGGGGAGCCGACCAGGCCAGCACCACACCCAGCAGCAGCGGCAGGTAGACCGCGACCGTCACGAGCGTCGCCGGCGCCGGGCGGCGTCCAAAAGGTCTCGCAGAGCGACGGCGTCGGCCTCTTCCAGTAAGGCCGCGAACTGCTGGAGCACGGCCTGACGATCGGGGCGGCCGGCCAGCGCCGCGCGCATCTGCGAGGCGGCCGCGGTGGCGGCGTCCTCGACCGGCCAGTAGAGGTGCCCGCGGCCGGCTCGGCGTCGCGCGACGAGGCTCTTGTCGTGCAGCCGGATCATGATCGTCTGCACGGTGTTGTACGCGAGATCACCGCCGATCGCGGCCTGTACCTCGGTGGCCGTCATCGGCTCGGCGTGGGCCCACAACACCCCCATGACCTCGGCTTCGAGGGTGCCCGGCGGCCGCCGCCCGCCCTTGATCGTCACAGTCACCGACCTCCGCAGCCAGGATAGCCCGACACCTCCCCGGCGACCGCCACGGCGACCTCAGCAACCTACTAGTTGTAGGAGTTAGTCTCGTCGTCGTGACCCTGCGCTCGTGGCACCATCCTTCCGCCGGGACCCGCGCCGCCGTACTACTCGTCGGCGGGGCCACGCTGGCGTTCGTGCTGCTCGCTCTGCTGGTCGCCGGTTCGGCCGGGCCGGTCCCGCGTCTCGACGCCTGGGTCAGCAGGGCAGCGTACGCCGCCGCGGTGGCCCATCCCCTCTGGCGGGCCAGCATGGCCGCTGTCACGGTGACCGGCAGCACCGCCGTTGTGGGTCCGCTAACCGCCCTGGGCTGTGTGATCCTGCTGGTGTTCGGCCAGTGGCGCCAGGCCGTCTTCGCCGCGGTCGCAATGACCGCCACAGTGTGCCTGCGGTTGGGCGTGCTCGCTGTCGTCGCCCGGGCCCGTCCGGTCGACCAGCTAGCGCCGGCGTCGAGCTACTCGTTTCCGTCCGGGCACAGCACGGTCTCTGCCGCTGCCGCGCTGATCCTGCTCGTCGTGTGCTGGCCGCTGCTGCGGCGGTGGAGCCGGATCCTGCTGGCGGTCGCCGCCGGCGGGTGGGCGCTGAGCGTCGGGGTGAGCCGGGTCGCGCTCGTGGTGCACTGGCCCAGCGACATCATCGGCGCCTGGCTGTTCGTGCTGGTCACGGTCCCCGGCACGGCGGTGATGCTGCGCGCGGCGCTCGGTCGCGGCGAGCCGAAGGTCACCGCTGGCTGACTGCAGCGGCGAGCCGGCTGACCGGCTCGGCCAAGCCGCTGATCGCATCTGAGAGCTCCCGCACCTGCGCCGGGGTCAACCGCTGGTAGCCCATGTATCGGCCGGCGGGGTCGCGGTGCTGCGCGACGAGGGCGTCGACCGCGGCCGCGCGCTTGTCGATGAGCGGGCCCAGCGCGGGTTCGCGCTGGTCGATGGCGGGTCGCAGCGCACGGGTGATCGCCGTGCAGCCCTCGACGTTGGCCGCGAAGTCCGACAGCTCGGCGCTCATCAGCGCCGCGGCCGCCTGGGCGGCCCTGGCCCTCACGCGGCCGCCTCGGCTTGCGTGACCTCACGCTCCTGCACTGACCTCGTCGCCGCGCGCGCCGGGCGGAAGTACGCCAAGAGGACGACGACGGCGTAGCCGATCCAGGTAAGGATCTCCAGTACGGTGGCGCGCGGGGTGAGATTGACCGTGGCGGCGAGCAGAGTGCCGTACCAGGATGCTGGTTCGACCGTGTGGGAGACGTCGTAGGCGAGGTTTCCGGCGCCCGGCAGCGCGCCCGCGACCTGGAAACCGTGCACCGCGTACTTGGCGATGCCGGCGGCGACCAGGATCAGCAGCACACCCGTCCAGGTGAACAGCCGAGCGAGGTTGACCCGGGCGACGGCCTTGTTCATCAGCCAGCCGAGCAGCACCGCGGACAGCACGCCGGCGATCATGCCGAGCAGCGGCGCGATGGTCTGCGCGGCGGCTTGGGCGGCGGAGAAGACCAGGAGCACCATCTCGACGCCCTCGCGGATGACCGCGACGAAAGCGAGCACGGCTATCGCCGCCCGGCCCATGCCGAGCGCCTCGGTGAGTCTGCCGGTCAGCTCAGCTTTGAGGGTGCGGGCGCTGCGCCGCATCCAGAAGATCATCCAGGTGACCATCGCTACGGCGACCAGGGAGGTCACCGCCTCGAACAGTTCCAACCGCACGCCGCCGAGCAGTGCCGTGGCGACGTAGGTGAGCACCGCGCCGAGCACGCCGGCGACCAGCACGGCCAGCCCCACGCCCCACCACAACGGCGCCCGCCCGTCACGGCGTGAGGAACGGGCCAGAACGGTGAGCAGAATCGCGACGACGAGCGCCGCCTCCAAGCCGTCGCGCAGCCCGATGAGATAGCTGGCGAAGAAGACCGCGCCCACTCGCACCCCTCAGATTGGTAAGCCTTACCTACTTTCGCCAACCTCCTACAGGCTGTGGGAGTTGTCAAGTCGGGCTGCTTCACTGTGCGGGTGGATCAGGGTGCGGTCTCGGTCGGTCCGGTGTTCGCGGTCGTGCTGGCCGCTCTTGTCCTCGTCGCAGTGGTAGCAGTGTCGGTCGGCCGGTTGGGCAGCGGCCGGCGCGTCGCGACCGCATCGGCCCGCGCCGTGCTGCAACTGGGCGCCGTCGCGCTGCTGATAGCCGCCGTCCTGCGCTCGTGGTCGGCGAGCGTCGGGTTCATCACGCTGATGGTCCTGGTCGCGGCACTCACCTCCGCCCGCCGGGTCAGCTCGCTTCGCCTCGGCTGGCCGGTGCTCGCGCCCATCGCGCTCGGGGCGCTCCCGATCTGCGTCCTCGTCGTGGCGTCCGGCACCGTACCGCTGACCGAAGTCGCGGTCGTGCCCATCGCCGGGATCCTCATCGGCGGGGCGATGACCGCCAACTAGCTGGCGGGCCGCCGCGCGCTGGACGAACTACGCGACCGGCACGGCGAGTACGAGGCGGCCCTGGCATTGGGCTTCCTGCCCCGCGACGCCGCCCTCGAAATCTGCCGGCTGAGCGCGGGGCAGGCGCTGGTGCCCGCGCTGGATCAGACGCGCACGGTGGGTCTGGTCACGCTTCCCGGTGCCTTCGTCGGCGTGCTGCTGGGCGGCGGCTCACCCGTTCAAGCCGGGGCAACCCAACTGCTGGTCCTGGTGGCGCTGTTGGCGGTCGAGGCTATCGCCGTCGCCGTGACCATCGAACTGGTGTCCAACGGGCTGCTACGCCGCCAGAGCCCGCCCGGATGACACGCTTTCAGCGAATTCTTATCACCCGCTCGGCAGGATGAACGGGTGAACTACCGATTGTTCGAGCTGATCAACGGCCCGGCGGGGCGGATCGACAGCGTGGATGACGTGATGGAGTTCGCCGCGGCCTGGCTGGTGTACCTGATATTCGCAGCCTGCGCGGTCCCGGTTGCGGTGGCACTGCACCGCCGACGGATACGTCCGGTGCTCGAACTCGGCGTCGCCCTGTGCCTCGCCTTCGCCGCGGCTACCGTCCTGGCACACCTGAACAACCAGCTACGCCCGTTCCAGAGCCATCACGTCCACCAACTGATCCCCCACGACCCGGGAGTGTCACTGCCCAGCGACCACGCCACCGCGGCGTTCACGCTGGCCTTCGGCGTCTACGCCTTCCTGAACCACCGATGGGGCATCATCCTGGCCGCCGCGGCGCTGACCGTCGGCATCGCACGGGTATGGGTTGGCGTGCACTATCCAGGCGACATCCTCGCCGCGGCAGCCATCGCCGGCCTCGCCGTCGTGGCAGTCGCGCTCGGGAGCCACCAGCAGCGCAACCGCACCCGCGTTCGCTCCGCTCGACCGCGCTGACCCTGCACGATTTGTCGAGTAACCAGACCGCGATGACAATTCCACGCGAGGCCGTCGGACCGCCCGGGCGGCACGACAGACGGGCGGCGCCCGCGCCGCCCCTGCCCGCGGTCGCTGGCTCGAAGGAGCGGACGACCGTTGTGGTGGCGTCGAAGCAAGTGTTCGCCCACCTGTTCCGGGCGCCCTTCTCGGCGGTGCCGGCAGGCGCCAGCAGGGCTTCGTGGCGACGTGGACGGTGATTCAGCCGCATCGGGCTCGGGATCGCTGAGAGACGAAGGGGTGGTGCGACTCCCCCGCCGTCTCTCACTGCGTGCGGTCCCCGGGCCGGTGATCCCGTTCGACATCGGCATCGGCAGGGTGGGCAGCTGGGCTTTGTCGTACCCGTGATCGCCGCGTTCAGCCGGTGCTGCTGTCACGGGCTCCGCGCACGGCGATGAGCACCACGCCGGCGACGAAGACCAGGCCGGCGCAGAGTGCGGCGCCGACGTCGTCCGGCGGTCGGGCCGGCCACATCCATGGCGTGGTCACCGCCGGTCCGTGCCACTGCGTGTACAACGCGTAGAGGGCGATCATGAGGTAGCTGGTAGGGCCGGCCCAGGCCAGCGCGCCGCCGAGCAGGGCCGCGCACAGCAGGCCGATGCCGACCATCCCGGCCAGGTTGCGCAGCACCTCGACGGCGCCGCCGGTCAGGTGCGCGCCGGCTCCAGCGGCGGCCAGCGCGCCGACGGCGGCGAGAGTCAGCGCCACCGCCGTGGCCAGCCGCAGGAACGGCAGCCACCGGCCGGCGACGCGTTCCGGCTCGCCGAGCAGACTCGTGGCGGTGACAGCGATCGCCACGGCGCATCCGGTCTCGAAGATCAGCGGCAGCTGCAGCGCACCGTAGGCCTCCCACTGCCACTGCAGGGCAACCCGCAGGCCGATGGCGCAGGCCGCCACCGCGGCCAGGGCCGCGGGGACACGGCGGCTGGCCAGGTGCAGGCGAGCGAGCCGCAGCGCGGCGCGCATCGCCGCGCCCGGTGCGACCGCGTGCGGGCGATGACGGGTTTCGGCCCCGGTCATGGCAGCTTGTCCAGGGTGAGCTGGCCCGCTCGCAGCGCCGCTACGTGCTTCATGAGCCAGGCGTGTCGGACGGCGGCCGGCAGCGCGGCCAGCCGCTGTGCCGCGGCGGCGGTGGGACTATCGGGCGCGAGGGTGGAGGTGCCGAGGATGGCCTCCGTGACCGCCTGCTGCGCGGGACTTGCGTTGCGGCCCCCGCCGACGACGCTGTTCACGATGTTGTGGGTGGCGTCCACGCGTAGCTCGGCAACAAGTTCGTTGGTGGCCGTCTTCTGGGGCAGGAGCAGGTGGAACACCGGTGGTGTGCCGCTCACCGAGGTGCCGGCCCGACTGATGCTGACGCGATTGCCTGACCCCTGTTCGTAGGTCGCGGCGGCCTGGCTGATCCGCGCTGGCGCACCGGGTAGGCCCGCCAGCTCGGTGAGCACCGGTTCGAGGGCTTGCGTCACGGCGGGCAGGTAGCCGGTGTAGGCGGGGTGCAGGCAGACCGGAATCGAGGTGTGGCTGCACACTGGCGTGTAGCGCAGCGGCTGGTCGTCGCCCGCGTCGTGCAGTAGCGGAATGGCGATCATGCCGTGGGCGTCGAGCCGGCCGCTGCCGGCCAACCCAACCGCGGTTCCGGCCGCCAGCAGTCCGGCTGCGGTGATGCCCGCCGCACAGCGACGTAGCCCCCGCCCGCCGGCATCGGCCGGCAGGCCGAGAGCGCCCAGCAACGCCGCGGTCAGGCCGGCGAGGAACAACACCTGCGCGACGGGAAGGTCAGGCAGGTAGCGGTAGAAGGTCCCTACACCCGGGTCCGGGCCGATCTCCCACGGGCCGGCCACCAGCGGCGAGATCTGCCAGTACGAATCGTCGCCGTGAATGAACTGCAGGCTGATCTGCAGCGCGAGGAACACGCCGATCGCGACCAACGGAGCGGTGAACCGGCTGGGACGAAGCACCCCGGCCACGAACCCGAGCGCGGAAAACGCCGGCATGCTCACGGCACCCACCACGGCCGGCCACCACAACGGCCCACCCCAGGCACCCTGCCACGCGGTCACCCAGTACAGGACACCCACGCAGCCCAGGTAGGCGACGATCGCCCAGCAGGTGGTCGCGGCCCAGGTGACGAGCTGGCGAGCCCATCGCGGCCGGGCCGTGCCGGTCACCAGGTCGGCCACGCCGTGACGACGCTCCCGCCACCCCAGCCACGCGGCGGCGCCCACCACCGTCGGTGCGAAAACCGTCAGGGCTGTCGTCTGCGTGGCCATGGCCCGGACGTTCCACAGCGGCGGGTACGCCATGCTGGGGCGGTAGGTGATGAACCAGAACAGCGCCGCGACTAGCGGCAGCATCCACAGCATCACGCTGCGGCGCATCTCCAGCCGTAGCAGCCCTCCCGTCACCGTGAGCGCCAGGCGCCTGCGACGGGCCGTTTCGTCCGGGGCAGGCACTACTGATATGGCGGTCATGCGCGCGCCTGCGCCAGCACTGCGCTGTAACCGCGTTCCAGGGGAGCATCGCCGGCCGCGGCGGTTCCCTCGGCGCGCGCGGTCAGCTCCTGCGGCGTGCCCTGAAAGACGATCTTTCCCCGATCCATCAGGGCGACCTGGGTGCAGGCGGCACCGACATCCTCGACGAGGTGCGTGCTGACCATGACGGTCGCGCGCTGCCCGAGGTCGCGCAGCAGAGCACGAAACGCCACCCGCTGCTCGGGATCCAACCCGGCGGTCGGCTCATCCAGCAGGAGCAGTTCGGGATCGTTGACGATGGCCTGCGCAATCCCCACCCGCCGCAGCATCCCACCGGAGAGCGTGCGCAGCTTCGCCGTCGCCTTGTCGCCCAGACCCACCCGCTCGACCGCGGCGGCCACCGCGTGGTGCACCCGCGCCGGCGGCATCTCCTTCAGCAACGCGAAATACTCGACGAACTCCACCACGGTGAACCGCGGGTAGTAGCCGAGGTTCTGCGGCACGTAACCGAGCCGGCGCCGGATCTGCCGGCGCTGCCCGTACTGGCCGGGATCACGGCCGAGCAGCCGGATCCGACCCGAGGTCGGTGCGATCACCGTGGCCATCACCCGCAACAGCGATGTCTTCCCTGCCCCGTTCGGGCCCAACAGACCGAACACCCCTGGGCCGGTCTGCATCGTCACCCCGGCCACGGCCTCGGTGCGGCCGAAGCGCCGGGTGAGATCGCTGATCTCGACGTTCATGACGTTCCTCTCGGGGACCGGTTCGAGTAAAGGACGATCGCCACACAACAGGCGGCGAACGCCAGGTAGGCAGGCCAGAGCGCGGAATCGGTGACCGCAGCGGTCAGCCGACCGACAGCCACCTGCCCGGACAGAACGGTGATCGTCCAACCGAGCAGCCCCGCGGCCACGCCCACGTTGGCCGATCGGGCGACGGTCGCGGCGGCCAGGGCCAGCGCGCACACCGCCGTCATCGGGACCAGCCAGCCGAGCGTGACCGCCGTGGCCGATCCGGAGGCGACCGAAGCGGCCAGCCCGAGCGCCGCGTTCACACCGAACACTGCCAGCGCCCGGACCAGCAGCACCATGCGGTCGCTGACCGCCACGCTGCACGACAACTCCCACGCGGCATCAGTCCCCGGGCCGTAGGCGTACGCGATGCCCACAGCGGCGACCGCGGGCGCGAGGAGCGCCACGTACGGCGTTCCGGTGCTCAATGTGGCGAGCAGTCCGGCGAGCAGCACCACCGCGGTGGCGAGCAACCACCCGAGCAGCAGCGACGGCGCCGTCACCAACGCCCGGGCCAGGCCCGGCGAGCGGAGCAGGTGTCCCGCCAGCCGCTCCACCGCCCCGGGATGGCGACGCCACACCTGGGCGGCCACCCCGATCCACACCCGACCAAGATCGACGTCGTCTGGCCCAGGGCCGCGTTCCTCGGGTTCTTGCCCCTGGTACGTCGCGTCACCGTTGGTCATCGCCCACCCCCATCACGTACCGGCTCGGAGCGCCGCAGGGCAGCGCGCATCAGCCGGCGGATCTGGTGCGCGCGGCTCTTCACGGTCCCCGCGGGAACACCCATCACCTCAGCCACCTCAGCCACGGACTTGTCCTCGACGTACATCAGCCGCCAGGTCTCGCGCTGCAGGCTGCCCTCCGGCCCCAACACCTCCACCGCGTCGGCAAGCTCGGCCTTGTCGAGCACCGCGTCAGCCGGGTCTGCCGCGTGTCGGTCGCCGGTTTCGGCCAGGGCGGGAAGCAGAAGTTCGGGTTGCCCGCGGCGGCGCAGCCACAGTGCGGCCTGGCGGCGGGCTATCCCCCACAGCCAGCCGCCGGCACTCTCTCCTCGGTACGCCGCGGCGCCTCGCCAGGCGGCCAGAAAGGTCTCCTGCAGGACGTCCTCCACGTCTGCGGGCGGCAGCACCGCGCGCAGCCGAACAGCCAGCCACGGGGCGTGTCGCGAGAACAGCTCCCGTAGCGCGCTCTCGTCACCGCCAGCCATCGCAGCGATCAGATCGTCGTTGTCCATCGCCACTACTGTTGCCTTCCAGCGCGGATCGGTTCACTGATCACACACCCATTTTGTTGGCTGGGGACTGACAGCGTCACGGGCGCTGTCATCCGCCGTCGGCGGCCAGCCGGTAGCCCATGCCCCGTTCCGTCTGGATGGCCCGCGAACGGCTGGTCGATCTTGCGGCGCAGGTAGCCGACATACGCCCCGACGATGCTGGGGCCCCGTCGAAGTGGGCGTCCCAGACGTTGTCGATGATCTGCCGCTTGGACACCACATCACCGCGATGGCGCATGAGGAACTCAACAGTGCGAACTCGGGCGGTCACCCGGATCGGCTGCCCGGCACGGGTCACAGGGCACCACCGCCCCGCCGACGGAACAGCCGCACCACAACGTCGACAGACCTGACCCGCGACGCCGACGAGAAGCCTGGCGGACCCTCCAGCATTTGATCGATATCAAGCGATACGACGGACTCGCAGTCCGTCAATCCCCCGGCGCTCCAGCAGAGAATATGACCAGTCCTCACAAACTTCCCTTACACACATAATAGGGAGCATCCAGGGCTGGTCCGGGAACGATCTACAAGCGGTGTGGCTGCTGGCACGATGCCACGAAGAAGCGGCTGGAAAGCAACTGCACGCGCCTGCCGGAACGCGGTCACGGCACCTGGTACTTCGCCTGCTCCGCGACCGACGCGTTCGGTAGGCCGGCACGTGCCCGTCGAGGTGGCTTCCAATCCAAGGCCGCCGCCACCCAGGCGCGGAACGAGTGGCTGACCCAGACCGGCGAGGAACGCACCGCGCAGGGATGGACCCTGGAGCGGTGGCTGCGATATTGGCTGTCGACGCGCACCAAGATCAAGGACACCACCAGGGCTCAGTACGCCCGCGACGTCGAACAGTTCCTCATCCCGCACATGGGCAGGATCACCCTGGCTGAGCTCAACATCCGCCGAATCCGCGGCGGCTTCGACGACATCGCACAGACCACCAACGGACGCGGCCAGCAGCCCGCCGCACCCGCGAAAAGATCAGGAAGAGGGGCCAGAGCAACCGCCCCAACCCCCGCCCAAAAATCAAGCGCGCGGCCACCAAGAAGCGATAACCCCCATGCAGCCCCGGAAACATTACAGAGAGTGACGGCGCACCCGTGACACCCACGCGACACCCACTGTCCAACCGGGACGACCAACAAGAAACGCCTGACCGCGCTTCCGCAGGCCAGACGTTATTTGATCTTGTGCGCCCGAAGGGACTCGAACCCCTAACCTTCTGATCCGTAGTCAGATGCTCTATCCATTGAGCTACGGGCGCTTGTGCTCAGCCAGTGTACACACCCGGCTTTCGCGCGGAGACTCCGGGATTCGAACCCGGGAGGGGCTTTAAGACCCCAACCGCATTAGCAGTGCGGCGCCATAGACCAGACTAGGCGAAGTCTCCCCGGTGATCCTCAGACCACCGCGCCCGAGGATACAGGTCGCCACCCACCGGGAGCAAAACGACTTCCGGGGTACGCCCACCAGGGCCGCCCGCCCTCCGTGTTTCAACGCTGTGCGCCGGCGTGATCGGGACTACGCTCCATCGATATGCAGGAGCAGCCGCCCAGCGAGTCGACCAGTCGAGAGCCTGCTGAACGAGCGCGTCGGCGCTCCCCACGGGCCACCTTCAGGCCGCCGATCGTGTCCGAGGAGCCCACCGAGACGGTGGAGCCCACCGAGCCGCCGGCAGCCGCTCCGGCGAGCCAGCGTCCTCGACGGGCCAAGGCTGCCCCGGCGGTGCTCTTCCAGCCCCCGGAGCCGGACCGTCCCCTGCCTCGCCAGCCTCGACGCGCACCGACCGAGGTGACCACCGACACGAGCGCGCAACTCCCAGAGCCGCCGAAGGCTCGGACCACCTCCGTTCGCAAGGCTGCCCCGCGGAAGGCGGCCGAGACGCCCACCGAGGTGACCCCGACCACGCCAGCACCGCGCAAGCGCGCCGCGAGCCCCACCAGGCGCGCGGTCTCCCCTCGCAAGACCACCACGCCGACAAACCCCACTCCCGAACCCGTGGCCGAGCCGCAGATGGCACCGGCGGCACCCGCCGTGCGGCAGGCTGAGCCGGCTCTGGGGCGTACCCCGGAATCGGAGCTGCGCGCGGTCGCCGCGCGCGTGCTCGACCACCCGGGCTTCGCGCCGGAGCTGTTGGCCCTGGCCGCGGTGCGGGCGTTCGGGCCCGGCGCGGCCCTGTGGGCCCTGGGATTGCGCACCCGGTATCCGGACGCGTCGGCGGACGGCCTGGCCCGGTTGGCGACCCGGCGGTTCGTCCGCTCAGCGGGTGCGGGTGGGGCGACCGCCGCGCTGGCCGGCTTCTTCGCGCCGCTGGCCGAGTTGGCGACGGTGCTGTGGACGCATTCGGAGCTGGTGCTGCACCTGGCCGCCGCGTACGGCAAGGATCCGACGCATCCCGACCGGGCCGTCGACCTGCTGGTGCTGACCCAGGTGCACCCGGATCGGGTGAGCGCGGCGGCGGCCCTGGCCGCCGCCGAGTCCGCGGCCGATCCGATCGAGGGGGCGTGGCCGCGGGCGGCGGAGGCGGCCTGGCGGTTGGCCGCGCCGCTCACGGCGCAGGCCGGCGGTTGGGCGGCGTTGCGGCTGGTGGCCCGGTTGCTGCCGGGCGCTGCGGTGCTCGCTGCGGCGTTGGGCGACTCGGCGGCGGCCGACCGGCTCGCGGCCCGAGCGGTCGCCGTCTACCGTCCCGACCGACGTTGACCGGTCAGAGCCAGTCGAACCACTCCCGGGGCAGCAGCGCGTAGCCGACGAAGGCGAACACGTCGAGCACCGTGTGCGCGATGATCAGCGGCAGCACCCGCCGGGTGCGCAGGTAGAAGAGGCTGAACACGACGCCCATGATCGCGTTGCCGACGAACGCGCCGAAGCCCTGGTAGAGGTGGTACGAGCCGCGCAGCAGCGCGCTGGCCGCGATGATCGCGGCCAGCCGCCACTGGAGCTGGCGCAGCCGGGTGACCAGGTAACCGACCACGATCACCTCTTCCAGCACGGCGTTCTGCACGGCGGCGAGGATCAGCACCGGGACCGCCCACCAGACGTCCGGCAGCGCGGCCGGCACCAGCGTGGCGTTGAGGCCCAGGTGGGCCGCCACCCAGAACAGCGCCAGCCCGGGTAGGCCGATCAGCGCCGCCAGGCCGGCTCCGCGCGCCACGTCCTGACCGGGCCGCCGGGCGTCCAGGCCGAGGGTCCGCGCCGGGTCGCCGGGGTCACGGCTGAGCAGGTGTACGGCGAGCAGCACGGGCAGCAGCGCGAACACGATGCCGAGCAGTTGGTACGTGAGGTCCAGCCAGGGTCGGGCCGACGCCGAGGTGTTCAGCGAGGCGGTCTGCTTGGAGAGCGGACCGTCGGCGGTCAGCTTCGCGATGATCGAGACCATCGCGTAGATCGCTGACTGGCCGAGGGAGAGGCCGAGGACCAGCAGCGTCTCGGTGCCCAGCAGCCGGCGGGACACCGGGCGGGTCAGCTCAACGGTCACCGCACCACTCTGCCCGACGTACGGCACCCGTGACATGGCCGACCGGCCACCATGAGCCGATCGCACATTCTGTGCGACCAGTCGACACGCTCCGTGGAGATTCTATGGGCGCCCGATCCGTTGCCGTCTGGAGGAGGAGCGTCCGTGGACAACCTCGCGCGGTTGCTGAAGGAGAGTTGGACCCTGGTCGAGGACGACAGGGTCCGGCTGACCGAGCACTTCTACGCCCGAGTGTTCCTGCTCGACCCCGCCCTGCGGCAACTCTTCCCGGTGCAGATGACCGGCCAGGGCGACCGCCTGCTCGAAGCGATCATCACGGCGATCCACACTGTCGACGACCCGGAGAGCTTCGACGAGTTCCTCCGGGCGCTGGGCCGCGACCACCGCAAGTACCACGTCGACGAGCGGCACTACGCCACGATGGGCGTCGCGCTGCTGGACGCGCTGCGCAGCACCGCCCGCGACGGCTGGAACCTGGAGTACGACCAGGCGTGGCGGGAGGCGTACGCGGCGATCGCCGCCCTGATGGTGGCCGGCGCCGCCTCCGACGACGACCCGCCGTTCTGGCACGCCGAGGTGCTGACCCACGAGCGGTACGGCCCGGACACCGCCGTGCTGACCTGCCGAGCGTTGCAGCACCCGCTGCGCTGGCAGGCGGGGCAGTACGTGAGCCTGGAGGTGCCGCGCTACCACCCCCGGGTGTGGCGCAACTACTCGGTGGCGAACGCCCCGAACGACGACAACGTGCTGGAGTTCCACGTGCGGTCTCCGGGGGCCGGCTGGGTGTCCGGGGCACTGGTGCGGCGGGTGCGGCCGGGTGACCTGCTCCGCCTGGCGGCGCCCATGGGTTCGATGACCCTGGACCGCGCCTCGGAACGGGACATCCTCTGCGTGGCCGGCGGTGTCGGGCTGGCGCCGATCAAGGCGCTGGTGGAGGAGTTGGCCACCTACAACCGGACCCGATGGGTGCACGTCTTCTACGGCGCCCGGCAGGCTGCCGACCTGTACGGCCTGGACGGGTTGCAGGAGTTGGTGGCCGTACACCCGTGGTTGTCGGTCACCCCGGCGTGCAGCGAGGACCCGGACTTCGACGGCGAGCAGGGCGAGATCCCGGAGGTGGTGGCCCGGTACGGCCCGTGGACCACGCACGACTGCTTCGTCTCCGGTGCCGCCCGGATGGTCCGGTCCACCCTGCGGGTGCTCGCCGCGGACGACGTACCGCCGCCGCAGATCCGCTACGACACCTTCGGCGACCTCTAGACGTTCCTCCCCCCACACCGGGGCGCGTGCCCCTGCCCCCTGGGGCACGCGCCCCGGTCCCTTCCTGGTCAGTAGCGCCAGGGGTGCCCGGTCTCGCGGTACTCCTCCACCGGCACCAACGGCACACCGGGGGCCATCCGGTCGACGTAGAGCCGGCCCTCCAGGTGGTCGATCTCGTGTGCGACCAGCCGGGCCATACCGAACTCGAACGACGTGATGATCCGGCTGCCGTCCCACTGGGCGTGTTCGACGTCCAGTCGCAGCGGCCGGGGCACCAGACCCCGGTGGTCGAAGAAGGAGAGGCAGCCCTCGTACTGCTCGTCGGTCTCCGGGTCGTCGTCGACCACCCGGGGGTTGAGCAGCACGACCGGCTCCGCCGACCGGTCGGGGGGCCGCACCACTGCCGCCGCGCGGCCGATGCCGAACTGCGGGGCGGCGACGCCCACCCCCTTGTTGAACGGGTGCAGCTCGTCGAGCCGGGCCAGGGCCATGGTGAGCCGGTCGACCACGTCCCGGGCGACGTGTTCGTCGCCGGGCAGGTCGAACGGGCGGGCGCGCTGACGGAGCAGGTCGTCCCCGCGTTGCACGATGCCGAGGCCGCGCATCCGGTCGCTGGGTCGAACCCGGGCGCCACCGGGGCCGATGTCCGGTTCGGTGTCCGGGCGGGCGCGGAACCGCCACTGCATCCGGTAGCGGGCGTTCAGCGGTGGGTCGTCGGTCTGCCAGTCGTAGATCGCCCGGTCGCCCTCGTCGTGGCGTTGCGGCGCCGTCCGCAGCGGGCCCTCCTCCGCGCTGAGCGAGGTCTCCACGCCCCAGACCTGGGGGTCGAGGCCCGCAGGCAGGTCCAGGCGTACGGCGAGCTGCCGGGTGGGCAGTCGGACGGCTCGCTGGAACCAGGGGCCCCACTTCTCGTGCCCGACGCTGTACGCGTACTCGATGGTGGCCCGGTCGCCCGGGTAGAGGGGGAAGCGTCGCTCCCCGTTCTCGAAGAGCAGCCAGATCTCCTTGAACGCGTCCCGATCGTGTTTGGCTCGCCAGTGCATCGGCTCCGGGTCCCCGCCGCCGTCGTCCCGACGGGCCTGTATCTGCAGCTCGGCGAAGGTGAGGGGGTGCTCCCGGTGGTGCCGGTTGGAGCGGCCGGGGTCGTTCGGGTAGCGGTCGACGGCGACCCGGACCAGGTAGCGGGTGACCGGCTCGGTGTCGGCGTTGTACAGCTCACGGTGGATGACGCACCGGTAGCCGTCGTCGGCGTGGGTGAGGGTGGCCAGTTCCCGTTCCACGACCAGGCCGGTGCCGGGTGGCAACCACTGTCCCGGCAGGTACGGCTCGCGGTGCGGCTGACCGGCGCGGGCGTGCCGTAGGTCGTCGTACTCCCGGAAGCGCTGCCAGATCGCACCGCTGGCCTCCAGGACGGCCTCCGCGCGGCGGGCGAAGTCCTCGGTCGGGCGGTGCCGGCGCCCCTCGACGTGACTCACGTAGGACGGGTCGAACCCCATCAGGACGGCCAGTTGCTTCTTGGACAGCCCGCGCCCGGTCCGTTGCCGGGCGAGTTCGGCCGCGAAGGAGTCGGCAGCCCGTTCGAGGGGTGAGGTCGTCATCAGCTTCCTCGTGGCCGGGGCTATAAGTTTCACGTTCTGTGGCTGAGCACACACGCATGTGGCATGTTTTCGACACACCGCTTGACAATTCACCGATGACCATCGATTGTGCGGCGGCGTTTCCCAGCGCTGACTCCGGGTAGTACGCGAAGCGTCACTCCCGTCGAATACGGAGTGACCTGGGCGTCTGGGATTTGACCAAGGTGAGGCTTCCCTTACGGCCGAGGGCTTGGTTAGGCTAGCCTTAGCTCAGGACGGCACTGGTTCGTCCACCGGGGCGCACTCCTCGGTCACACAAACAGGGGACGATTCAGGTGACAGCGGTGATGCCACGGCGAGACGCCGCCACCACGCCGCTCGCCCCCGTCACCGCGGCGCTCCGGGCCATGTTCGGCACCGACGACCTCCCCGGCCTCGCCCGGGGCCTACTTGTCGACGACGAGTTCGGCTGGGCGCCCGCCACCACCCTGATCGACGGCAGCCGGCTTCCGGAGCTGCTGAACGGCGCCGCCGTCCGCTGGGGCGGCACCCCGCACGCCTGCGCGGCGCTGGCCTGGAAGTCGTACAGCTACTGGGCCGCGCTGCCGGTCGTGCTCGGCTGGGCCTCCGCCCGGCGGGTGCCGCTGCTCGACCCGGCCGACCTGCTGATCCACTTCGAGGACCACCGGCAGCTGCTCACCATGGGCCTGCGCCGGGGCACCACAGTGGCGGTGCTGCCGAACGATCCGCTGGCGCTGGCCGGCCTGCCGGAGGTACGGGTCGTCGCCGACGAGGCGGAGCTGCTGGCCGCGATGCGCGCGTCCCTGCTCGACGCCCACCTGGCGCCGCTCATCACGGCGATCCAGTCCGAGGTCCGGGTGGGCACCCGGACGCTGCTCGGCTCGGTCGCCTCCGGCATCGCGCACGGCATCCTGCGGGCCGCGGACGCCCTGCCCGGCTCCACGGTGCAGAGCATCGACACGGTGCTCGGCGCACTCGACCTGAACGACCTGATCGAGCTGGTGCCGGGGCCGACCGGTGAGCCGACAGTGCAGCGCCGCACCTGCTGCCTCGCCTTCACCCTGCCCCGGCCGAAGGTCTGCCAGGGCTGCTGCGTCCGCTAGGCCGGGCTGGCTGGGCCGCACTGCTCAGTCGGTCAACGCCCGGACGTCCCACACCCACACACCGCCGGTGAAGACCGGCTGGATCCCGGTCAACTCGGTCATCCCCCGGCGTAGCGCGGCCTCGTGCTCGTGTGGCCCGAGAATGACCACCCCGGCCCGCCAGTAGCGCAGGTCGTCGACCGCTCGGACCCGGCTCTGCGGGGTGATCGGCGGCACCGCCCCGGTGCGCCGGATGGTGGCGAAGAAGCTGCTGGTGGGGCGGGGAGTCGCACCGAACAACGCGACCTTGGGCGGATCGGCGTTCGGGCGGGTGTCCGGGCCGAGGAAGTAGCCACGGGCCAACGGCATGTCCAGCCGGGTCGCCGCGGACCAGCGCAGCGGCTCCGCGTACGTGTTGTCCGGCAACGGCAGGGTTACCACACTGCGCCCACCGGCCACGTACGCCCGCCAGGCCCCACTGGTCACGAAGCTCGGAACCGGGTCCAGGTGAGCCACGGGCAGCGGGGTGGGGACGATCGGCAGCAGGGCCATGGTGAGCACGGTGGCGGTGACGAAGCGGACCTGCCCCCGGGCGGCCGGATGCGCGCCGGCCAACTCGCGGGCACGTTCGGCGCCGTAGGCGAGCAGCAGCCCGATGATCGGGGTGATCGCCAACGCCCAGCGCGTCGGCACCACCGAGTGCAGGATGGGCAGGTTCTCCAGCGCCGCCCAGGGGCCCGGCACACCCGTACCCCGGTTGTCGAAGCGGACCTCCCGACCCAGCGAGAGCACCGCGAAGACCAACCCGAGCGCGGCCAGCGCGAGCACCACGATCGAGCGACGCAGCCACCAGACCACTGCGATCACCAGCACCACCAGCGCCCAACCGAAGAAGCTGTTCTCCTCGGTCGGGTTCTTGGCGAGACCCGCGGCGGTACGCGCGCTACCGGCGAGTGATTCCCGGGAGTACGCGGCGAACGAGGCCACGTCGCTGGAGTAGCCGCGGATCAGGCGGGACAGCCCCGAGTACGCGTCCGGTCCGAAGAACTGGACGTACAGGGGGTACGCCAGCAGAAGCCCGGCGACCCCGGCGGCGACGGCCAGGCCGGCGAGGAAAGGTCGGGCCCGCGACCGCAGATCCGCGCGGCCGAGGGCGAGCACGCCGACGATCACGCCGAGCCCGATCGCGGTCATCAGCAGGATCTCCAGGTTGAGGAACGCCTGCCAGACGATGACCAGCGCGAGGAGGACCCCGTTGCGCAGCCAGCGGCCCGGTTCGCCGAGTCGTAGCGTGCGCCAAATGATCAACGGGACGACGAACTGCGACACGATGTTCGGGTGCCCATTGGCGTGCGACACCATGGCCGGCGCGAACGCGCAGAAGCCGGCGCCCAGCCACGCCGGCCCCCGGCTGCCGATCAGGACCCGGGAGAGCAGGAAATACCAGGCCGCGGCAGTGGCAATCATGCCGACGGTGAGAAAGGTCAGAAATGACGCTCGCGGCCCGAACAGCAGGGTGATCGGCGTCATTGGCAATGAAATGGATAATACGGACGTATTGGCCATCAGATTGACGCCGTCGGGGACGTTCATCTGATTGGAATGGAACGGATACGCAAAGTGCGTGACTACTCGCGCACCGTGGGCCATCATCCATTCGAACTGCGACTGATCGGACTGGTTGTCCCGCACATCGCTGCCCGGGTCGAGCCAGAGCCGGCCGGTGACCCAGAAGCCGAGTACCACGAAGCTCAGCACGGCGGCCAGATCGGCCCACATTCCCCTGCGGGAAGGCCGAACGGCACCGGAGGCCCCCTCCGCCGACGGCGCGGCGGCCGGGCCGCCGCTGCCGCTGCCGCTGGGCACGTCCGGTTCAGGAGTAGTCATGACAATTCATAGGGTAGTCAGCGTATGGCACCGCCGTGACATGTTTCGGGGTACTGCCGTACTATGTGCCGGGTTCGCCGACCGCCGATCACGAACCCACCCCCCGAACCACAATTCGGCCACCCCGATGCCCCGATTCTTTCGCCGTCCCAGCGGATGATTCACTCTGTCGGTCCAGGCGCAGGTCGAGTTCATATCGTGAGGAATCGACGCATGGCAGAAATCACTGGGGATCAGCGCGTGCAGTCCGAGGTGCTGGAAGGCCTGGCAACCGCTGTCAACCACCGTCGCTGGTTCATCGAACTGGCCCTGCCGTACCTCGGCGACGACCCGATCGAGATCGGCAGCGGCCTCGGTGACTACGCGCTGGAATGGTCCGAGCGGCTGCCGCGGTTCACCGCCACCGAGGCCGACCCGGACCGGCTGGTGCAGCTCAAGGAGCGCCTGGCCGACCGTCCGAACATCGACGTCCGGCAGATGCTGCTGCCGCACAACGACCGGGGCGACTACAGCGCCGCCGTCTCGTACAACGTCCTGGAGCACATTGAGGACCACGTGGGCGCGCTGGAGAGCATGCGCGACCTGGTCCGACCCGGCGGCGCCGTGATCATCATCGTGCCGGCGTTCCAATTCGCGATGGGCCCGGCCGACATCGCCACCGGGCACGTCCGCCGCTACACGAAGAAGACGCTCGGAGCGGCGATGACCGACGCCGGTCTGACCATCGAGAAGATGCACTACGCCAACGCGCTCGGGCTGATCGGCTACTTCATGGCCACCAAGGTCTTCCGGCTGATGCCGAAGGAGGGCCCGATGGTCAAGGTGTACGACACCCTCGTCCTGCCCGCCACCAAGGCCGCCGAGCAGCTCGTCCTCCCGCCGTTCGGCCAGTCCGTCTTCGCCGTGGCCCGCGTCCCAGCCTGACCGCGGCCCCGGCGATCTTGCACTTCCTGCCGTCTTTATGCCCTGGTTTGTCAGGAATGTCGGGACAGGAAGTGCAAGATCGCGGGAGCTGGGGGCGGGGTCAGTCCTTGATCTGGTACGTGGGGCGGATTACCGCTCTCGCCAGGGTGTGGAACGTCAGGTTGAAGCCGACGTAGGCGGGGGTGGCGTCCGGAGTCAGGTCCAGGCGGTCGACGTCCAGGGCGTGCACCGCGAAGACGTACCGGTGCGGGCGGTCGCCGGCCGGCGGAGCCGCCCCGCCGTAGCCCTGCTCGCCGTAGTCGTTACGCACCGAGAACGCCCCACCGAGATCGGTGCCCGCCGCGCCACCAGCCCCGGTGGGCAACTGGGTGACGTCGACCGGCACGTTCACCAGCACCCAGTGCCAGAAACCGCTGCCGGTCGGCGCGTCCGGGTCGTAGCAGGTCACCGTGAAGCTCTTCGTCTCGGCGGGGAAGTCCGACCAGGCCAGCTGCGGCGAGACGTTGTCACCCCCGGTGCTGCCATGCGCGTGCCGGGCGTCCATCGGCTCGCCGTTCTGCACGTCGTCGCTCGTCAGCGTGAACGAGGGCAGCGTCGGCAGCAGCTCGTACGGATCCGGGGCGATCGGTCGTTCCAGAGTCATGGGGACGCGTCCTTCCGATGTGCGGAGTTACCAGCCCCTTCTTACCCCGCTGCGTCCCGTCCGACGACCGGCACTGTGGTTTTCCAGAGCTACGGTGGAGTTCGGGCAACGTCCTCAGGGGGACATCGTGGCCGGCATCTGGCGGGACTTCGTGGTGGCCGTTGTCACCGCGTTCCGCCGCCGGAACGAGCGAGCCATCGCCGACGAACGCGGACGCGCGGTCGAGCGACTGGCCGAGGAGACGATCCGCCGGGAGCGGCGGGCCACCGACCCGCCGGAGTGACCGGGAGGCGGGGCACCGGACCGCTCCGCCGCAGACCGTCAAGATGACCTGATGGGGCGGTTCTTCCGGTCGCGGCCAGTCGTCACGGCGGAGACGCACCGACCGACGCTGTTCGAGGTCTTCTTCGACCTGGTGCTCGTCTTCGGGCTCATCCGGGTCACCACGTTCATGAGCGAGCGACCCTCGGCGGTGACCCTGGTGCAGGGCCTGCTCGTCCTCATGCTGCTGTGGAACTCCTGGCTCGTCTATGCCTGGCTGGGCAACTACGTCCGGCTCGACGTCGGGTTGATCCGGGTCGGCATCGCCGTGGCGATGGCAGCCATCTTCCTCATCGCGCTGGTCCTCCCCGAAGCCTGGGAGACCGGCCCGGGCACGAGGACACCCCGGCTGATCCTGGTGCTGGCGTACGTCGTGGTGCGGTCGACCCAGTTCGCACTCTTCTACTGGGTGTCGGTGGACGACCCTCGGCGACTCAGAACCGTTCGGCTATACGCCCTCACCACAGCACTGTCCTGGATTCCGCTCGTCCTCGGCGCGGTGTTCGGCGGCACCGCGCAGATCCTGCTCTGGGCGGCGGCGCTCCTCGTCGACATGGGCGGTGGGGTGCTCGCTCTACTGGTGGGTGGGTGGCCGGTCCGCAGCCCCGGCCACTTCGCTGAGCGGCACGGCCTGGTGGTGATCATCGCGCTCGGCGAGTCCCTGATCTCGGTCGGCGCCGGGATCGGAACCCAGATGATCCACTGGCCGACCCTGGCGGCGGCGCTGCTCACCCTCACCGTCACCGGCTGCCTGTACTGGCTGTACATCCCGAGCGCGGCGAGCGCCGGGAACGCACTGACGACGGATTCCGGGCTGCACCGAGGATTCGTTGCCGGCAACGCCTACAGCGTCGCCCACCTCCCGCTGCTCGCCGGAACCATCTACGTGGCGCTGGGGGTCGAGGAGGTGCTCGCCGGCATGGCGCATGGGAAGTCCCACGAAACCCTGCACTGGATCCCGGCCATCGCGCTGTTCGGGGGGACCGCCCTGTACCTCGCGGGCCGGGCGACGTTCCTGGTGCTCAGCGTCCGGTGCGTACGACCCGAGCAGTTTCTCGCGCCCGCTGTGGCGCTGCTGCTACTGCCCGTCGGCCGGTACCTGCCCGGCCTGGCCGCGCTCGGCCTGCTCACCGCGTTCCTCGCCGTACTGCTCAGCTACGAGGCCTGGACCAGGCGCACAGCTGCCGGCAGAGGCTGACCCGCCCCAGATCCACTCGACATTCAGGAAGTCGCGGCATCCGCACAGCCCGAACACCCCGATTTCCGGGAAGTCGAGCGGATCAAGGTGGCGGAGGGTGTGGGATTCGAACCCACGAAGACATCGCTGCCTTACCGGTTTTCAAGACCAGCGCCATCGGCCACTAGGCGAACCCTCCTGGGCCGCCACCCGTGGGCGTACGGCCACGCATAGTCTGCCACGGCTCGCTCCGGGCGGCCCGGCGTCCCTCCCCGGTGCGCCGGCCAGGCGGTCCGAGGCGTCCACAGTGGCCTGGACGGTGCGCCTGCGGCACCCGGCGAGATCGGGAAGACTGGGCCCATGCGAGCCATCACGATTCCGGAGCCCGGTGGACCCGACGCGCTGGTCTGGGCCGAGGTGCCCGACCCGGAGCCGGGCCCGGACGAGGTGATCGTGGATGTGCGGGCCAGCGGGGTCAACCGCGCTGACCTGCTGCAACGGCAGGGGCACTACCCGCCGCCGCCGGGCGCGCCCGCGTACCCCGGGTTGGAATGCTCTGGGGTGATCACCGAGGTTGGCGCGGAGGTCGCCGGGTGGGCGGTCGGGCAGCAGGTCTGCGCGTTGCTGGCCGGCGGCGGGTACGCGGAGCGGGTGGCGGTCCCCGCCGGGCAGTTGCTGCCGGTGCCGGCCTGCGACCCGGTCGACGCGGCAGCGCTGCCCGAGGTGGCCTGCACGGTCTGGTCGAACCTGGTCCAGGTGGCCCGGCTCGGCGCGGGCGACACGCTGCTGGTGCACGGCGGCGGCAGCGGGATCGGCACCTTCGCCATCCAGCTCGGGGCGGCCCTCGGCGTGACAGTGCTGACCACCGCGCGGGAGGCCAAGCACGACCGGCTGCGTGAGTTGGGCGCGGCGCACATCATCGACTACCGGGAGCAGGACTTCGTCGAGGAGGTCCGGCGGGTCACCGACGGGCGAGGCGTCGACGTCATCCTCGACATCATGGGTGGGTCCTACCTGGGGCGGAACGTCTCCGCGCTGGCCACCGGCGGTCGGCTCGTGGTGATCGGGATGCAGGGTGGGCGCAAGGCCGAGTTGGATCTCGGCGCGCTGATCGCCAAGCGGGCGAGCGTCACCGCGACGTCGCTACGGTCCCGTCCGCTCGCTGAGAAGGCCGAGATCGTCCAGGGCGTACGGGACGAGGTGTGGCCGTTGGTCGAGGCGGGCCGGATCCGGCCGATAGTGGACCGGCGGCTGCCAATGACCGAGGCGGCGAAGGCGCACCGGCTCGTCGAGTCGAACGACCACTTCGGCAAGGTGCTGCTCACCCGCCCGCCGGGTGGGGGGTCGGCCGTCAGCTGAGCGAGCCCGCGAGGTAGGGGGCGCCGGCCTTCAGCTGAGCGAGCCCGCGAGGTGAGGGGCGCCGGCCTTCAGCTGAGCGAGTCCGCCGGTCGGGGCAGCACCAGCCGGGCGCCCGGGCCCTCGCCGGCCAGGGTGTCCTCGGGGTTGTTGAGCGTGCAGCGCTGCAACGACAGGCAGCCGCAGCCGATGCAGCCGTCCAGGTCGTCGCGGAGCTTGGCGAGCAGCCGGATCCGTTCGTCCAGCCGGCTGCGCCAGCTCGCCGACAGCCGCGCCCAGTCCTGCGGGCTGGGGGTGCGGGCCTCGGGGAGCGAGTCGAGTGCCTCCCGGATCTCGTCGAGCGAGACGCCGACCTGCTGGGAGATCCGGATGAAGGCGACCCGCCGCAGCTCGGCGCGGGCGTAGCGGCGCTGGTTGCCGCCGGTGCGGTCGGCGCGGATCAGCCCGAGTCGCTCGTAGTAGCGCAGCGCCGACGGTGCCACCCCGGAACGGGCGGACAGCTCGCCGATCGTCAATAAATCCGGCATCACCAGGTCCTTGAGTTGAAGTGCACTTCAACTTACACAGTAGTGGCATGACCACCGCACTGACCACCGACAGCAGCGCCCGACTGCCCGGGCTGATCCGACGTCTGACCGGCGACGAAAAGCACGCACCGAGCGCGCACTCCACCATCGACGTGCTCCAGGTGCTCTACGACCGGGTGCTGCGGGTCACCCCCGACACCGCCGACGAGCCGGAGCGGGACCGGTTCCTGCTCTCCAAGGGCCACGGACCGGCCGCCTACTACGCGGTGCTCGCCGCACACGGCTTCATCCCGGACGCCTGGCTCGACGACCTGGCCGGGGCGGAGAGCCGGCTCGGCCACCACCCGGACCGCCTCCTGGTGCCCGGGGTCGAGATCGGCACCGGTTCCCTCGGGCACGGGCTCGGGCTGGCCGTCGGCACCGCGCTCGGCCTGCGCGCCCAGGGGCTGCGCAACCCCCGGGTGTACGTGCTGCTGGGCGACGCCGAACTGGACGAGGGATCCAACCACGAGGCGATCGCGTACGCGGGAGCGACAGGCCTGGACAGCCTCACCGCGGTCGTGGTCGACAACGCGTCGGCCAGCTACCTGTGGGCCGGTGGCATCGCCAGCCGGTTCACCGTCAACGGCTGGACCGCCGACACGATCGACGGCCGGGACCACGAAGCCCTGTACGCGGCGCTGACCGGGCACCGTCCACGACACCCGCACCTGGTGGTCGCCCGCATCGAGAGCGAGGGATGACCGACATGCGTACCGCCTTCATCGACACCACCACCGCCCTCCTCGACGAGGATCCACGTACCGCACTGGTGCTGGCCGACATCTCGGCGAGCCAGTTCGCCTCAGCCGGCCACCGACACCCGGACCGCGTGCTCAACGTGGGGATCCGGGAGCAACTGATGATCGGAGTGGCCGGCGGGCTCGCCCTGACCGGGCTGCGTCCGATCGCGCACTCGTACGCGACGTTCCTGGTGGACCGGGCGTACGAGCAGATCAAGTTGGATCTGGACCACCAGGGCGTGGGCGCGATCCTGGTCAGCATCGGCGCGTCGTACGACGGGTCGGCGGAGGGCCGCACCCACCAGTCGCCCGGGGACGTGGCGCTCTTCGACTCCCTCGGCGACGGCTGGACGGTCCGGGTGCCCGGCCACCCGGACGAGGTGGCGCCGCTGCTGCGCAACGCCGCGAGCACCGACGATCCGACCTACCTGCGGCTCTCCGAGCAGCGCAACGCCGAGGCGTACCCGGATGCCACCCGGCTGCTGGTGCTCCGGCGGGGCGGGTCGAACGCGCCGCTCGTGGTGGCGGTCGGACCGATGCTCGACCCCACACTCGCGGCGACCGAGGGAATGGACGTGACGGTGGCGTACACCCACACGCCCCGGCCGCTCGACACGCCCGGGCTGCGGGCGCTCGCCAACACCGACGTGGTGCTGGTCGAGCCGTACCTGGCGGGAACGTCAAGCGCGCTCGTCAACCGGGCGCTGGCGGACGTACCGCACCGGCTGCTCGCCCTCGGGGTGGGTCAGACCGACCTGCGACGGTACGGCGATCCGGCCGACCACGCCCGGTGGCATGGTCTGGACACCGACGGCCTGCGGCGGTCGATCAGCGCGTTCCTGGGGTCAGTTGGCGGCTGAGACGGCGGGGCGGCGGCGAGCGCGCTCGCGTCCGAGGATCCAGATCGCCTCGACGCCGTCCTTCCAGGTGATCTTCTTGCCCTCTTCCCGGCCGCGCGCCCGGTAGCTGATCGGCACCTCGTACGGCCGGATGCGGCGACGGAGCAGCTTGCCGGTCACCTCGGCCTCCATGCCGAAGCCACGCGAGCGCACCTCGAGCGACCGGTAGAGCGCCACCGGCATCAGCTTGAAGCAGGTCTCCAGGTCACCGATGTACGAGTTGAACAGCACGTTGGCCGCCATCGTGACGCCCTTGTTGCCCATCACGTACCAGAAGCTGTAGGCGCTGTGGCTGCCGAAGGTGCGATTGCCGTAGACCACGGTGGCCCGCCCGTCGAGCACCGGGTCGAGCAGCTTGGGGATGTCCTGCGGGTCGTACTCCAGGTCGGCGTCGAGGATGACCATGTAGTCGCCCTCGGCGCTGTCGACCGCCGTCTTGATGGCGGCACCCTTGCCGGCGTTGCGCTGGTGGGTGATGACCCGCAGGCGCGCGTCGTCGGCGCGACCGAGGACCTCGCCTGTGCCGTCGCGGCTGCCGTCGTCGACGACGACCAGTTCGATCTCACAGGGATAGTCCACCGCCAGTGCCTGCTTGAGGGCATCCGCGATGCGTTCTTCCTCGTTATAGACCGGCATGAGGATCGAGAGCTTCACGGGGATCTCCACGGTGGCGGCAACACGTCGGCCATAGCCTAGCCTGGTTGGTTTGTTAACCGCGTACCGCCACCGCTGGGCAGTCGACGCGGCGGGTTCAGATCAATGGTGTTTACTTCCGCCATGTCGGCTGCCGGCTCCCTGCTCGCGGCGGTTCCTGCCGCCGCGGTGCTCCTGCTCACCGTCGCGGCGATGCCACGCGAGGCTGGTGCTGTGGCACCGCTGCGGCTCGCCGTGGTGCGCGCCGCCCTGCTCAGCGGGGCGTACGCGGTGCTCGTCGTCGAGGTGCTCGGCGCGTCGCACGCGTTGACCCGACAGGCGTTCGCCGTCGCCTGGCTGCTCTTCCTGATCGCTGCCGCGACAGCGGCCGGTCTGCGTTGGCGACGGGCGACCCACCTCGGGCAGCCTCCCGCCGCCGCACCGGTGCCGGTCAGCGCCGCACCGGCAGTCAGCACTGCATCACGGACGGTGCCGGTCGGCGCTGTGGTGTCCGATGGCGGCACCGACGTGGCGGCGCCGGTGGCCGAGCGCGATGAGCCTGCCCCCGCGCCGCCCCGGGCCCTTCGGGGGCCCGCCGGTCTGCTCGCCGTGGCGGTCGACGCCTGGCGTACGGCCCGACCGGGCGAGCGGCTCCTCGCCGGCACGGTCGGCGGGCTGGTCCTGGTGGAGTTGCTGGTAGCACTGCTGGCCGAACCGAACAACTTCGACTCACAGACCTATCACCTGCCCAAGGTGGAGCACTGGGTGGCCCAGGGCGACCTGGACTTCTGGCCCACCGCCATCCACCGGCAGGTGACCATCCCGCCCGGCGCCGAGTACCTGTTGCTGCACCTGCGCCTGCTCACCGGCGGCGATAACCTGTACAACCTGGTGCAGTGGGCGGCCGGAGTGGTCTGCCTCCTGGTGGCGGCACGGATCACCGCGCAGCTCGGCGGTGGCCGGCGGGCCCAGTTGCTCACCGCGTTCGTGCTGGCGACCACGCCGATGGTGGTGCTCCAGGCGACCAGCACGCAGACCGACCTGATCTGCGCGGCGTGGGTGGCCTGCGCGGCGACACTGGTGCTCGACGGGCTGCGTCGACGGACCGGCTGGGGCACGCTGCTCGGGCTGGGGGCGGCCACCGGGCTGACCGCGGTGACCAAGACCAGCGGCCTGATCGCGGTCGGCCCGCTGCTGGTGCTCTGGGGACTGGCCCAGTTGAGGCTGGCCCGGACCGATCAGTCGGCGGCAGCGAGCCCGGCACCGATTGACCCGGCGGCGGGCGAGGGTCGGCGGTCCTGGCCGGTCGGCGGGCTGGCCCGCACTGTCGGCGGTTCGGTGCTGATCCTGGTGGTCGCGGCCGTGGTGGTCGGCCCGTTCCTGGCCCGGGTGACCGCCGAGTTCGGGCATCCGCTGGGGCCGCCCCGGCTGCGCGAGTCCATCCCGATGGAGCGGCACGACCCGGCGTCGATTGTGGTCAACGCGCTGCGGATCGGGCACACCGCGTTCGACACGCCGCTGGCGCCGCTGCGCCGGGCCGGAGCCGAAGTGATCATCAGCGGCGCCGAGGCGATCGGGGTCGACCCGCAGGACCGCGCGATCACCTTCGGGCGGGAGCTGTTCCCGGAGCCGGCCTGGTATCCGGACGAGGACCGGGTGGCGTTTCCGCTGGCCGGGGCGTTGGCGGTGATCGGGGCAGTGATCGCGCTCGCCCGCCCACGGCGGATCGCTCCCGAGCGGGCCGGGTCGCTGCGGGCGTACGCCGTGGTGGTGCTGACCGCCGTGCTGCTGCACACCGCGATGATCAAGTGGCAGCCGTGGGGCAACCGGCTACTGCTCTACGCCGTGGTGCTCGCGGTGCCCCTCGCCGGCCTCTGGCTGGACGCGCTCCTGCGTAACCGCGCGGGTGGGCGTCGAACGGTTGCCACAGTGGCGGCCGTCACCGTGCTGGCCACCTCGGCGCTGGCCGGAGTGCTCGCGCTGTCGTACGGCTTCCCGCGCCGGCTGGTCGGTGCCGGCTCGGTCTTCACCACCTCGGACTGGGAAACCCGGTTCCTGCGCCGCCCGCAGTGGGCCGACGAGTTCCGCTGGGCGGCGACAGCGGTCCAGGACAGCGGTGCGCGACGGATCGGTCTGGTGCAGCAGAACGACAACTGGGAGTACCCGTGGTGGCTGCTGCTGCGGCAGCCCGACGGCGGCTCACCGGACCTGGTGGCGTTGCAGTCGGTACTGCCGGAACGACCGCCGGCCGACACCTCCTCGGTCGACGCGATCGTCTGCACCGGCACCAGGGCGGCCTGCGCCAAACTCGTCCCGGCCGGCTGGCGGCTGGAGTTCCGCGGCTACGTCGGCTACGCCCTGCCGCCGGGCCGCTGAACAGCAAGCCGACCGCGCCGCCGCCGGGCCGCTGAACCGGAAGCAGGCCCGGATAGTCCGATCCGGGCGGTTCGGCAGCCCGCGCGCAAGGATCTGAGGCGCATTCACATCCGTTGATCCGCACGTTACCGTCTGGTAACTCAATCGACGTCCCGCGATTGAGCCGAAAGGAGTGCGTCGATGCCTGCAATCCCCGCCAGGCCCGAACGCGCGACCCGACGACGGGCCATCACCGTCGCCGTCGCCGTCGCCGCTCTCGTCCTACCGATGCTCGCCGGACCGGCCACCCCCGCCACCGCCGCCGACCGACCAACTGTCCAACCACTCCCCGCCAACCTCGAAGCCATCCGGGCCGCCGAGGCGACCGCCCTCTACGGCAGCCCGGCGATCCGCCCGATCGAACAGCGGCGCACCGCGTTGATCACCATGGGTGACAGCGAGATCTCCGGTGAAGGGGTCGGCAACTACGTCCCCGGCACCCACCAGGACGGCAACTGGTGCGACCGCTCGTACGACCAGGCCGTCTTCCGCACCGGCATCACGTCGGACGCGCAGTACAACATCGCCTGCTCCGGTGCCACCCCCTGGAACCTGATCGCCGGCGGCCCGACCCAGCACAACGAGCTGAACCAGGGCGACCACCTGGGCATCAAGGCGCGCAACACGCACGTGAAGCTGATCTGGGTGGTGGTCGGCGCGAACGGTGACGGCACCATCCAGTTCGGTCCGGTCGCCACCGACTGCGCCGTCCGCCGGGTGTTCTTCCAGGGCGCCTGCTACCCCACCTACACCGACCAGTGGACGATCCGCACCGACGGAAGCCGGCAGGCCGTGGAGTCGGCGCTCACCGACATCCGGCAGACCATGACCAACGCCGGCTACCTGCGGTCGGACTACGAGCTGGTGCTGATGTCGTACCCGAGCCCCGGCAGCCCCGACGTGGAGGACAACCCCAACTTCCCCGGCTGGTACTCCGGCGGTTGTCTGCTCTACCTGGCCGACGCGGCGTTCGCCCGGAACAAGGCGGTGCCGATGTTCGAGTCGGCGCTACGCTCCGCCGCGGCCAACACCGGCACCCGCTACCTGGACGCCAGCCGGCTCTTCCACGGGCACGAGGTGTGCACCGACAACACCTCGGTCCGTGGCCTCTTCATCGAGGTCGGCATCTGGAACGAGAACGCCGCCCGCCAGTCGTTCCACCCCAACGCCCGTGGACACGGCATGTTCGCCCAGTGCATCACCCAGTTCTGGAACTCCGGGCAGACGCGGGCAAGCTGCGTCGACCCGGCCAGCACCGGCGGTGGCGTGCTCTACCCGGGGCTGGTGGAGTTCAAGCAACTGCGCAACCTTGCCACCGGCACCTGTGTCGACGGCAAGGGGTACGACTCCCGCAACGGCACCGCGCAGCAGCCGTACTCCTGCCACGGCGGGCGTAACCAGGGCTTCTGGTACGACTCGGCCCGACGGTCGCTGCACTCGGAGCTGTCCCACGACCGTTGCCTGGACGTCGCGAACAGCTCGATGAGCGCCGGCACCGCTGTCAACATCTACGACTGCAACGGCACCGGCGCGCAGCAGTTCGTCTTCGTGGGTAACCAGATCAGGCCGGCGAGCGCCACCAACCTCTGCGTGGCGTTCGACAACCCGTTGCTGGGCAGCTCTCGCCTGCGGTTGGCGAACTGCTCCAGCAGCACCCGGCAGCAGTGGTCGTTCGAGGCCCGTACCGCCGCCAACCCGGTCGGCTACGGTCACGACGACTTCATCGGCTCCCGCGTCTACTGACGAGAGCAGGGGCCCTGGCGTCGACCAGGGCCCCTGCTCTCACTTCGCGCGGGGAACGAGGATGAGCCGGGCCACGCCCTTGTCGCCGTCCTTCGCGCCGGCGACGCCGAGCGTCGCGCCGACAGTGACCTGGCTCGGCTGCACTGTGGCCCGCCGCTCGACGACCCGCAGGTCGTCGCCGAAGGTCCAGGTCATGGTGAAGCCGTCGGTGGACTTGACGGTCACCGAGTCGCCGTCGATCGCTGTCACCTCGCCGCGCTGCACGGCGACGGTCTGCGTACCGCCGTCCTTCGTCTTCACCACCGCCTCACCGTGCAGTGTGTTCTTACGCAGCAGCACGCGGGCCTGGCGGCGCTTGCGCCACTCCTCGCCGCGCTTGTCCCGGGCCTTCTCCTTGGCGCTGGGGGACGCACCCGGCGTCGGGGTGGCCGGTGCGGCAACGGTCCGCACGTCCAGGTCGTCGGCGTCGAAACCCATTGCGGTCAGCGCCTGACCCTCGACCCCCATGGCGGCGGCGACCTCGACGGCGACATCAAGGGCGGGCTGGCTGGCCACCTCGGCCGCGCCGCAGCCGCTGACGCCGAGCGCGACCGCTGCGAGCAGTGCCGTGGTGCCGGTGGCGATACCCCAACGTGGCATGACTCTCCCTCTGTCAGTGGAGCCCTCAGCCTTCCCGGGAACGACGAGCGGAGCGTCAGGCCGATGTTCGGGTCAGGTAAGGATCACCGGGCAGCCGGACGGTGAAGGCGGCACCGCCCTCCGGCGCGTGCCCTGCGGCGATCTCCCCGCCCAGCCGGCGGACCAGACCGGCGGCCAGCGCCAACCCCAACCCGCTGCCCACCTTGCGCACCCCCCGGTAACGCTCGTGCAGCGCACCGCGTTCGAAGGCCACCGCCAGGTCGTCGTCGGTGAAGCCGGGCCCGCCGTCACGGACCTCCAACACGCCGCCGTGCGCCGGGTCCGCGCCGCCCGGCCGGACCGCGAGGACCACCGGCGACCCCGGGGGTACGACCCGCAGCGCGTTCTCCAGCAGCCCGTCCAGCACCTGCCGGATCCTCCCCGGATCGGTGTACGCGGGCACCGGCTGACCGGACGTCTCCACCCGGAACGGCACGCCCACCGCCGCGCACCGACCGGACCAGGTCGGCTCCGCGTCCACTGCCAGTCGGGTCAGGTCCACCGGCACCGGTTCGAGGGGGAAGTCGGCGGCCTCCAGCCGGGCCAGTGCCAGCAGGTCACCGATCAGCCGGTCCAGGTGTTGGGCCTCGGCCAGCATCGTCCGGCCGGTGTCCACAGTGTCGTCGGCACCGAGCACCCCGTCGGCGAGCGCCTCGGCGTACCCCCGGATCGCGGTCAGCGGGGTGCGCAGCTCGTGCGAGACGGACAGCAGGAACTCCCGCTGTCGGCCCTCGCTGGTGGCCAGCGCGGCAGCCAGCCCGTTCAGTGCCTCGGCCAGGTCGGCAACCTCGTCCGGTGGCTCGACCGGGACCCGGACCGCACGGTCGCCCGCCCGCAATCGGGCGGCGGCGGTGGCCGCGACCCGGATCGGCCGGGCCAGCCGCCGGGCCAGCAGCAGCCCGGCGACCACACCGGCGGTCAACCCGGCGAGCAGCGGCAGCCAGAGACTGAGCAGCACCCGGGCCCACAGTCCGTTGGCCAGCGGACGGGAGAGCACCACCCCGTTGCCGCCGGGCAGGGCCCGACCCTCGACCAGGGCCCGCTCACCGTTGACCGAGCGGCGAGCCGACACGTTGCGGCCCTGCTCGATCCGCTGCACCACCCGGGGTGGCAGACCCGCCCGGTCGACCGCCCCGCGCCGGATCAGGTACGCGTCGATGCCCTGGTCGCGCAGCTGCTGGATGAGCCGTTCCTCGTCGGCGCTGCGACCCCGGTCGAGGCGGGTCCGCAGCACCTCGGCGGCGAGCCGGGCCTGGGCCGCGAGCGCCTCCTGCTCGCTCCGCTCCGCGCCACGGATCGCCAACGGCACCGCGACGATGGCGGTGACCAGCACCGACACCAGCGCCACAGCGCAGGTGACGAGCACCGCGCGGGCGGTCAGCGTACGGCCGAACCGGGCTCGTCGGGGTGCGGTGGGTGGAGCGGCGCCGACCACCGGCAGGGCCATGGTCGGCGACTCGACGTGCCCGGGGAGGTCAGGCATCGACCGCGTACCCCACGCCGCGATGGGTCCGGATCACGCTCGCCGGGCCGAGCTTCGCTCGCACCTGGGCGACGTGCACGTCCACAGTCCGGGTGCCGGCGTGCGCCGCGTACCCCCAGACTCCGGCCAGCAGCTCCTCCCGGGTGAAGACCCGGCCGGGCCGGGCCATCAGGTGGGCCAGCAGGTCGAACTCGGTGGAGGTGAGCTGCACCGGGGCACCGGCGGCGATGACGGTGCGGCGGGCCGGGTCGAGCGTCACCGGGCCGACGACCCGTGGCCGGTCCGCGCCCTCCGGGCCGCCGGCGGATCGGCGCAGCACCGCGCGGACCCGGGCGACCAGCTCCCGAGGGCTGAACGGCTTGGTGACGTAGTCGTCGGCGCCCAACTCCAGGCCGACGATCCGATCCACCTCGTCGTCCCGGGCGGTGAGGAAGATGACGGGGGTCCAGTCACCGGATTCGCGCAGCCGGCGGCAGATCTCGGTGCCGGGCAGGCCCGGCAGCGCGATGTCCAGGACGCAGGCCACCGGGCGCAACCGGCGGGCCGCGCTCAGACCGGCCTCGCCGTCACGTTCCAGGTGGACGCCGAACCCGTCGCGGGTCAGGTAGAGCCGGACCAGGTCGGCGATGGCCGGCTCGTCCTCCACGACGAGGACGAGCCCGCGATGCGGTGGTTCGACGGTCACCGGCCCATGATTGCCGATGGCGTTGGCTCGGCGCGATCGCTGTGTGTTCGAGTTCGGTAAAGGTGGAACGACGCCCGAAGCGGGGTCAGCTCACCAGGACGGAGCGAACATGCCCGGCCGGGCGGCGGCCGGTGCGTCGCCGATGCTGGCGACGACACGCGCGCCGGGCGGCCGCAGGCGCGTCCGGAACGCCTGGTTGAGCAACGCGTCGAGCTGCCAGACCTGCTTCGGGTGACTGGTCCGGATCAGGAACCGCTCACGGATCCCGTCGATCGCGGTGGCCGCCATCTCCACCGACTGCAGCCGCGGGTCCGGGCTCCAGGTGACGTTGCTCAGCTCGCGCAACTCGGTGTTGAGGTGCAGGCGCAGTCGGTGCAGGAGGCGGGTCTGCTGGGTCACCACCAGGCGGCGGTGGGTGAGTAGCAACAGGTAGTCGCCGGTGACCGGGCGGTCGGGGCGGCTGCAACGGGTGACCAGGATGGTGGCGTCACCGGAGCCGACGCAGCGCCGGAAGACCGGCATGTGCCGGCTCACCGTCTGCACGGCCAGGCCAGCCTCAGCGGCGGCCGGGAGGAACGTTCGGGAGAAGACGTCCATGACCTGCCCAACGACGTCCCCAGCAGGGTGACGTGGGTCACGCGGGTTTTTTGGAAGTTCCACGCCGCCTGTCGCACTGCCTGTCCGACTTCCGACTCGGACGGATCATGGTCAGGAGTTGGGCTGAAGTGGACTGGCGGCGAACAGCTCCTCCAGCCAGCCCGGGACCGCGTCGGCGTACTCGGCGCGGGACTCCTCGGGGCTGTCCAGCGCCCGCCGCCAGGAGAGCGACCGGCTCACCGGCCCCAGACCGATCGCGAGGTCGGCCGCCTCCACGAGGGTCCGCCGGTCGTACCTGTCGGTCCACGCCTCCAGGTACGCGTCGCGCAACCGCACCAGTTGGGCGTCGTCGGCGGCGAGCTTGCCGGCGTGGCCGATGGAGCGCAGGGTCACCAGAAGCGTGCCGAACGGGTGCGCCACCGAGGCGTCGCCCCAGTCGAAGTAGCGGTACCCGGCCGCGCCGGCGAAGATGTTGCCGTCGTGCAGGTCGTCGTGTTGCACTGTCGCCGGGATGCCGATGTCGGCGAGCCGGCGGCACCGCTGCGCGTACGCCGGCAGCTCGGCCCGCAACCGCTCGTGCACCTCCGGAGCGAGCCCGCCCTCGGCGCCGATCAGCAGCGCCTCGTGATCGTCGAGCAGCTCGGCGAAGAGACCGGCCAGCACCTCCGGACGCTGATCCGGCACGCCACCGGCGACCAGCTCGTCGGCGCGTGACGCGCTCGCCAGTTGCAGCGCCGCATACCCGGGCAGCGCCCGCTCCCAGTGCGCCAGGTCCGGGTCGCGCGCCAGCACGTCGCGCAACGACTCGCCGCCGTCGGGCAGCAGCGACCAGCCCTGCGCCGGGTCGACCGCGATCGGCGTCAGCACCTCATCGGGCGTCAACTCGGCGAGCGCCGCGATCAGTACCGCCTCGTGCACGGTGCCCGGGTTGTTGGCCTTGAACCAGACCGGCCCGTCCTCGGTGGGCACCCGCCACACCAGCGACCAGGGCCGCAGCCTCGGCTCCACCAGCCCGGTCACCCGCCGGCCGGCCCGGCTCAGCTGCGCGTCGACCCAGGACCGGGCCCGCACCTGCCACTGCTCGCTGGACCAGTCGGGGGCACGCTCACCGGCGATCGTCGTCACGCTGGGCACCTTAGGCGGCCGCTCCGCCTTCAGGCGAGACGTTTTCCCGCCGCGCGTCAGACCAGCTCGACGATGGTGGCGTTGGCCATGCCGCCGCCCTCGCACATGGTCTGCAGGCCGTAGCGGATGCCGTTGTCCCGCATGTGCTGGAGCATGGTGGTCATGATCCGGGCACCGGAGCCGCCGAGCGGGTGGCCGAGGGCGATCGCCCCGCCGCGCGGGTTGAGCCGCTCCGGGTCCGCCTCGGTCTCCGCCAGCCAGGCCAGCGGCACCGGGGCGAACGCCTCGTTCACCTCGTACACCCCGATCTCCTCGATGCCCAGCCCCGCGCGGCGCAGCGCCTTCGCGGTGGCCGGGATGGGCGCGGTGAGCATGGTGACCGGGTCGTCGGCGGCGACCACTGCGGTGTGGATCCGGGCCAGCGGGCGCAGGCCGTGTCGGCTGGCCCAGTCGGAGGTGGTCACCGCGAGGGCCGCGGCGCCGTCGGAGATCTGGGACGCGGAACCGGCGGTCACCACCCCGTCGGCGCGGAACGGGGTGGCCAGCTCGCCCAGCTTCTCCAGGGAGGTCTCCCGGCGGATGCCCTCGTCGGCGGCGAACTTGCCGCCGTCGGCGAGCGGCACCGCTGTCAGCTCCCTGTCGAACGCGCCAGCGTCCTGCGCGGCGGCGGCCTTCTCGTGGCTGGCCAGCGCGAACTCGTCCAGTTGGGTACGCGAGAGGCGCCACCGTTGGGCGATCAGCTCTGCCCCGACCCCCTGGTTGAACGGCAGCGGCGCGTCGTCGGCGAAGCCCTCGACCCCCCGGTAACGGGCGCGCAACTGGTCACTGAACGGCATGCCGCCGGCCACACTGGAACCCATCGGCACCCGGGTCATCGACTCGACGCCACCGGCGACCACCAGGTCGGCCTGACCGGAGAGCACCGTCGCGGCGGCGAAGTGCAGGGCCTGCTGGCTGGAGCCGCACTGGCGATCGACTGTGGTGCCGGGCACCGTCTCGGGCCAGCCGGCGGCGAGCACGCCGTTGCGGGCGATGTTCCACGACTGCTCGCCGACCTGGGACACGCAGCCCCAGAAGACGTCGTCGACCTGGGCCGGGTCCAGCCCGGTGCGCTCGGCGAGGGCGCGCAGCACGTGCGCCGAGAGGTCGACCGGGTGGACGCCGGCGAGGCTGCCCTTGCGCCGCCCGACCGGGGTGCGTACCGCGCCGACGATGACCGCGTCACTCATGTTTACTCCCCGGTAACCTGGGCTGCCCCGATCCTACGTCGTCGATCGACCGGTCGTCCGGCCACACCGGCACGAGGTGCCGCAATCCGACGGCCGCTGGCATGCTGGGCGTGTGAATGAGACCTCCCCGGCACAGCAGTGGCGGGTGCCGTCGAGCCTGCCGGCGGCGAAACTGGCCGGCGCCGTCCTGCTCGTCGCGCTCGGGCTGCTCTTCGCCGACGGCGACCCGGTCCGCCTCGCGCTGGCCGTCCTGGCAGCCGCCGCGCTGGCCGGCTGGGCGGTACGTGACCTGGTCGCGCCGGTCCGACTGGCGGTGGCCCCGGCCGGGCTCACCGTCATCCACGGTTTCGCCGGCCGACGGCTGCTGCAGTGGTCGTCGGTCGAGGCGATCGCCGTCGACCGGCGGCCCCGGCTGGGGCTGACCAGCGAAACCCTGGAGATCGACGCGGGCAACTCGCTGCACCTGTTCGGCCGGTACGACCTGGGGGCCACCCCGGAAGAGGTGGCCGCCGCACTGCGCGCCGCCCGCCCTGTCAGGTGAGCAGTGCGGCGGTCCGGAAGAGCACCAGCGCGAGCAGGATCAGCAGGATCAGCGCCCCGCCAGCGACCTGCACCAGCGTGCGCCGACCACGCGGCGCGTACGCGAGCACCAACGCCATCAACGCGCCGACCACCAGGCCGCCCAGGTGCCCGGGGATCGAGATGCCCGGCACGGCCAGCGTGAACACCAGGTTGATCACCAGGATCGGAATGATCCGGGAGATGTCCCGGCCCAGCCTGCGCTCGATGATGATCAGCGCGGCGAAGAGACCGAACACGGCCGTCGACGCGCCGACGGTGGCCGCCCGCGGGCTGCTGAACAGGTAGGCGGCCACGTTGCCGCCGAGGCCCGCGATCAGGTAGAGCGCGGCGAACCGCACCCGCCCGAGGTTGGCCTCCAGCGACCGGCCGAGCACCCACAGCGCCCACATGTTGAGCAGCAGGTGGAGCACGCCGTAGTGCAGGAACATCGCCGTGACCAGCCGGTACCACTGGCCCTCGGCGATCCCGCCGAGCGTGTAGTCGGAGAGGTAGGCCCGGCCGAGCACCGCACCCCACTCGGTCAGCGGCGTGCTGCCACCCATCAGGCCGCCGAAGCCGGAGCCGCCCACCGCCGCGTCCCCGCCCCGGGCGGAGGCGATGGAGACCAGCAGGAACAGCACGTTCACGGCGATCAGCGCCTTGGTGACATAGCCGTGCCGGCCGGCCGTACCGCCACCGAAGGCGGTACGCGCCGGCCGGACACTGCGTCGTCCCTCGTTGACGCACTCCGGGCACTGGTGCCCGACTGAGGCATCCCGCATGCAGTCCGGGCAGATCGGCCGGTCACAGCGGGAGCACCGGACGTAGGTCTCCCGGCCGGGGTGCCGGTAGCAGACCGGGGTGGTCGGCGGAGACTCGCTCACCGGGCCGACCCTCCGTCCAACACCACACGGTCCACCGGCACCGGCCGTGCTCCGGAGCGCTCAATCATGCGAGCAAAGGTACCTCGCCAGTCGCTCAGGAAGCGGACCGCTCGATCTCGACCCGCTCGATGACGACGTCCTGGAGCGGACGGTCGCTCGGACCGGTCGGGGTGCTCGCGATCGAATCCACGATCTTCACCGACGCCTCGTCGGCGACCTGGCCGAAGATGGTGTGCCGGTTGTTGAGGTGCGGCGTCGGCGACACGGTGATGAAGAACTGCGAACCGTTGGTGCCCGGTCCGGCGTTCGCCATCGCCAGCAGGTACGGACGGTCGAACCGCAGCTCCGGGTGGAACTCGTCGGCGAACTTGTAGCCCGGTCCGCCCCGGCCGGTGCCGGTCGGGTCGCCCATCTGGACCATGAAATTGCTGATCACTCGGTGCGAGATGGTGCCGTCGTAGTACGGACCACTGCCCGGCTGACCGGTGCGCGGGTCGGTGTACTCACGGTTGCCCTCGGCCAGGTCGACGAAGTTGCGGACGGTCTTCGGCGCGTGGTTTCCGAAGAGCTCCAGCCGGATTGGGCCAGCGTTGGTGTGCAGGGTGGCGTAGACAGCCTCGGCCACGGGTACTCCTCACTCGTTGGTCAGTTCCATGCGGATCCTCCCATGTGCCCGATCTGGCATCGCGGAGGCATCCGAAGGTGGAGGATGACGAAGGAACAACTCCCAGGAGGTAGGACCGTGTTTGGATTCGGGCGGCGTAAGTCCCAGGGGCAGCTGGCTAAGGCCGAGCTGAACCAGAGCATCAGCCACCTGATGCTGGCAGCCAATCACGCCGCGAAGGGCGCTGGCGCGACCGTCGGCCCGCGGGTCCAGGTGGCCCGGGGCTACGTCGCACCGACCGCCGCGAAGGTACGCGACCGCGCGTCGACCGGCTGGGGGACGACTCTCACCACGCTGGCACCGCTGGCGGCGGCTGCTCGTGACGGCGCCGCGCAGGCAGGGCCGCTGATCAGGAAGGCCAAGTCGAAGACCATGCGGATCACCGGTAAGAAGAAGCAGCCGCGTCGTCGCGGCCCGATGATGACCGGCCTGTTGGCGGCGGGTGCCATCGCCGGCCTGGCCGGCGCGGTCGCGCTGCGTCGCCGCCGGGAGCAGCAGGAGTGGGCCGAGTACGACCCGACCCGCAGCACCCTGGAGCCGATGCGCGACGAGGTCGACTCGATCGAGGTGCGTACGCCGTCCGCCGCCCGGGGGTCCGACGGGTCCGCCATGTCCGGCGCGGCGGGGATGACCGGCGCGGGCAGCTCCGCGGTGGCCGGCGGCTCCAGCGCCAGCACCACCGCCCCGGCCAAGCCGACCGGTGTCCGCCCGACCGACAAGGTCCCGTCGGTCGCCGAGGGCGCCACCGACGTCTCCGGTCGGCCGACCGACGACCTCACCAAGGCGCTCGGCAAGGACACGGCCCGCACCAACGGCCGTCGCTGAGGTCAGCAGCAGCGCATCGGGCGCCGGCGAGTGGGTCCACCCACTCGCCGGCGCTTCCGCGTCAGGTGGTGCTCCTCGACCGGCGGCGCTTCCGCCTCGCGGTCAGAGCCAGCCGTTGCGGCGGAACCAGCGGTAGAGGGCCAGCGAGACGCCGAGCATGAGGGCGAGGACGACGGGATAGCCGTACGTCATCTTCAGCTCGGGCATGTTGTCGAAGTTCATCCCGTAGATGCCGGCGATGGCGGTCCACACCGCGGCGATGCCGGCCCAGGCGGCGATCTTGCGCATGTCGTTGTTCTGGTCGACGGTGACCTGGGCCAAGCGCGCCTGGAGGATCGAGTTCAGCAGGTCGTCGTAGGAGTTCACCTGCTCCACGGTGCGGCTCAGGTGGTCCTGCACGTCCCGGAAGTACTTGCGGATCTCCTTGGGCACGTCCCGGTTGACCTGGGAGGTCAGCGTCATCAGCGGCCGTTGCAACGGCACCACCGCCCGCTTGAACTCGACCAGCTCCCGCTTCATCTGGTAGATCCGCTGGATCCGCCCGTGGCCGTGCCGGTTGAAGACCTCGGCCTCCAGCATGTCCAGGTCGTCCTCGATCTGGTCGGCCACCTCCAGATAGAGGTCGACCACCCGGTCGGTCACCCCGTACGCCACCGCCCACGGGCCGTGCAGCAGCAACTCCTGCTTGGTCTCCAGGTCGGCGCGGATCGGGCCGAGCCGGCAGGCATCCCCGTGCCGGACGCTGATCACGAAGTTCGGGCCGATGAAGAGCATCACCTGGCCGGTCTCCACGACCTCGGAGTTCTCGGTCAGCTCGGTGTGCTCGCAGTAACGGGCGGTGCGCAGCACCAGGAAGACGACGTCGCCGAACCTCTCCAGCTTGGGGCGCTGCTCGGCCTTGACCGCGTCCTCGACCGCCAGCTCGTGCAGGCCGTACGTCTCCGCGATGGCGGTCATCTCGGCCAGCTCCGGCTGGTGCAGACCGATCCAGACGAAGCCGTGCTCCTCGCGGCGGGCCGCGGCCAGCGCCTCCGCGTAGGTCCAGTCGCCGGGCTGCCGCTTGCCGTCGACGTAGAGCGCGCAGTCGACAACCGCGCTGCGACCGGTGCCCGTGCTCGTCGGGGCGGGGACGGGCGGCGAGCCGTCGGCGTTGAGGATCCGGGTCATCGCCCGGACCGGGGAGGGCCACGCCCGAGGTCGCAGGCCCCGACCGGTGGTCGACGGTGCCGTCCGGTCCCGCTCTGTCCGATCCGTCATCGCGTCACCTCCCACGCTCAGCTGCGGCTTGCAGGCTACGCCGATAGCGGCCGAGGACCGGTGTGACGGCGGTCGCCTGGGGGCGGCGCCGGGCGGGCCGAGCCGCATCGGGGGGCGTGCGGGGGACGACACGGCCCACCCGGCACCTGTGGGGGCGGGAGGTTGTGCTGCCGCGTCAACCCGGGCGGGGCCGGCCCGGAGGCCGGGCGGTTAACTCCGCAGCTGACGGGGTGACGCTCGCAGCATTGTGGGCCAGCCGGCCGCCCGGAGGGGAGCCCCGGGACGGCCGGCATCGTCGTTTTGTCAGGAACCCGACAGTTGATTTCAGCCGCGGACGGCCTCGACGGCCGCCGCCAGCCGCCGGACACCCTCGTCGATCTTGTCGGCGGTCACCGCCGAGAAGGCCAGTCGGAGCGCGTGCCGCCCGCCGTCCACCACGAAGTCGCTGCCCTTGACCACGGCGACCCCGCGCTCGGCCGCCGCCGGGGCGAGCCTGTCGACCAGCACGTCCTCCGGGAACTCCACCCAGAGGAAGTAGCCACCGTCGGGCTCGACGAACTGCGCCTGCGGCAGGTGCCGGCGCAACGACTCGGCGAGCACCTGGGCCCGCTCGCCCAGCGCCGCCCGGACCGTCGCGATCGAGCGGTCGATGTCACCGGAGACGCAGAACTGGTGCACGATCGCCTGGGACACCATCCCGGGGGAGATGTAGAGGCTTGTCGCGTTCTTCGCGATGGAGGCGATCAGGCCGGCCGGGCCGACCAGGTAACCGACCCGCACACCCGGGCAGACCGTCTTGGTGAAGCTCGACGCGTGCACCACCACGTTGCGGGTGTCCAGCGAGAGCATCGACGGCAGCGCCTCACCACGGAAGCGGATGTCCGCGTACGGGTCGTCCTCGAAGATCGTGAACTCGTACTCGGCGGCCAGGTCGAGCAACTCCCGGCGCTTCTCCTCCGACAGCGTCATGCCGGCCGGGTTCTGGTAGTTCGGGATGACGTGCGCGAGCCGGGGGCGGACCCCGGACTCCAGCAGCTTGCGCAGCTCGGCAGTGTCCAGGCCATCCGGCTGGACGGCGATGCCGTGCAGCTCACTGCCCATCCGCTGGAGGTTGAGCAGCGTCCGGTCGTACGTCGGGCGCTCCACCACCACCGCGTCGCCGGGGCGGACCAGGTGGTCGAAGAGGAACGCGTCGGCCTGGAGCGACCCGTTGGTGACCAGCACCTGATCGGCACCGACCCCGTGCTTCTCGGCGATCCACTTTCGCAGCGGTAGGTACCCGACGGAGGTGCCGTACGCCGTCACCCCCGCGGGGTCGGCGTCGAAGGCGCGGACGGCGGCGGCCTTGAGCCCCTCGACATCGACGATGTCCAGCGAGGGAGCCCCACGGGCAAAGGAGATCAACTGCTCGGCGGTCATGGATGTTGAGCGTACGGGCGACGGTGGGGAACGCGCGGTCGGCACGGCGATGTCCGCATCCTGAGCCACCGGGTCGGGTGACTCCACTCCACCGGTCGGCGGCAGATCAGACCGGAAGGGCGAGCGCGTCGTGCTGCGCGGCCCGGGAAAGTCCCTCCAGCCGCACGCCGAGCGCGTCGAGGAGCTGACTCCAGTCGAAGTAGGAGCGCCAGGCGGTGATCCGACCCTTGCGGGCCCGGACCACGTCGGCCACCTCCCAGCTCACCAGACGGCCGGTTGGCGCGACCGTGCCGTACGGCGAGTGCAGGGTGCCGGTGTGGGTGCCGGTCAGGCGCAGCTCGACCGCGGCGCCACCGCCGGTGCGGACGGCGCCCATCGGGTCGACCCGCAGATCCGGAAAGGCGCCGGTCCAGGTGCGCAGGAGCGCGGGCAGCTCGATCGGACGGACCGTCACGCCCGGCATGGCGTAGAACGCCTCCGGGGCGTAGAGATCCGGCAGCCGGGCCACGTCCCGGCGCAGGAGCATGGCGTACTGCTGCTCGACCAGCCGCTCCGCGTCGCGCATCGGGACCTCCCTCGCGGGCCACGGCATATCCGAGCCCGCAGAGAGAAGTACCCATCGATCCGGCCCGGCACACCACCCCCGGTCAGGTCGTGGCAACCGCCTGGCTCTCCGACCAGACCCGCATGATGTCCCGCACGGAGATCACGCCGGCCACCTCCTGGCCGTCCAGCACCACCAGGTGCCGGAACCCGCCCCGGGCCATCGCGGCGGCCGCCTCGGCCACCGTCCACTCCGGCCCCGCGTAGACCACGTCCCAGGTCAGGTGGGCGCCGGTGCGTTCCACGTCGCAGTCCAGGCCGGCGCCGATGGCCTTCAACACGTCGCGTTCGGTCATGATCCCCACGCCCTCGGAATCCGGGTCGATCACGACCGCCGACCCGACACCGCGGGCCGACATCATCCGGGCCGCCTGTCGGAGCGTGTGCTCCGGACCGACGACGAGGACCTGGCTGGACATCGCATCCCGTACCTGCATCACACATCACCCCTTTGGGACGGTGGCATTCGGTACGGACATGGTGGTCGGTGGATGTTTCCTGGACAAGAGCGGCATCGCACAAGCTGCGGACGCTGGCTACTGTCGAATGGTGTCCACCGAGCCCCTGCGCTGCGCCGGCGCGCTGATCGTCGACCATGACGGCCGCATCTTCTTTCAGCGCCGCTCACCACACCGACGCCTGTTTCCCAACTGCTGGGACATCGTCGGCGGCCACGTGGAACCGGGCGAGGACATCGACGAGGCACTGCGCCGGGAGATCACCGAGGAGACCGGCTGGGTCCTCTCCCACGTCCTGGGCCAGGTGGGCGAGTACAGCTACGTCGGCGACGACGGCCTGGCCCGGACCGAGTACGACTTCCTGGTCCGCGTCGACGGTGACCTCGACCGACCGACGCTGGAGGCCGGCAAGCACACCGAGTACCGCTGGCTGGCCGAGCACGAGGTGACAGTGCTCGACGAGCACCGCGACGTCAACGACGGGCTGATCCGGCGGATCGCGGAGGAGGGCTTCGCCGTCCTGCGGTCGATCGGTCTGTGAACACCGTCGAGTTGGCGCCCCACCGGATCGCCGGGCTGCTCGCCCCGGCCGTGGACCGGGCCTTCCGTGCCGGCATCCTGGCCGGCCGGGACGGTGGTGGCGCCGAGCTGTCCCAACGCTACGGCGGAGTCACGGCGACCGGCTTCCTGGTCGACCTTCGCACCCGGCTGGCCGCACCCGGTGGCACTGTCGACGGGCCCGGGTTCGCGGCGATCACCCGCTACCAGGACCCGGTCGTCTGCCGGCGGACCATGGACAAGCAGGTGGCACACGGGATGATCTACCGCGGCCCGGACGGCGCCCTGTCCGCCACCGAGCGGGGCGCCGCCTTCCTCGCCGAGCTGTACCAGGTGCACGCCGAGGTCACCGAGGAGCTGTGGGCCGGCCACGACGACCGCGTGGCCCGGCTGGTGGCCATGCTCGGCCGACTGCTGTCGTACGCCCTGGTGCTGGCCGACGAGGAGGGGACCCGGGTCGCCTCGTCCTTCGCCGCGCTGGCGCCCCCGTACGAGCCGGACGGCACCCCGTCGGGCGTGCTGCTGCTCAACCGGCTCAGCACGATGCGACACCAACGGGCCGACGCGCACGCTGCCGCCTGGACTGCCGCCGGACACACCGCGTCGAGCATCGCCGCCCTTCCGGCCGGTCCCGAACGCCTCGCCATCGAGTTGGAGACCGACCGGCGGGCCGCCGGCCCGTACGCCGTGCTCAGCGCGGAGGAGCGCCTGACCATGCTGGCCGACCTGGCAGCCTTGCCCGGCTGACCCGGCTGACCCGGCTGACCCGGTTGGCCGGAGCGGCGCACCCGGCCGGCGCTATCCTCCAGCGGTGACGGGAGCAGGACTAGGGAGGATGTCGCGATGATCGGAATGGTGCTCGCGGCCGGAGCGGGACGACGGCTGCGCCCGTACACCGACACCCTGCCCAAGGCGTTGGTGCCGGTGGACGGCGAGACGACGATCCTGGACATCGCGCTGGGCAACCTCGCCGAGGTCGGGCTCACCGACATCGTGATCGTCGTCGGCTACGCGGCGGACGCGGTCCGCGAGCGGCAGGCCGACCTGGAGAAGCGGTACGGGGTCACGCTCACCCTTGTGCACAACGACAAGGCCGAGGAGTGGAACAACGCCTACTCGCTCTGGCTCGCCCGGGAGTACTTCGCGCGCGGGGTGCTGCTGGTCAACGGGGACACCGTGCACCCGGTGAGCGTGGAGAAGACCCTGCTCGCCGAGCGTGGCCCGGGCATCCTGCTGGCCGTGGACACCCTCAAGCCGCTGGCCGAGGAGGAGATGAAGACCACCTTCGACGCCGCCGGTCAGCTCACCCGGATCACCAAGCTGATGGACCCGGGCGAGGCGTACGGGGAGTACATCGGCGCGACGCTGATCGAGCCGCAGGTCGCCGACGCCCTCGCCGACGCGCTGGAGGCGACCTGGCGACGGGACCCGAACCTGTACTACGAGGACGGCTACCAGGAGTTCTCCGACCGGGGCGGGGAGGTGCGGGCGGCGCCGATCGGTGACGTCCCCTGGGTCGAGGTCGACAACCACGCCGACCTGGCCCGCGCGCGGGAGATCGCGTGCCTCTACTAGCTCGGAGCGTCCTCACCCCGCTGCACATCGACGTGCGACGTGGGGCGGTCGCCGACCTGGGGGCGATCCTGGCCGACGGGCGGATCTCCTCCGGGGGTGACGTCGCTGTGGTGGTCGGCCCGGGTCAGGGCGCGCAGATCGCGGAGCTGATCCGACCGTCGCTGCGCTCGGCGGACGTCTTCACCGTCTCCGGCGGAACCCTGGACGCCGCCGACGACCTCGGCGGCAAACTCCGCGCCCGGTCGTACGACGCGGTGGTCGGCATCGGTGGCGGCAAGACCATCGACGTGGCCAAGTACGCGGCGACCCGGCGAGGGCTGCCGATGGTGTCGGTGGCGACCAGCCTCGCCAACGACGGGATCGCCTCCCCGGTGGCCAGCCTGATCACCGACGGGATCAAGGGCTCCTACGGCGTACACATCCCGATCGGGGTGATCGTCGACCTGGACTTCGTGGAGAGCGGCCCGGACCGGCACAACCGGGCCGGCATCGGCGACGTGATCAGCAACATCAGCGCGCTGGCCGACTGGGAGCTGTCCCGGCAGGTACGCGGTGAGCCGGTCGACGGGCTGGCCGCCTCGCTCTCGCGAGCGGGCGCCGAAGCGGTGCTCAACCACCCCGGCGACATGAGCGACGACGCCTTCGTGATCGTCCTCGCCGAGGCGTTGATCTCCAGCGGCCTGGCGATGGCTGTCGACGGCACCAGCCGCCCGTGCAGCGGCGGCTGCCACGAGATCATGCACGCTGTCGACTCGCTCTTTCCCGGCACCGCCTCGCACGGCGAGCTGGCCGGGCTGGGTGCGCTGTTCTGCACCTGGCTGCGCGGAGACCTCCGCCGCTTCGGGGAGATGTCTGCCTGCCTCGCCCGGCACGGTCTGCCCCGGCTCCCCGCCGAGGTGGCGCTCACCGACGACCAGTTCATCGAGGCGGTGCAGTTCGCGCCGCGTACCCGGCCGGACCGGTACACCATCCTCGAACACCTGGCACTGTCGCCTACCGAGACCCGGGAGCGGCTGGCAGACTACGCCGGTGCAATCCGCGACCAGCTTGGCTGACCCCCGTCCCACCGTCGCCGACTTCCACCGGGTGAACCGGGGCGGCGGCCTGTTCAGCGAGTCGATCAGCCAGTGGCTGGGGGCCGTCTTCGCGCTCGTCGCCCAGCGGCTCGGGCTGCGACCGACCGCGTTGACGATCACCAACCTGGTGCTCGGGCTGGCCACCTCGGTCACCGTGGTGGCGCTCGCCGGCCCGGTTGCCGCCGGGGACGTACCGGCCTGGGTGGTCGGCCTGCTCGCCCTGGTCGGCTGGCAGGTGGCGTACTCCCTGGACTGCGCGGACGGGCAGCTGGCCCGGGTGACCGGCCAGGGCAGCGCGGCCGGCGCGCGCGTCGACGTGCTCTGTGACGTGGCCGCGCAGATCGCCCTGGTGGCAGCCCTGGCCGCCACCGCCGTGGCGCAGGAGCCGGGCACGCCGACCTGGCTCGTCGCGACCTTCGCGGGCACCTGGATGGTCAACCTGGTGACGTCGGTGATGCAGGCCGGCCCGAACGCGGCCAGCATGGTCACCTCGACCTCGCTGCCGGTGCGCCTGGTGAAGCTGGTCCGCGACTACGGCGCTGTGGTCTTCGTGGCCGCCCTGGTGCTCGCCGTGGCCCCCGCGCTGGTCCTCTGGGTGATGGTCGCCTTCACGATCGTCAACGGCGGCTTCCTGCTGGCGAGCATCGCCTTCTCGGCCCGCGCCTCCCTGCGCTGATGGGGGGCGTGGGACCGGTCAGACGTTGTTGGGGGTTCGGGCCAGGCCCGCGTAGATGTCGATGAGCTGCTTGGTGACCACGTCGGGGTGGAAGGTGCGCTCGTAGCGGGCGCGGGCGGCCACTGTCAGCCCGGACGCTCCGGCGCGGGCGACCGGCAGCGCGGCCGCGAGCGCGGCCGGCTCCGGGGCGACCACCCAACCGGCCTCGCCCAGACCGATCCCCGCCGGCATGGCTGACCCGCCGCCGCCCCCGGCGACCGCGGAGGCGACCTCGGCGGGCCCGGTGCCGGCGGGCTCGTGCGGGGCATCGGCCCCGACCAGGTACGGAATGCCGCCCAACGCCGTACCGAGCACCGGCCGGCCGTTCGCCAACGCCTCGATGATCACGGTGGGCAGCACGTCGTGCCACATCGCGGCGGCGATCACCACAGCGCTCGCCTCGACAGCGGCCTGCACGCCGGCCCGGTCGAGCTGACCGAGGTAGACCACGTCGGGTCGCTCGGCGGCGGCTGCCTCCACGAGTGGGCGCAGCTCACCGCCGCCGGCTATCCGCAGCGTGCCCAGCGCACCCACCGGCTGCCGACGCCAGGCGTCCAGCAGCAGGTCGACGCCCTTTTCCGGGGAGAGCCGGGCCATGTAGAGGAACCCGTCACCCAGCGGCGCCGGCCGACCCGGATCGGGTACGGAGTTCGGCTTCACCACGATGTGCTCGTCCGGAATGCCGTAGTCGCGGAGGTGATCGGCGATCGCCGAGGTGAGCGCGATGTACCGATCCACCGAGCGCCAGGTGCCCCTGTGCACGGCCAGGGTGGTCGCCATCAGCGCGCTCTGCACCGCCGAGTCGCGGTAGCAGCGGTGCCTGATCGCCGGCACACCCAACGCCCGACCCTTGCAGTCCTGACAGATCACGCCGTCGCGGAAGTAGATCCCCGACGAGCAGACCTGCCGGTAGTTGTGCACCGTCTGCACCACCGGCACGCCGTGCCGGTGCGCGGTCCGCACCACCCAGGGCGAGATCAGGGGGTACGGGTTGTGCAGGTGCAGAACGTCCGGTCGGTGTTCGGTGAGCAGCCGGCTCAGGTCGTGCTGGGCGCGCGGCGCCCAGATCGGCGAGATCGGCAGCAGCGCCTTCGCCGCCTTCGACATCGACGGGATCTCGTCCGAACTGCGGATGAAGGGCAGCACCTCGACGCCAGCGGCGGTGAGCTGAGCGATCTCCGAGTCGACGATCGTGTTCTCACCGGAGGGCTGAGCTTCCCGGTACCGGTTGTGTGCCACCACGATTCTCACGGGAAAGAAGGCTACCGTTGTGTCGTGCCCGAACTACCGGAGGTTGAGGCGCTCGCGGGTTACCTGCGTCAGCGCGCGGTGGGGCGGCGCGTCGATCGGCTGGAGATTGCCGCGATCAGCGCCCTGAAGACGTACGAGCCGGCGCCGACCGAGGTCGCCGGCCGGGCGGTGGTCGACGCCAGTCGGCACGGTAAGTTCCTCGACGTCCTCTTCGAGGGCGGAGTGCACCTGGTGGTGCATTTGGCGCGAGCGGGCTGGCTGCACTACCGGGAGGCGTTCCCCGCCACCACCCCACTGCGTCCGGGCAAGGGCCCGATCGCGGTGCGGGTACGCCTGGATGACGGTTCCGGCTTCGACCTCACCGAGGCCGGCACGCAGAAGAAGTTGGCCGCGTACCTGGTCACCGACCTCGCGGCGGTCCCCGGGGTGGCCAAGCTGGGCCCGGACGCGCTCGCCGCGGATCTGCCCCTCTTCGCCGAGCGGCTGCGGAGCAGGCGGGGGCAGGTCAAGGGGGTGCTGACCGACCAGTCGGTGCTGTCCGGGGTCGGCAACGCGTACTCCGACGAGATCCTGCACGCCGCGAAGCTGTCTCCGTTCGCGATCACCGATCGGCTCACCGACGCCCAGATCGCCACCCTGCACGCCGCCACCCGACAGGTCCTCGGCGACGCGGTCGAGCGGTCCCTCGGTCAGCGGGCCGCGGAACTGAAGGGCGAGAAGCGCTCCGGGTTGAAGGTGCACGCGCGCACCGGGCTGCCCTGCCCGGTCTGCGGTGACACAGTGCGCGAGGTGTCGTTCGCCGACTCCAGCCTCCAGTACTGCCCCACCTGCCAGACCGGCGGCAAGCCGCTGGCTGACCGTCGGTTGTCTCGCCTCGTACGGTGAGTAATTGCACTTCAGGGCTACGGAGCGGAATCGCCCTCGCTGAGTGGAAGCTCCGGTCCGCCCTTCTCGCCACGCGCGCATCCATCGGTATAGTGGCCCGGTCCCCGGCTTCTGAAATGGTGCGGAGCCGGCCAGATCCCGCCAGCACCGTCGGTCGCCAATCTCCTTCGGGGCGACGACCGGTCGGAGCCCGCGTGGGAGACTGGGACGGTGGGCGACCCGGGCCTTCACGCCGAGTGAGCGGCCCGTGTCATGCGGGAGGACATGGGTGAGGTGACGGCAAGCCTCCAGCGCCCGGTAACCAACGAAGGCCGGAGCAGACTCGTGCGGCACGTCGACAGCTTCGAGATCCAGCCGCCGACGCCGCCGTCCCACAACGGCGTCCCTCGGTCGGCTTGGACGAGGGCGCGACGCCGTGTCTCCCGCTGGCACCGCCCCTACATCGCGATCCTGCTGCTGCTCGACTTCGGCGCTGCGGCGTTCGCCAGCTGGATCGCGATCCAGCTCTTCGACCAGGCTGCCTCCGGGTTCTCCGGCACCCAGCAGGACCCGACGTGGTTCCACACCGTCTCCTACCTGCTGCTCCCGCTCGGCTGGGTGATCATCCTCTGGAGTAACCGGGCCTACGACCGCCGCTACCTGGGGCTCGGCCCGGACGAGTTCAAGCGGGTGATCCGGGCCGGAGTGACGGTCGCCGCGAGTGTCTCGTTCCTCGCCTTCGCCACCAAGACCGAGTTGTCCCGCTGGACGGTCGGCACGGCCCTGCTCGGGGCGCTGCTGCTGATCCTGTGGGGCCGTTTCGTGGCCCGGTGGGCGCTGCACTACATCCGTCGGCGGGCCGGTCAGGCCGCCCACCGGATGGTGCTGGTCGGCACCCTGCCGGAGTGCCTGGAGGTCTACGCGGCTGTCACCCGCAGCCCGGCCGCCGGGCTGATGCCCGTCGCCATCCACATCACCGACGGGTACGCGGCGGCCCGAGGCTTGCCGACACCGGTTCCGGTGTACGCCGGACGCGACGTCCTGGCCCTGGTCCGCGAGGTCGGTGGGGACACCATCGCCGTCTGCGGGTCGGCCAGCGCGGAGCCGGGCGAGTTGCGCCGGCTGGCCTGGCAGCTTGAGGGCTCCGGCGTCGACCTGGTGGTCGCCCCGCAGCTCACCGACATCGCCGGCCCTCGGGTGCACATCCGGCCGATCGAGGGTCTGCCGCTGCTGCACGTCGAGGAGCCGACCCTCTCCGGGCCGGCGCTGCTGGCCAAGAACCTGATGGACCGGGTCGCCGCCGGCCTCGGCCTGCTGCTGCTGAGCCCGCTCTTCCTGGCCATCGCCGTGGCGATCCGGATCTCCGACCCCGGGCCGGTCTTCTTCCGCCAGCCCCGGGTGGGGCACGAGGGGCGCACGTTCCGGGTGTGGAAGTTCCGGACCATGTACGTCAACGCCGAGGACCGGCTGGCCAGCCTGGTCGATCGGAACGAGACCGACGGCATGCTGTTCAAGATGAAGGAGGACCCTCGGGTCTTCCCGGTCGGTCGCTTCCTGCGAGCCACGTCGCTGGACGAGCTGCCGCAGTTGATCAACGTGCTGTGGGGCGAGATGTCGCTGGTCGGGCCCCGCCCGCTACCGGCCGACGACGGTGACTTCCTGGGCGACGTGCGGCGCCGACTGCTCGTCCGCCCCGGCATGACCGGGCTGTGGCAGGTCTCCGGCCGCTCCGACCTGTCCTGGGACGAGTCGGTCCGACTGGACCTCTACTACGTCGACAACTGGTCGCTCGCGTACGACCTGAGCATCCTGTGGCGCACCGTCGGGGTGGTGCTCGCCCGCAAGGGCGCGTACTAGAGGGTTGGCGCGCCGGCTCGCAGGGGCGAGGATCGCTGCGTGGCTGCCAACCTCTCCGCCGTGGTCGGCGTCGTCTCACTCGTCACCGCGCTGACCGCAGCCCTGCTGGCGGTGCTGCGGCTGCGGGCCCGCCGCGGCATCGCCACCGCCACCCAGCGGGCCACCTACGAGGTGCTGCACACCGCCGGCCTGGCCGCCGAGCCGCTGCGAGCGGGGTTGAGCGACGCGGGCGCGGCGAAGGCCGTACGCCATCTGCGGGCGCTGGTCGGCGCGGTCGGGCTGGCGCTCACCGACGCCGACCGGCTGCTGGCCCTCGACGGGCGCGGCACGCACCACGGAGATCAACTGCTCGCGGCGGCCCAGCGGACGGTGGGCACCGGCCGCTCGACAGTGCTGGGTGAGCAGGAGCTGCACTGCGACCGGGTCGACTGCCCGGTCCGCGGAGCGGTGGTCGCGCCGTTGCTGGGGGCGGACGGCCGGGTGGTGGGCGCGCTGGTGGCGGTCGCCGACAGCCCGCCGCCTCCGGGGTTGGTGCAGGCCACCCTGGAGACGGCGCACTGGGCCGGCAACCAGCTCGCCCTGGCCGAGCTGGACTCGTCGCGGGAGCGGCTGGCCCGCGCCGAGATCCGGGCCTTGCGGGCGCAGATCAGCCCGCACTTCATCTACAACGCGCTGACCGCGATCGGCTCGTTCGTACGCACCGACCCGGAGCGGGCCCGGGAGCTGATCCTGGAGTTCGCCGAGTTCACCAGGTACTCGTTCCGGGCGCATGGGGAGTTCACCACGCTGGCCGAGGAGCTGCGGTCGATCGACCGCTACCTGACCATCGAGCGGGCCCGGTTCGGCGACCGGTTGCAGGTGCGGTTGCAGATCGCCCCGGAGGTGCTGCCGGTGACGCTGCCGTTCCTCTGCCTCCAGCCGTTGGTGGAGAACGCGGTTCGCCACGGGTTGTCCCGCAAGCCGGGCACGGGCATGGTGAGCATCGAGGCCCGGGACGCGGGAGCCGAATGCCACATCACGGTGGAGGACGACGGAGTGGGAATGGATCCGACCACGCTGACCGCCGGCATCGCCGAGCTGGCCCGCGGCACCGGCGACCCGGGCGACGACACGGGCCAGCACGTCGGCCTCTCCAACGTCGACGAGCGGTTGCGCTCGGTCTTCGGGGACCGGTTCGGGCTGGTCGTGGAGACCGGGCTGGGCTCGGGCACGAAGGTGAGCATGCGGGTGCCGAAGTTCCACCCTGGCGTGCGGGCAGGGTCGTGAGCGAGCGCACCGGGACGGGCGCGGTGCACGCGTCCGGATTCCTGCGCGTCCTCGCGGTGGACGACGAGCCGCCCGCGCTCGACGAGCTGGCGTACCACCTGCGGGCCGACCCCCGGGTGGCCCGGTTGCACACGGCCGGGGATGCCACCGAGGCGCTGCGGCTGCTGCGCGACGGCGACGTGGACGTGGTCTTCCTGGACATCCGGATGCCCGGCCTGGACGGCATGGAGCTGGCCCGGGTGTTGCGCCGCTTCGCCCGGCCACCGGCGATCGTGTTCGTGACCGCGTACGACGACGGCGCTGTGGACGCCTTCGATCTGGGCGCCACCGACTACGTCCGGAAACCGGTGCGCGCCGATCGGCTGGCCGAGTCGCTGCGCCGGGTGATCGGCTCTCGGGTGGTGCCGTCGCACCCGGCCGCGCTGGCCCGCGCGGAGGAGGACCCGACCATCCCCATCGAGTTGGCCGGCACCACCCGGATGCTGCCCCGCTCGGCGGTGCGGTGGGTGGAGGCGCAGGGGGACTACGCCCGGTTGCACACCGCGGAGGGGTCGCACCTGGTGCGGGTCTCGCTGGCCACGCTGGCGGAGCGCTGGGCCGATGCCGGTTTCGTCCGGGTGCACCGGTCGTATCTGGTGCAGTTGAAGTTGATCGCGGAGTTGCGGCTGGTCAACTCCGGCTACGTGGTGGTGATCGACTCGACCGAGCTGCCGGTGAGCCGGCGGCACACCCGGGAGCTGAAGGACAAGCTGGTCAGGGCCGCGAAGCAGGATTGGAGTCGCTGAGCCGGGAATGGAACCAGCCCTACCGTACGTTGTACGCTAGTTCGTACGACTTCCGGGAGGCTTGCCGTGACCACGACTCCGTTCGACGCCGAATCCGAGTTCGACAGCCAACTCGACCGACTGGTGCAGCTCGGCTACCCCGCTCTCGCCGGGCTCACCGAGAGCGCCTTCCGCGACCTGGTCGCGCCACTGCGGGCCAGGGCGGCCGAGGGCACCGCCGGGCTGCCCGCCCCCACCGACGCCCGGGTCCCGTTCCTGCTGGTGACCACCCGGGAGCTGATCGGGGTGCCGGAACGGGTGGAGCTCACCACAGTGGCCGGCAAGCGCAAGCCCGGCGTCGTCGACCGGAACTACGCCGAGGACGACCTGCCCCGCTTCGACCCGATCAAGGAGCTGGAGGTGCCGGCCGGGCCGGCGTACCTGCTCTTCGACGTCGACCGGGGCGAGGAGTTCCGCAACCTGGCCCCGGCCACGGCCATGGAGGGAATCACCGCGCAGGGCCGGTTGCCGCTGAGCATCGACGAGGGGCTCGCCTTCATCACGCTGCACCCGGCCGCGTTGGCGAGCAACCGGTGCTTCTCGCTGGTCGGCTCCCGCTGCGGCGACAAGCGGGTGCCGGCGCTCTGGATCAGCCAGGGCGCACCCAAACTGGGCTGGTGCTGGTACGGCAACCCGCACACCTGGCTCGGCTCCGCCTCGGCCCGGCCTGAGCGCATCGGGCTGGAGTGACCGCCAGAGTGCACGGATCCAGCGGGGACACCTGCCCGGTCGGGCAATTCCGGAGCCATCGTCGGTGACCTATTCTTCGTGTGCCAACTCCGTACGGGGCGCAGGGTTGGTGCGGGCAGAGCCTGCTCAGGCCGCCCCACCACCCTCACATTGGGACATCGATGCAGCTATTCGAAGCCCGCCGCGTTCTCCTGGCCGGTGCCGTCGTGGCGGCGCTCGTGCTGCCCGGCGCCACCCCGGCCCAGGCCGCGGCGACGGGCGCGGTCAGCGGACGACTGACCACCAGCGCAGGCACGCCCGCCGCCGAAGTCCTCGTGCAGCTCAACGAGAGCGACAGCTACGAGTACGTCGGCTCCACCAACACCGACGCCGACGGCAACTACACGGTCGGCGGGCTGCAGGCCGGCTCGTACGTGGTGGGCTACTTTCCGTGGGAGAAGCCCGAGCAGTACCACCACCAGAAGGACAGCGCGTTCGACGCCGACCCGGTGACCGTCACCGAGGGTGGCACCACCCGGGTCGACGAGCAACTCTTCGCCACCGGCAGCATCACCGGTCGCATCGTGAACACCGACGGCCAACCGGTGGTGGACCTGAGCGTCGACGTTCGGGAGACCGACACGTATGCGCGGGCGTGGGGTCGCACCGATGACCAGGGCCGGTTCACGATCGCCGCCCGACCGGGTCGCTACACCGTGAGCATCCAACCGATCGAGGGCTCCTACCAGGAGCAGTACGTGCCCGGGAAGCTCGACCAGGAGAGCGCCGACGTCTTCGAGGTGAAGGCCGACGAGGCGATCGTGGTCAACGAGACGGCGCTGCCGGCGGGGAGCCTGACCGGCCGGTTCACCACCGCCGCTGGCGCCCCACTCCCGAACGCCGAGGTCAGCATCACCACCGCCAAGTCGTCCAGCGGAGCGTGGACGCAGACCGACGCGAACGGCGAGTTCACCGCGCAACTGCTCCAGGGCGCCTACAAGGTAGGCGTGACCGCCGGTGAGCGACAGCAGTACTACCGCGGCAAGCTGACTCCTGAGGAAGCCAACCTGGTCGAGGTGCGAGGTGGGCAGCAGACGACCATCGCGGACAGCCTGCTCGGCACCGGCTCGGTCACCCTGTCGGCCATCGACTCGGTCACCGGCGCCCCGATCGCAAACTTCTGCGCCCAGTCGATCTGCAGCGACGGCACCGGCACGGTGACCGTCACCGACCTGCCGCAGGGCAGACACACCATCTACCTGGACGCACCGGACAAGCTGCACTTCTCCCGCGAGGTGAACGGGGTACGGGTCACGGCGAACGGCGACACCAAGTTGACCGTGAAGATGCGGCCCGGCGCGGTCATCAGCACCACCATCGTGGACCGGCAGAGCGGCGCGCCTGTGTCGAACATCTGCCTGGACACCTTCCTGCCGAAGCAGGCGTCGCTCCAGGACGGCTACGGCGACTGCAGCGACCGCAACGGCAAGATCCAGGTGGGACCCCTCGCCGCCGGCAGCTACAAGCTCTTCGCGGTGCCGCAACGCGACACCTACGGCCGTCAGTGGGTGAGCGCCAACGGCGGCACCGGCGACGAGCGGGAAGCAGCCGTCGTCACCGCTACCGCCGGTCAGGTCGTCACCGGACCGCAGGTCCGGCTCGACCGGGCCGGCACGGTCACGGGCACGGTCACCGACGTGGCCGGCAAGCCGGTGCCGAACGCCGGCGTGTCGGTGTTGACCGGTCACCCCGGGGTCGGCGCCCAGGACGCCATCACCGATGAGCGCGGCGTCTACACCATCAAGCGCCTCGGGCCGTACGCCTGGCCGCTGGTGTTCGGTGGCAACCCGTACGCCAGCGAGTGGTCCGGCGACAAGCCCAGCCGGTTCACTGCCACTCCGGTGCCGGTGACCGCGGGGGCGGCCGCCACCCACAACGCCCAACTCGACCAGGGCATCGAGCTGACCGGCACCTTCCGTACGCCGGACGGCGCTCCCTTCACCAGTGGGTTCGTCATCGCCCGCAGCGCCGACACCGGCGACATCGCGGGCAACGGTTCGATCAGCGACGGTCGGTTCAGCATTCGCCTCAAGGGGTCGCAGCGGATCTACTTCACCTACAACGTCTCGCTCGGAGATGAGTACTTCGACGGTCGCTACCTGGTGACCCAGCCGGACGGCAGCCGAAAGCTGGCGCTCTTCACCGTCCCGGCCAGCGGCAGCATGTCCGTGGACCTGGTCGTACCGGTCAACTGACGGTTCGGCGCAGCGGGGCCGGCGGCATTGTGCCACCGGCCCCGCTCCGCATCCGCTTTCGCGTGCGTCTGTTGCGACGGGTCAGAAGATGTCGGCCAGCGGCAGGGCGAGAGGGAACGGCTGCTCGGTGCGGTAGACCTCGCCGACCGAAAGAACCGCCTGCTCGCGGTAACCGCCCGCACCGTTCACCAGCACGGTCAGGGTCTGCTTGCGGGGCTCCACCAGCCAGTAGAGCGGAATGCCGACGGCGGCGTACTCGTGACGTTTGAGCACCAGATCACGGCCGGCGTTGCTCGGCGAGATCACCTCGACGACGAGGCGAACGTCGGCCGGGTCGAGCGCGGCGCCGCCGCTGTCCATTGCGCTCTCACTGGCGACGAAGAGATCGGGTACGAAGTACGACGAGCGTTTCGCACTCACCCCGATGTCCTGACCCACGAGCACGCCGGCCGGGGCCTGCCGGTCGAGGATCCGGCGAAGGCGGTTGGCGACCGCGCCGTGGAAGACATCCGCATGGGGGGACACGAGCAGGCTCCCGTCGAAGATCTCGTAGACCTGGTCGTCCTCGGGGAGGCTCTGGAGGTCGTCCACCGTCCAGGCGTCGCCCCAGCCGGGCCGGGCAGGGTTGGTCACCGTCACACCTCCTCTCTACCGGACCACCCTGACAGCTCGGTCGGTTGTCCACAACGAGCCTCCGGAGTTCCCACATGCCAGCCGGCATGATCCCCGAGTTATCCACAGCCCTGAGCGGTTCTCCACAGGTTATTCACAACGCAAACCACTGATCTCCACGGCCGCTCCCTACAGTCAGGACCCATGAAAGAACGCCGGGTACTGGTGGTCGAGGACGAACGAACCATCGCCGAGTCCATCGCCGCCCGACTACGCGCCGAGGGTTTCGCTGTGGAGATCGCGGCGGACGGGCCCAGCGCGGTCGCGCAGTTCCACGCCGTACAGCCGGATCTCGTCGTCCTCGACGTGATGCTGCCGGGCTTCGACGGCCTGGAGGTGTGCCGCCGGATCCAGGCTGGCCGGGCGGTGCCGGTGCTGATGCTCACCGCACGGGACGACGAGACCGACCTGCTCGTGGGGCTGGCGGTCGGCGCGGACGACTACCTCACCAAGCCGTTCTCGATGCGGGAACTCACCGCCCGGGTGCATGTTCTGCTGCGCCGGATGGAGCGTGCCGCCGCCACTCCCGCGCCGCCCGCCATCCGCCTCGGCGACATCGAGATCAACGAGGCCGAGCGACGGGTCCGCCGGGCCGGGGCGGACGTGCACCTCACCCCGACCGAGTTCGACCTGCTGGTCCACCTCGCTGGTCGACCCCGCACTGTGCTCCCCCGGGAACGGCTGCTCGCCGACGTCTGGGGATGGGGCGACGGGAGCGGCACCCGCACCGTGGACAGCCACATCAAGGCTCTGCGCCGCAAGCTGGGCGCCGACCTCATCCGCACTGTGCACGGCGTCGGCTACGCCCTGGAGCTGCCGTCATGACGGCGACAGTGCTCACCCGGCTGGACCGGGTGCTGGAGCTGCTGCCCCGACCGCTGGACCCGGTGCGCTCGATCAAGCTGAAGCTGGGTGTGCTGCTGGTCGCCTCCGGGGCGGCCGGGCTGGCGTACTTCTCGTACGGCATCGGCTGGCCGCCGCCGATCACCTCGGCCACCGCCATCGCCGTCGCACTGCTCACCTCGCAGGTGCTCGCCCACGGCATGACCTCGCCGTTGCGGGACATGACAGCGGCCGCCGGCGCGATGGCCCGCGGCGACTACACACGTCGGGTACGCGCCACCTCCCGCGACGAGGTCGGCGAGCTGGCCCAGGCGTTCAACAAGATGGCGGAGGATCTGCACGCCGCCGATCAGCGTCGACGCGAGCTGATCGCCAACGTCTCGCACGAACTGCGTACGCCGATCACCGCGTTGCAGGGCGTGCTGGAGAACATGGTGGACGGGGTGGCCGACCCCGAACCGGCGGCGCTGCGTTCGGCGTTGGCCCAGACCGAACGGCTCGGGCACCTCGTCGCCGACCTGCTCGACCTGTCCCGACTCGACGCCGGGGTGGTGCCGCTGCGGCGCGTACGCATCGACGTGGGGGACTTCCTCGACGAGGCGGTGGAGCACGCCATCGCCAGCGCGTCCGGCGCCGGCCTGGACGTGCGCTTCCAGCTCCGCGACCTGCCGGCACCGCTGATGGTCCACGCGGACCCGTGGCGGCTGCACCAGGTCTTCGCGAACCTCCTCGACAACGCGGCGCGACACAGCCCACCCGGCGGCACGGTGCGGGTGAGCGCAGAGGAGCACGGCGACCAGCTCCGCTTCGAGGTGAGTGACGAGGGCCAGGGCATTCCGCCGGCCGAGCGTTCCCGGGTGTTCGAGCGGTTCACCCGCGGGGACCGGTCGGCCGGTGGTGGGACCGGTCTCGGCCTGGCCATCGCCCGGTGGGTCGTCGAACTGCACGGCGGTCGGATCGGTGTCCTCGATCCCGCCGGGCCGGACCGGGGTGAACGGCCCGGCTGCCGCATCCAGGTCACCATCCCGTGCGACGGGCCATACCGAGAAGGGGCCGCATGACCAGCCCCGGCAGCACCCCACTCCCGGCCACCGGGCCGACGGAGCCGGCGCAGGTCGCCCCAACCGTCAGGCCGGGACCGGCGGCACCGCCGGCGGCCGGTCGGCCCGGGGAAGCTCCGGCCCTGCCCCGGCCGCCATCGATGATCGCGCGGCGCTGGCCGGGGCCATCCGGCGATGCGGGGCCGAGGGTGCTTGCGGCGTCGACGGCGGCGGCAGTCGTCGGCGCCTCGGTGCTCACGATGGTTCGTCCGGGCCTCGGCTGGCTGGTCGCCGCGCTGGCCGGCACGGCCGCCCTCAGCACCGCCGCCGTCGTCAAGTCCAGGGCGTCCTCCCCGGTTGCGGGCCACACCGAGCCGACCGGGTCGACCGGGTCGACCGGGCCCGGCACCGCAACCGGCGCCGAACCCGCCCGTCCCGGTGCCACGGGGGCACCGGGGCGGGTGGCGCAGGCCGCCTGGGCTGCCGCGACGGTCGCGTTGGTCGCCGTCGGCACGTTCCGGGCCGCCGGTTGGCTCTTCGTGCTCTGCCTGCTCGCAGCGGTGGGGACGGGGACGCTCGCGGTGACCGGCGGGCGAAGCCCGCTCGGAATGCTGGTCGCCGCGACGCTGCCACCGGCCGCGATGGTACGAGCGCTCCCGTGGGCGGTACGCGGAGTGCGCAACAACCGCCCGGCGGGGTCGGGGATCGGGTTCGGACGCATAGTGACCAGCCTGGCGGTGTCCGCCGTCCTGCTGACGCTGTTCGGGCTGCTCTTCTCCTCCGCCGACGCGGTCTTCGCCAACCTGGTCGGCGGTCTGCTGCCCGACATCGCGCCGGCCGGTGTGATCGGCTGGTTGTTGCGGCTGATCCTGATCGGCGGTGGTCTGCTCGGTGGCGCGTACCTGGTCAGCCGCCCACCCGACCTGGAGGGCCTGCGACCGGCGTCGGCACGGCCGGCGCACCGGCTGGAGTGGACCCTCCCGCTGGTGTTGCTCGACGCCCTTTTCGCGGTGTTCGTGCTGGTCCAGCTGACGGTGTTGTTCGGCGGGGCGGGGCACGTGCTGCGGACCGCCGGGCTCACCTACGCCCAGTACGCCCGCGGCGGCTTCTGGCAACTGCTCGCCGTCACCGCGCTCACCCTGCTGGTGATCGCGATCGCCGCCCGCCGGGCGCCGAAGGCCACCCGGGGGGACCGCCTGCTGGTCCGGGTACTGCTCGGGACGCTCACCGCCCTCAGTCTGGTGATCGTCGCCTCGGCGCTCTACCGGATGCAGGTCTACGCCGACGCGTACGGTGCCACCCGGCTGCGGCTCGTCGTGTCGACAGTCGAACTCTGGCTCGGGCTGCTCTTCGTCCTGGTCGGGGTTGCCGTGACGCGGTTGCGGGCCGACTGGCTCCCCCGGCTGGTGGTCGGCACCGCGGTGCTGGCGCTGCTCGGGTTGGCCCTTCTCAACCCGGATCGGCTGATCGCCGAACGGAACGTCGACCGGTATCTGGAGACCGGCCGGTTGGACGTCAGCTACCTGTCCGGGCTGTCGGCCGACGCCGTACCGGCCCTGGACCGGCTGCCCGAGCCGATGCGGTCCTGTGCGCTGGGGGAGATCGCCGCCGAGCTGCCCCGGGACGGATTCTGGGCGACGAACGTCGGCAGGGAACGCGCCCGGCGGGTTCTCGACACGATCCCGGTGAACGCCAGCGTGACCGACTGCCCCGGGTTACGACGCTGGTGAGCGTGAACGCTTGACAATCGCGTACGGCGGGCGAGACTGCCGGGGTGGCCAAGCAACTCCCTGACGTGGGGTCGAGCGGTGCGGTACCGCCGCCCCGGCGGTCCCGGATCGTGCTGGCCGAGATCACCAGGCAGGACACCCGCGCCGAGCGGACCCGCGCCGAGCTGGCCCAGCAGACCCAGGTCGGCGAGGCGCTGGTCCGCGGCCTCGTCCGGGCCCAACTCGCGCTGGCGCTGCGGCTGTCCCTGGTGGTGGCCATCGGGTTGGGCGGCCTGCCCTGGCTGTTCGCGATAGCGCCCTCGCTCGGCCGGACCACAGTCGCCGGCGTCAACCTGCCGTGGTTGCTGCTCGGGGTTGCCTCCTTCCCGTTCCTGATCGCCGTGGGCTGGGCGTACGTGCGGCTGGCCGAGCGCAACGAGCAGGACTTCACCGACCTGGTGCAACGGCCGGAGCGCTGAGTGGGCAACGACTTCGTGGTCCCGGCCATCGTCGCGGTCACCCTGGTCACCGTCGGGATCGGCTTCTACGGGCTGCGGTTGGCCCGGACCACGTCCGACTTCCTGGTGGCGTCCAGGGCGATCAGTCCGACCTGGAACGCCGCCGCCATCGGCGGGGAGTACCTGTCGGCGGCGAGCTTCCTCGGCATCGCCGGCCTGGTCCTCAAGTACGGCGTGGACGTGCTCTGGTACCCCGTCGGGTTCGCCGCCGGCTACCTGGCCCTCCTGCTCTTCGTGGCCGCGCCGCTGCGCCGCTCCGGTGCGTTCACCCTGCCCGACTTCTGCGAGCTGCGGCTGGGGTCGCGTCGACTCCGCATCCTGGCCACCGCCTTCGTGATCTTCATCGGTTGGCTGTACCTGGTGCCGCAGCTCCAGGGCGCCGGGCTGACCCTGGCCACTGTGGCCGGCTCCCCGTACCCTCTCGGCGCCCTGCTGGTCGCGGCCGTGGTCACCGCCAACGTGGCGCTGGGCGGCATGCGCGCGATCACCTTCGTGCAGGCGTTCCAGTACTGGCTCAAGCTGACCGCTCTCGCCGTACCAGTGATCTTCCTGGCCCTGCAGTGGCAGGCCGACGGCCGCCCGGCGGTGACCCCACCCGACGGGCCGACGTTCCGGGCCGCGACCACCGTCGTGGTCGAGCATCGGGCGACCCTCACCCTGCCCGACGGGAACATCCGGGAGGTACGCCCCGGCGACGAGTTGACCTTCGCCGCCGGTGATCCGGTGCCGGGCGTCTCCGGGGTGGCCACCGACGCCAGCGACTGGTTGCTGCCCAGCGCCGCCGGTGACGACGACCGGGGCCTGTTCGCCACCTACTCGCTCATCCTGGCCACCTTCCTGGGCACCATGGGTCTGCCGCACGTGCTGGTGCGCTTCTACACCAACCCGGACGGCGCGGCGGCCCGCCGGACCACCCTGGTCGTGCTGGCGTTGGTCGGCGCGTTCTACCTGCTGCCCACCCTGTACGGGGTCCTCGGCCGGATCTACACCCCGCAGTTGCTGCTCAGCGGCCAGACGGACGCGGTGGTGGTGCTGCTACCCGAAGCGGCCCTGGGTGACGGCCTGGCCGGGCGGCTACTCGCCGCGCTGGTCGCCGCGGGCGCCTTCGCGGCGTTCCTCTCCACCTCGTCCGGCCTGCTCACCAGCGTCGCCGGGGTGATCTCGACGGACGTGCTCGGTCGGGGCTCGGTACGCGGGTTCCGGCTGGCCACCGTCATCGCCGGTGGCGTGCCCGCGGTGCTGGCGCTGCACGTCTCCGGGTTGGACGTGTCGCAGGTCGTCGGGCTGGCCTTCGCAGTCGCCGCGTCGAGCTTCTGCCCGCTGCTGGTGCTCGGCATCTGGTGGCGTGGGCTGACCGACGTGGGCGCCACCGCCGGCGTGGTGGCCGGTGGTGGCGCGGCGATCGGCGCGGTGCTGGTCACAGTGCTCGGCCCACCGCTGTCCGGCTGGCCGGCCACGCTCATCGCGCAGCCGGCCGCCTGGACGGTGCCGCTGGCCTTCACAGTGATGGTCGCCGTGTCGATGGCGACCCGGAGGCGAGCCCCGGCCGACATCGCCGCCACCATGCTTCGCCTGCACACCCCGGAAGCCCTGCGCATGTAGTGATCCAGGCCGCCACGCGTCTCTTGCTCGGAGCCTTGTCCGCCTCGGGGATGATCGCGGGTCCGCCCGTCGCCGGACGGCGGAACTGGCGATCGACGGATAACGTCGGCGCATGACTGTTGAGCACCCCGCGCTCGCACTGCGTGGCCTGGCCAAGCGGTTCGACGGCACGATCGCGGTGGCCGGCGTCGACCTGGACGTCCCCGCCGGCTCCTTTTATGGCCTGCTCGGCCCGAACGGCGCCGGCAAGACGACCACCCTGTCGATGGCGGTCGGGCTGTTGCGACCGGACGCCGGCTCGGCCTGGGTGCTCGGGCACGACGTCTGGCAGGACCCGGTCACCGCCAAGCGGCTGCTCGGCGTGATGCCCGACGGGGTCCGGCTCTTCGACCGGCTGACCGGCGCGGAGCTGCTGGCGTACAACGGGTTGTTGCGGGGGATGGACCCGGCGGTGGTCGACCAGCGGGCTGCCGAGCTGCTGGACGTGCTGGCGCTCGGCGACGCCGGTCGCACGCTGGTGGTGGACTACTCGGCGGGCATGAAGAAGAAGATCGGCCTGGCCTGCGCGCTGCTGCACGGCCCTCGGGTGCTGGTGTTGGACGAGCCGTTCGAGGCGGTCGACCCGGTCTCCGCGGCGCTGATCCGGGACATCCTCACCCGCTACGCGACCGGCGGTGGCACTGTGGTGTTCTCCAGTCACGTGATGGAGGTCGTCGAGCGGCTCTGCTCGCACGTGGCGATCCTTGCCGGTGGCACCATCAAGCGGGTCGGCGCCATCGACGAGGTCCGCGGCGGTCGCTCGTTGGAGCAGGTCTTCGTCGAGGTGGTCGGCGGGCGCACCGCGACCGGCGAGGAGCTGTCGTGGCTCTCCCAGTGAGTGCGGACGCGACCCCCGCCGCGCCGGTACGGTCGGTCTCCGCTCGACACTTCGTGCGGCTCAAGCTGCGGGTTATGGGCAACAACTTCCGAGGCCAGGGCTGGCGGATCGCCCTGTTCGTCGGCGGCGCGTTGCTCGGGCTCTGGTTCGCCGCCAGCGGGTTCTTCCTCTTCGCGGCGCCGGGCCTGACCGGCAACGGCCGGTACGCGGTGCTGATCGCTGCGGCCGGTGGCGGGCTGCTGGTGCTGGGTTGGCTGTTCCTGCCACTTGTCTTCTTCGGTGTGGACGAGACACTGGACCCGGCCCGGTTCGCGCTGCTGCCGCTGCCCCGGCGCACGTTGGTGACCGGCCTGTTCGTGGCGGCCCTGATCAGCGTGCCGGTGCTGGCGGTGCTCATCGCGTCGCTCGGGCTGGTGCTGACCGCCTGGTCGTTGGGTGGCTGGTCGGCGGGGTTGGTCGCCGTAGTGGGTGTGCTCGCCGGGTTGCTGCTCTGTGTGGCCGCCAGCCGGGCGGTGACCAGCGCCTTCGCCACCATGTTGCGGTCCCGACGGGTCCGCGACCTGGCGGCCGTGCTGCTGGCGGTGACGGCCGCGCTGCTCGGCCCGTTGCAGGTCTTCGGCCTCGCCGCGCTGCGCGAGGCGGACTGGACCCGGTTGACCGGCGTGGCGACGGTTGTCGGATGGACGCCGTTGGGCGCTCCGTGGACCGTCGGCATCGACGTGGCCCAGGGGCGGGTGTGGGCGGCGCCGGTCAAGTTGCTGATCACGGTGGTGGCGCTCGGTGCCCTGCTGGCCTGGTGGTCCCGGTCGATCGAGTCGGCGATGGTGGGTGCGGCGAGCGCCGGTAAGGCCCCCGTGCGGCGCGGGGTCACCGGCGGCGCGGTCGCCCAACTCTTTCCTCGGATCGCCACCTGGGCCGGTCGGGACCGGTTCGGTGCCCTGGTCGCCCGGGAGGCCCGTTACTGGTGGCGGGACGCGCGCCGCCGGGCCAACCTGATCACGATCGCGGTGGTCGGCATCTTCGTACCGGTGTTGATCAACGTGACGGGCGGGGACTTCGCGTTCGAGGACGGCGCCGGCTACACGGCGGCTGCCAGCGACAGCTCACCGGTCGTGGTCACCATCTCCATGCTCCTCGTGGGCGTGCTCGCCGCGGTCACCCTGGCCAACCAGTTCGGCTTCGACGGCAGCGCGTACGCGGCGAACGTGGTGGCCGGGGTGCCCGGCCGGGTCGAGTTGCAGGCCCGGATGACGGCCTTCTCGCTGTACGTGCTGCCGATGTTGGGCTTCGTCGCGGTGGTGTTGTCGTTTCTGCTCAGCCGACCGGAGTGGATCGGGCTCACCATCGGCGGCCTGGTCGCCACCTACGGCGCCGGGCTGGCGGTGAACAGCCTGATCTCGGTGCTCGGGGCGTACTCACTGCCGGAGACGAGCAACCCGTTCGCCATGAACAGCGGTGCGGGCCTGGCGAAGGGGCTGCTCACACTGCTGGCCATGCTCGTCTCGGTGGTCGTCGCGGTGCCGATGGTGGTGGCCGCCGCGCTGCTCGGTGACGCGTGGCTCTGGTTGGCCCTGCCGGTCGGCGCAGCGTACGGGCTGGGCGCGGCACTGCTGGGCGCGTACCTGGCCGGCGACGTGCTGGACCGACGCCAGCCGGAGTTGCTGGCCACTGTCACACCGCGCCGCTAGCCGACGCGTCGGCTGGGGTCCTGGGCGGCGTCGGCGACGAAGCCGCGCCAGGCGGCCGGAGCGAAGGTGAGGACGGGGCCCGAGCGGTCCTTGCTGTCCCGGACCAGGACGACACCGGGCACGTTGTCCGCCACCTCGACACAGGCACCGCCCGTGTCGCCGGACCTGGTCGAGGTCCGCCAGCGGGGTTGAGGAACGGTCATGGCGTCACCTTCAGCTTCCGGATCAGATCCAGCGAGGCGCTTGTGGACAGCGATTCGCCGAGCAGGCTATCCCATTTCCGACCAATCAGACGCACGACCTCCGGGTCGTCGATGACGTGTCCACGGGCCACGTCCTCGACATAGGTGACCCGTTCACCGTCGGGCAGTTCAGCGAGCAGGAAGCCGCCGGTCAATCCGACGTGGGCTCCGGCGTCGAGCGGCACGACGTGAAGCCTGACGCTCGGCATGACGGCGAGTTCCATCAGCCGGCCGAGCTGAGCGTCCAGTACCGCCGGCCCCCCGACCGGGCGGCGTAGAGCCGTCTCGTCCAGGACGAAGACGCATTGCGGCGACTCTGCCCGCTGCCACAACTGCTGTCGATCCATCCGAACGGTGACCAGTTCGTCCACCACTTTGACCGGATTCAGGCCACCCGCGGATATGACGGCGCGGGCATAGTCCTCGGTTTGCAGAAGCCCCGGAATCAGGCACGGCTCGAATTCGCAGAGCCGGATTGCCTGCTCCTCATGGTTGCGCCATGGAACGAACCACGTCGGCAGTCGCTGCTGATCGGCGGCCCGCAACAGCTCTGCGAGGAGGCCGCCGGTTGCGAGGGCCCCGTCTGCCGCGACAGCGAATTCCATTGTCGGCCGACGCCGGCCGGTCTCGATGGCCGCGACAGTGGAAGGGCTCCACCTGGTGAGCGTGGCCAGAGCCTCCTGGGACACCTCGGCACCGGCACGGGCGGCCTTCAACGCCCGCACCCACATCTCGACGTTCATCCTTACCTCTCCGGTAAGTACGCGACCGCGCTCTGTAGTAAGCCCTGGCATCCTCCCCTGTCCGCGTCCTTCCGTCCAGGGTGGAGAGCACGCGGCCCGGCCGGTGGAGGCGATGTCCCGGCGACCGGGTCCTGCGTTTCGGGCCGCCCCGGTCATCCCCCGATCGGGGCGGCCCTCGTCGACTGGGAGGAGATCAGCCATGTTCGGGTTCGTCCGGGGCAGGAACGGGGCGCGGTGGTCGTACCGGAAGAGGAAGCCTGCGGCACCGGCGGCGGTGCCGGGCGCGGAGAGGTCGCCGGGCGTGCTGGCTCGGCCGCCTGTGTGGGCGGTCGGGCCGACGGTTGCCGTGCCGCGACCCGGCCGGGCCGGTTGGTTGACCCCGGCGCAGACCTGGCGGGCGAACGGCGGCCGGTGGTGAAGGCCGTGATGCCGGTGAGGCATAAATATGACTCACCGGCATCACTGTTGTTCGGGCATCGCCTTCCACCGATCGGACCGCGCCGAATCCGGGAGACTCCACCGCCCCGGACGGCCGGAGAGCCACGGTGAGCCGGCCACACCTGCCGATGCGACCGCTGTGGCGGTGTCGGGGCTGCGGCGCGCTCTGGCCGTGCCAGCCGGCGCGGCTGGCACTGCTCGCCGAGTACCGGGACGACCGGTTGGGGCTGCTGGTCTATCTGGCCACGATGATGGCGGAGGCGGGCGATCAACTCGCCCGCCTCAACGGGCGGCCCGCCGACCTGCACGAGCGCTTCCTTGGTTGGGCGAGGGTCCGGGGCGGCACAATGTTTCACGTGAATCATGAGCCGGGTGCCGAGATCCACCACACCGATCCGTTCGCGGTGCCGACCGGGCAACGGTCGCCGGTACGCCGACTGCGTGGTCGCCTCGCCGCACCGGTGACCCTCTGGACGGCACCCGGTCCGGCCGGGCTGACCGTCTCGTCCACCCTGGTGGCCGAGGGGGAACCGGACCGGCTGCTCGGGCTGATCGACCCGGAGTCCGACCTCTGGGCGGCCGTCGAGGAGTCGAGTCGGTTCGCTGTCACGCCGCTCGGCCCGCCGCACCGGCAACTCGCCGACCGGTTCGCCGGCCTCTTCCCCGCCCCGGGTGGACTCTTCGCCACCGGCACGTGGAACGAGACGCCGTACGGGCCGGTTCCGGCGGACGCCGGCGGCTGGGCCGGGTGCCGGCTGGACGCCGCCCGGGAGTACGGCTGGGGCCTGCTGGTCGAGGCCACGATCGAGGCGGTCGACCTGGCCGAGGAGGCCACTCCGCTGCTGCACTACCGCGGTCGTTACCACGAGTTGCCCACCTGAACGGATGCCTCGCCAGGGCGACCGATCACCGCAGTGACCTGAGTCACTTGGCGCAGCCAGCCAACCGCTCGGCGCACTCGCCGACCGGCGTCGATCTCAGCCTTCCCTGCCAGGGAGTGCGCTCTCTACGGTGCGCGAAACTCCTCTGACGCCTGTGAAGGTGGTGATCCACAGATGTCCACGGACACACCCGCTCCGGCCGCTTCCCAGTCGGACAAGTACTTGGCCGTACAACGGTCGGACGAATTCGCCGGGCTGCGGCGCGCGCTGCGCGGCTTCGTCTTCCCGATGACCGTCGCGTTCTTCCTGTGGTATGCGCTCTACGTCATTCTCTCCGCGTACGCCCGGGACTTCATGGGCACGAGGCTGTTCGGCAGCAACATCAACATCGCACTGGTCTTCGGCCTGCTCCAGTTCGTCTCCACGTTCCTGATCGCCTGGCTCTACTCCCGGTACGCGGACCGGAAGATCGACCCCATCGCGGACCGGATCCGCGCCGAGATCGGGGAGGTGACCCGTGAAGACGGTTCACGCGGTTGAGACGTTCCTCGCGGCTGAGGCGGGCAATCACACCGCCCGCAACCTGACCATCACGCTCTTCCTGGTCTTCGTGGCGGTGACCCTGGGCATCACCATCTGGGCCAGCCGGCAGACCAAGACGGCTACCGACTTCTACGCGGGCGGCCGGTCCTTCACCGGCTTCCAGAACGGCATGGCGATCGGCGGCGACTACATGTCGGCCGCCTCGTTCCTCGGCATCGCCGGCATCATCGCGCTGTACGGCTACGACGGCTTCCTCTACTCGATCGGCTTCCTGGTCGCCTGGCTGGTGGCCCTGCTGCTGGTCGCGGAGCTGCTGCGGAACTCGGGCCGGTACACGATGGCGGACGTGCTGGCCTTCCGGATGCGTCAGCGTCCGGTGCGTACGGCGGCGGCGGTCTCCACCATCACGGTGTCGATCTTCTACCTGCTGGCGCAGATGGTCGGCGCCGGCGCACTGGTCGCGCTGCTGCTCGGCATCCGGCCGGGAACCACGTTCCTCGGCATGGACGCGGCCACCGCGAAGGTGGCCACCATCATCATGGTCGGCACCCTGATGATCATCTACGTGACAGTGGGTGGCATGAAGGGCACCACCTACGTGCAGATCGTCAAGGCGTTCCTGCTCATGGGCGGCGCGCTGTTGATGACCATCCTGGTGCTGGCGAAGTTCAACTTCAACCTGTCGGAGCTGCTCGGCCAGGCGGCCGCCGCATCGGGCAAGGGCAGCGCGTTCCTCGAACCCGGGCTCCGGTACGGCGTCGAGGTCGCCGGCAACTCGACGCAGACGTTCTACAACAAGGTGGACCTGCTGTCCCTGGGTATCGCCCTGGTGCTCGGCACCGCCGGTCTGCCGCACATCCTGATCCGCTTCTACACGGTGCCGACCGCGAAGGCGGCCCGTAAGAGCGTGCTCTGGGCGATCGGCATCATCGGCACCTTCTACCTGCTCACCCTGGCCCTCGGCTTCGGTGCGGCGGCGCTGGTCGGCAGCCAGGCGATCACGGCGCAGGACAAGGCCGGCAACACCGCCGCGCCGCAGCTGGCCGAGGCGCTCGGCATCGACTTCTTCGGCGGCGAACTGGGCGGGGCAGCCCTGCTGGCGATCATCGCGGCGGTCGCCTTCGCCACCATCCTCGCGGTGGTCGCCGGGTTGACGCTGGCCTCGTCGTCCAGCCTGGCGCACGACTTCTACGCGAACGTGCTGAAGAAGGGTGAAGCGTCGGAGCGGCAGGAGGTGCGGGTCGCCCGGATCTCCGCCCTGGGGATCGGCGCGGTGTCGATCGCCCTGTCGATCTACGCGCAGAACCTCAACGTGGCGTTCCTGGTGGCGCTGGCCTTCGCGGTCGCCGCCTCGGGCAACCTGCCGGCGATCCTCTACAGCCTCTTCTGGCGGCGGTTCAACACCTCCGGCGCGGTGTGGGCGATCTACGGCGGGCTGATCTCGGCCGTGCTGCTGGTGTTCTTCTCGCCGGTGGTCTCCGGTGCGGCGACCTCGATGTTCCCGGACCACGACTGGCAGTGGTTCCCGCTGTCCAACCCGGGCATCCTCTCCATCCCGTTCGGTTTCCTCTGCGGATGGATCGGCACCGTCATCTCCAAGGAGCACGACGAGGACAAGTACGCGGAGCTGGAGGTGCGCGCCCTCACCGGCTCTGGCGCCCACTGATCGCGGCACCTGTCGAGGGGTCCCCTGTTGACGCGCGACGTCAACAGGGGACCCCTTCCGCGAATTCGGCGGCCGGTAGGCTGAGCGGTATGAAGGTTGCTGAGCGCTTCGGGTCCGGTCACCGCGTCCTCGTCACCGGCGGAGCTGGCTTCGTCCCGTCGCACCTGGTGGACTCGCTGATCGCCCGAGGCTGCACGGTGGTGGCGCTGGACAACTTCGTGACCGGCTCCAAGGAGAACGTCGCCCACCTGCTGGACCGGCCGACCTTCACCCTCGTCGAGGCGGACATCTCCGACGGTCTGCCGACCCACCACCCGGCGCTGGCCGAGCGGTTCGACGCGATCCTGCACATGGCCTCGCCGGCCAGCCCCACCGACTTCGCCCAGTTGCCGGTGGAGATCCTCCGGGTCGGCTCGGTCGGCACCCTGCACCTGCTGGAGCGGGCTGCCGCCGACGGCGCCCGGTTCCTGATGGCCTCCACCTCCGAGGCGTACGGGGACCCGAAGGAGCACCCGCAGCGGGAGACCTACTGGGGCAACGTCAACCCGATCGGGGTCCGCAGCGTCTACGACGAGGCCAAGCGCTTCTCCGAGGCGGCCACGATGGCGTACCACCGCTACCGCGGGCTCGACGCGGCGATCGTCCGGATCTTCAACACGTACGGCCCGCGGATGCGCCCGGACGACGGCCGCGCCATCCCCACCTTCATCTCCCAGGCGCTGCGCGGCGAGCCGATCACCGTGCACGGCACGGGCAACCAGACCCGGTCCATCTGCTTCGTCGAGGATCTGGTGCGCGGCATCCTGCTGCTGCTCGACTCGACCGAGACGGGCCCGGTCAACTGCGGCACCGAGCACGAGCTGACCATGCGGCAACTCGCCGAGTTGATCGTGTCGCTCTCCGACAGCACCTCGAAGGTGACCTATGTCACCCGCAGCTCGGATGACCCGGAGATGCGTCGGCCGGATCTCACGCTCGCCCGTGAACTGCTCGGATACGAGCCGTCGGTAGCGCCCGAAGACGGCCTGCGACGCACGATCGAGTACTTCCGGACGCGGCTGGGGTAACGAGATCTTCGCGTACCGCCCGCCGCTGAGTGTCGCCTGAAGGCGGCGGTGGCTCTCGCTACGTACCCTGAGTTACATGTCCGCGACCTCGTCTGCCGGCGTCCCGCATCCGTACCTGAACCGCAGCGCCGGGCGCGCATCGGTGCCCGGCCCCGACCGGGGCGCCTCCGGGCGTGCCCGTCCGACCGAGGCGCGCTTCTACCCGTCATACGACGAGGAGCCTCGCTCCGGCGGCCCGGCGGGGCCGACCGGGCCCGACGGCCCGGGTGGCGCCGGTGGTCCGGGGCGGCGCGGCCCGCGACCGCGCTGGGGTCGAATCGCCCTGGTGGCCGGGGCCGCGGTGCTGGTGCTGGCGTTGCTCGGCAGCGTCGGCGCCTGGTTGTACGCCCGCAACCTCAACAGTGACCTGGCCCGCACCGACCCGTTCTCGGAGATCACCGGTGGCCGGCCCGCCAAGACCGTCGACGGCGCGTTGAACATCCTGCTGGTCGGCAGCGACTCTCGGGACCCGGACGCGCCGGTCGACAGCAAGAGTCAGTGGCGCGCCGACACGATCATCGTCATGCACATTCCGGCCGACCACCAGGAGGCCTACCTGGTCTCCATCCCCCGGGACCTGTACGTGCCGATCCCGGAGAGCGCCGGCGCTGACTGCGGCTCCGGCTCGCGCGCGAAGATCAACGCAGCGTTCGCGTTCGGTGGGCTGCCGCTGGCGGTACGCACCGTGGAGTGCTTCACCGACGTTCGGATCGACCACGTGATGGCGATCGACTTCGGCGGGTTCAAGGAGGTCACCGACGCCCTCGGCGGGGTGGACCTGAAGGTGGAGCGCACCGTCACCTCGATCCACAAGCCGTACCGGACCTTCACCAAGGGCACCAACCACATGGACGGCGCTGAGGCCCTGGACTGGATCCGGCAACGCAAGCAGTTCCCGGACGGGGACTTCGCCCGGATGCGGCACCAGCAGGAGTTTCTTCGGGCGCTGATGGACAAGGCGGCCAGCACCGGCACGCTGGCGAACCCGAAGAAGCTCAACGACTTCCTCAAGTCGGTGACCGCGGCCGTAACCGTCGACCAGAGTTTCTCGGTTACAGACATGGCGCTGCAGTTCCGTAATCTGCGCGGCCAGAACCTCACCTTTGTGACCAGCCCGAACTCGGGCAGTGACACCATCAACGGCGAGTCGGTGGTGGTGTCGAACCGGGAGAAGGCGCTCGCGATGTACCAGGCCATGTCCGCGGACACGATGGCCGACTGGGTCAAGGCGAACCCGCCGAAGAGCAACGACGGCGGCTGACCGCAGCCCGACCGGCACCAGCCGTTCGGGTCATCGAGCGGCGACGATCGACTGAGTCTGCAAAATTCGACGCCCGGATTGACCCGGGATGAACTCGCCAAGTCGATTTGATGTACGTACAGTGGTGCCTCCCCCTCCTGATCACGAGCTGGAGCACGCATGCCGGTTCAGGCCAGTCGTCGCCCTTCTTCTTCCGGGTCCGCCGCCCCCAGCGGTCGAGTCGCTGCGGCCATACCCGCGCAGGCACGTCCCTCGGGCGGCGGGCCGGGCTCGCGTCCGCCCGGCAGCGGCGGTGGTGGCGGTGGCGACCGCCCGGGCGGCGGCGGGTCGTCGAAGAAGCGGACCAAGCGCAAGGACCCGCTCTGGGCCAGGCTGACAGTGGTCTTCGGTGCCGTGCTGATGCTGAGCAGCGGGGTGGCCATCGTCGGCAGCAAGGCGCTGATCGGGCAGGCCACCGGCGGCATCGCGAAGGGCAACCTGCTGGGTGATGCCGGCAAGTCCGACGCCGAGGGCGGCGCGAGCCTGGACGGCCCGATCGACATGCTGCTGCTCGGCGTGGACGCGCGGGAGCGCTGGGCCGCCGACGACGTCCGCTCGGACAGCATCATCATCCTGCACATCCCGGCCACGCACGACCAGGCGTATCTGATCTCGATCCCCCGGGACACCGAGGCGCAGATCCCGGCGTTCGAAAAGAGCGGCTACGGCGGCGGCTCCGGCAAGATCAATGCCGCGTTCCAGGCCGGTGCCGCCAACGGCGGCGGCTGGGAGGGTGGCGCCCAGCTGATGGCCCAGACGATCAAGCGGCTCACCGGGATCAGCTTCGACGGCGCGGCGATCATCAACTTCGGTGGCTTCAAGAACGTCATCGACACCCTGGGCACGGTGCGGATCTGTGTCAGCCAGGAGGTCAAGTCGCTGCACATGTCGTACGTCGACGGCAAGGCGATGTGGAACGCGGACGCCAAGAAGACCGGCAAGCAGCGGACCCCGGTGGTGCACAAGAAGGGCTGCCAGGAGATGGAGGGTTGGGCGGCGCTCGACTACTCCCGCCAGCGCAAGACCCTCAAGAACGGCGACTACGACCGGCAGGCCAACCAGCAGCAGCTGATTAAGGCGATGGCGAAGAAGGCCACCGAGGGCGGGATGTTGTCCAACCCGGCCAAGATGAACAACCTGATCCAGGCGGCGGGCAAGGCGTTCGTGCTGGACACCGGCGGCGTGCCGATCGAGGACTTCATCTTCACCATGCGCGGGGTCACCGGCAACGAGCTGACCATGCTCAAGACCAACAACGGCACCTTCAACGCCAACAACAACAACACCGAGGGCTTGAGCGAAGAGACGATGGCGATGTTCCAGGCGGTCAAGCAGGACAAACTCGCCGAGTTCGTCTTCACCCATCCCGAGGTGATCTCCACCCGCAAGTGAGGCCGGGAGTCGCGGAAAGTCAGCGACGGCCTCCTCACTGCCCGTAGCCTGACGTGAGCAGGTTTCACGTATCGGCTGCGGGGAGGCGGTCACGTCCAGGTGGGGACGGAACGCAGCGGGCCGGGCCGAAGCGGCCCCGTCCGCCCGGGCGCCTCGCGCCCGTGGGCCGCGGATCCTGCTCGGCATCGGCCTGGCCCTCGTCCTGCTGGCGGGGCTCGCCGTGGCCGGGCTCAGGACGCTCAGCCACCGCTACGACCGCACGGTGACCAAGGAGCAACTGCTCGACGCCGACGCCCGCACCGATCGCACCGACCTGGACGGGCCGCTCAACTATCTCCTCGTCGGCTCCGACCGGCGCCCCGGCGACAGCGGCCCGGACCAGCGCTCGGACACCATCCTCATCGTGCACGTCCCCGCCGGGCAGCGGGAGGCGTACCTGGTCTCCATCCCGCGTGACCTGCTGGTCGCCATCCCGCCCGCCAACGGCTTCGGCGGCGGTCAGGACAAGATCAATGCAGCGTACGAGCACGGCGGCGGCGGGCAGGCCGGTGCTCAGCTGCTCTCCGCGACCCTGCACCGGCTCACCGGAATCCGGTTCGACGGCGCCGCGCTGATCGACTTCTCCGGCTTCCGGAAGGTCATCGACCTGCTCGGCGGGGTGGAGATGTGCGTGGACACCGAGGTCCGCTCGATCCACACCAACCGGGTCTTCCCCACCGGCTGCCACCAGATGGACGGCGCGCAGGCGCTGGACTACGTCCGACAGCGCTACGACCTGCCCGGCGGTGACTACGACAGGCAGCACCACCAGCAGCAGCTGCTCCGGGCGATGCTGGACAGCGCCGGCAAGGCGGACCTGCGGAGCAACCCCGTCAAACTGGACCAGGTGCTCCGGGCGGTCGGCGGCTCCCTGACCGTCGACACCAACGGCGTACCCCTGGAGGACCTGCTCCTCGCGCTGCGCGCGCTGCCGCCCGACGGGATGCGCGGCGTCCAGGTGCCCTCCTCGCCACAGACGATCGACGAGGTCTCGTACGTGGTGCTGGACAACGGCGGCAACGGGCTCTTCGAGGCGCTCCGCGGCACCCGGGTGTCGGCCTGGGCGCAGGCCAACCCCCGCTGGGTGACCCGGTTGTGACGGTGCCGACGGCCCGGTCGGTGCCGAACCGGGCCACAAGGATCTAGTGTTGCTTCCTGTGTTCGGACCCCAGGTTCCCACAGTGCCCGTGACCGAGATCGCCGACGAGACCTACCTGCTGGATGTGCGGGAGGACGACGAGTGGGCGGCCGGCCACGCGCCCACCGCCCACCACCTGCCGATGATGGAGTTGCCGGCCCGGCTGGCCGAGGTGCCCACCGACCGGGAGGTGGCGGTCGTCTGCCGTTCCGGCGGACGCTCCGCCCAGGTCGTCGCCTACCTGATCAACAACGGCTGGGAGCAGGTGCGCAACGCCGACGGCGGGATGCGCCAGTGGGCTGCGGTCGGCCGACCGGTGGTCGACGCGAACGGGCAGCCCGGCCAGGTCATCTGAGGCCGGCGGAATGGGCGGGCCACTGGTCTTCGCGCACCGCGGCGCCTCGTTCGACCTACCCGAGCACACCCTCGCCGCGTACCTGCGCGCCCTCGACGAGGGCGCCGACGGCCTGGAGTGCGACGTCCGGCTGACCCGGGACGGGCACCTGGTCTGCGTGCACGACAGACGACTCGACCGCACCAGCAACGGCCGCGGTCTGGTCAGCGCGCGTACGCTCGCCGAGCTGGACGCCCTGGACTTCGGCTCGTGGCACCCGGGCAGCGCCCCGAGCGGCGACCTGCCGCCGGATGAGTCGCACACCCGGCTGCTGACCCTGGCCCGGCTCCTGGACGCGGTGCTCGCCGCCGGGCGGCCGGTCCGACTGCTGGTCGAGACGAAGCACCCGTCCCGCTACGGCTCGAACGTGGAACGGCGACTGGTCAGCCTGCTGCGCCGGTACGGGCTGGCCGACCCCGCGCCGGACGACCCGGTGCAGGTCACCGTCATGTCGTTCTCCCCGCTGGCGGTCCGTCGGGTGCGCGAGCTGGCCCCGACGCTCCCCACAGTGCTGCTGCTGGAGGTGCTGCCGCGCTGGCTGCGGTTGGGGCGACTGCCATTCGGCACCCGGATCGCCGGGCCGGGAATCGGCCTGGTCCGGGCCCGCCCGCAGCTGCTGCCCGCACTGCGCGCGGCCGGCAACCAGGTGTACGTCTGGACTGTCAACGAACCGACCGACCTGGAGCTGGTGCTGGCCGCCGGGGTGGACGGCATCATCACCGACCGGCCCGCGTACGCCCTCGCCCGGCTGGAACGCTGACCCATCGACCGGGCGGGGGTGCCCAAAAGCGGGCCGGCGGGGCAGACTCGGCACATGCCGGAGCGTATCGATTTCCCCGCTCTCATCGCCGGCCACACAGTCGTGATCGAGATGATCAATTCTGGTGACGCGGGCCTGCCGGTCCTCACCCAACTGCTCAGGGTGGCCCAGCCGGCGCTCGGCGCGACCGGGATGGCGTTCGTCGAGTTCGGTCCGACCGGCGGTCGCGTCATCGCCGCGACCGGCGCGGCGGCGTGGGCCCTCGGCCGACCACTGGCGGTCGACGACCCGGACACCGTCTGCCTGCTCTCCGGGCCTCGGGTGCGCCAGGCGCGGGTGAGCGACCTCAACGGCAAGCTGGCCGGCGAACTGGCCGGCAGCGGCCTGCGCCGGATGGTGGTCTCCCGGGCCGAGATCGGCGGCCACACCGTCGGCAGCCTGCACGCGCTCTATCCGGGCGATGACGAGCCGGGCGCCGAGCAGCAGGGGGTCATCGCCTACCTCGCGTCCTGCGTCGGGCACATGTACGGCGACCAGAGTGGCCTGCCGGTGCACGGCGACGGCCCGGTGGTGGCGGCCCTCGCCGACGGGCTGGCCGTCGTCGACCGGGACGGGCACGTCAGGCTCTGGAACCCGGCCGCCGCCCAGGTCACCGGCCGGACGGTCGAGCAGGCGCTGAGCCGCCCGTTGCCGTTCCCGCTGCCGCCCTCCGGGCAGGTTCGGGACCACCGGATGCCGGACGGCCGCTGGCTGCGGATCACCTCCGGCGACCTGCCCGGCCCCGGCACGTTACGGGTGGTCACCTTCCGCGACATCACCGACCAGCAGCGCCGTGACCACGACCGCGAGCTCTTCGTCGCGGTGACCAGCCACGAGCTGCGCACTCCGGTCACCGTCATCAAGGGGTACGCGGACACCCTCACCGACCACTGGGAGTCGCTGACGGACGTCGACCGACGGCAGGCGGCCCGGGTGATCGGGCAACGCGCCAACGAGCTGGCCCGGCTGGTCGACCGTCTGCTCAGCTCGGCGGCCGAGGTGGGGCCCGGCGACGACCCTCCCACCCCGTTCGACCTCGGTGAGGCGCTGCGCTCCGCCGTCGTCGACCTGCCGGCGGAGCTGCGCCGCCGGCTGGTGCTCCGCCTCCCGAGCGATCTGCCCAAGGCGCTCGGTCACCGGCCCAGCCTGTCCACCGTGCTGACCGAGTTGACGACCAACGCCGGTAAATATTCAGCACCTGGTTCTCCCATCGAGATCACCGCCTCGGGCGACGGTCATCTGGTGGCGTTCCGGGTCAGCGACCAGGGCATCGGCATCCGGCCCGAGCATGTGGAACGGGCGTTCGACCGGTTCTGGCAGGGCGAGTCCGGCGACCGTCGCGGCTACCCGGGGGCCGGGCTCGGCCTCTATCTCGTCCGCCGGATCGTTGAACAGCAGAATGGATGGGTATCCCTACGTCCGAGGACCGGCGGCGGTACGGTCGCAGAGGTGCGGCTACCACGCGGTTGACCAGGGGTGGCGCGACGTGGAGGCGACGGTGGCAGCGGCAACGAGGGATCGAGCCTGGTGCGTGGTGGTTCCTCACCACCCGGGCGGGGCGCGGCTGGCCCGACACCGGCTCGCCGCCGAGCTGGCGGACGTCGTACCCCCGACGTTCCTCGCGGACCTGATCGCGGTGCTCGCGGAGCTGGTGGGCAACGCGGTGCGGCACGCCAGACCGTTGCCCGGCGGCGTGATCCGGGTTGCCTGGCAGCTACGGCCCTCGGATGAGGGCGCGTTGATCCAGCTACGGGTCACCGACGGTGGCAGCGCGAGCGCCGGCCCACGGCTCCGGACGGCCAGCCCTGACGCGGCGGACGGGCGCGGGCTGCACATCGTGGCCGGCCTGGCCACCCGCTGGGGCGTCGAGCAGGACGGCATGGGCCAACGCGTCTGGGCGGAGTTCGACACGGTGCCGACACCCCGACCCGACCTGGTGCCGGCGGGCTGAGGCCGGCTCGGGCGGGTCCCGGCCACGGCGAGCCGCCGGGGGCTCTAGGCTGTGACGCCGTGAGCAAGCGTCGAAAGAGCCAGCGCACCGCCGCCGACACCGTCCCCCGTCGCGACAAGGTGCGGGACGTCTTCGTGCCACGTCCGTTCGACGGGCTGGTCGACGAGTCCGAGTGGATCGCGCTGCGCGAGTTGGTGCCCGCCGCCTCCGCCCCGCTGCGGCTGGCACCCGCCCTGGTCGAGGAGTTCGGTGACCGGGCGGCGACGCTCGCCACGGTGCTGCCGATGGCCGCCCCGGCGATCACCAAGCCGGACGGCCGCGTGCTGATCGGTCTCCAGCGCCACCAGCAGTCCGGCGACGTGTCCCGGGATCTGGCCGACGCGTTGCTCAGCGCGCTGCGCGCCGAGCCGGGCGGCCAGGTGGCCGTGGCGCCACTGCCCGGCCCCGGGCCTCGCCTGCAGGACATCCTCGTGGACGGTCCGCTGGACATCACCATGCACGACGGTTTCGACTTCTGGCTCGACCCCGGGGCCGCCGACGATCCGACCGTCCAGGCGTCGCTGGAGCGCGCGAACGCGGCCATCTACCCGACGGTACGGCTGACCGCGGCGAAGGCCGCGTACTGGTGTCAGGTCCCGGAGAAGGCCCACGTGCGCTGGGTGCTGCCGGACGACGAGGACGCCGCCCTGGACGCGTTGGCCCGCCTCGGCGCGGCCGGCACGCTGACGCTCGGCGAGCAGACCAAGTTCGCCGGCATGTTCCGCGCGCACGGTCGACTCGTGCCGGTCTGGGACCTGCCGGAGGAGACCCCGGCCGCCGAGTGGGAGGAGCCGGTGGCGCAGTTCGCCAAGCGGTACGCCGAGGCGCTCACCGTCACCGACCCACTCGACGCCGCCGGTCGCCGGGCCCGCCAGGGGCTGCTCGGCCGCCAGCTCACCCTGCGCTGAGCCGGGGCCGTTGCCCCGGCTCAGGCGGGTGACGGGCCGGTCGCGTGCTCAGCCGGCGACGGGGAGCGGGTCGCGGGTGATCGGGCAGGACATGCAGCGCGGTCCGCCCCGACCGGAGCCCAACTCGGAGCCGGCGATCGGGATCACCTCGATGCCGGCCCGCTCCAGTTGGGCGTTGGTCTCCGTGTTGCGCTCGTAGCCGACGCAGAGCCGCGGAGCCAGCGCGAGGGTGTTGTTGCCGTCATCCCACTGCTCGCGTTCCGCGGTGACCGGATCCAGCCCGGTGTCGATGACCCGGAGCACGTCGAGGTCCATCGCGTCGGCGGCGGCGCGCAGGAACGGCGCCGGCCCGTCCACCCGCGGATCCTCGCCGTCCCCGCCGGAGATCACCGTGTACGCGGACAGCGTGCTCGCGATGTTGGGATACATCAGGACGGCGTCCACGTCGACCATCGTGCACACGGTGTCCAGGTGCATGGTGGCGCGTTTCTGCGCGATCGGCACCACCAGGATGGTGTGGGCCAGACCGGCGGCGAAGACCTGCCGTCCGAGGCGCTCGGCGCCGGCCGGTGTCGTCCGCTCGCCCACCCCGACCGCAAGCACCCCGGGTGCGAGCAGCAGCACGTCCCCGCCCTCCAGGTGCTCGAGGCTGGGGCGGTAGACGAACTCGGTGCCGGCGAACCGGGGGTGGTGGCGGTAGATGGCGTCGGTCAGGGTGGTCTCGCGGCGGCGGGCCGGCATGGCCAGGCTGGTGACACCGACCCGGTCGCCGATCCACAGCGACGAGTCGCGGGTGAAGAGCAGGTTGGGCAACGGGTCGATGACGAAGTCGTGTCGGTCCATCAGCGTGTAGACCAGTCCACCCGGTCGCTCCGAGCTGATCCGCAACTCCTCGTGGGCCAGCCCGGCGGTGAGCACGTCGGCCAGGGCGGCCGGGTCCAGGTAGGAGAGGTGGTCGGCGACGCGGGCGCGCAGGGTGTCGCCGAGCCGCCGGGAGCGCAGCACCTGCTCGGTGAGTTCGGCCCGGGCGTCCGCGACGGCCAGTGTCTCGGCCAGCAGGGTGGCCAGGTAGAGCACCTCGACGCCGCGCTCGCGCAGGGCGGCGGCGAACGCGTCGTGCTCCTCCTGGGCGCGCCCCACCCAGGGGATCGCGTCGAACAGGAGCGAGTCGTTGTTGCGTGGGGTGAGCCGGGCCAGTTCGGGGCCGGGCCGGTGCAGCAGTACGGTGCCGAGCCGCCCGACTTCACTGTCGACGTAGTGGGTCACACCCGCAGCGTAGGGCAGGGTTTAGCGGCATCCGAGAAAAGAACTGTGGATGAATATGGCATTCATCCACAGTCATTCCGGCGCTCCGGCTTGCCGAACACCGGTAGTGGCAACGTAGGGTAGTGAGGACATAACTTCGAGGGACCTTTTGCCGGAGGTCGCGATGACTGTCTTTCCCGCACGACGAGCCGTACCGTCCGCTCGGGCACTGCCGCCCGTCGCGGTGCCACACCCCCGCGTCGAGGCGCCGGGGGTTCTCGAACCGGTCCGTCCGACACCGCTCGAATGGGCCCGCCGCCGTCGGGCCGAGCGCGGTGCACGACGCCTGGAGGCAGCCGGGGCACGGGCGTTGGGCCAACTCGACCACCTCGGGCCCGCCTGGCATGTGATCGAGTGGCCGCGCACCGACGTGACAGACGTTCTCGACCGCGGTCAGGACGACCGAGCCGGGTTCCTCGCCATCGGGCCGAGTGGCCTCTTCGCCGTGACCATCGCCGACCACGGCCGGGCCAGAGTGCTCGTCGCCGGGGACGTGGTGCAGATCAACGGCAAGCGGCCCCCGTACGTGGCCGAGTCCCGCCGGGACGCCAAGCGGGCCAGCAAGGCCCTCTCCGACGCGGTGGGGCTGCCCGTTCCGGTGACACCGGTGCTGACCTTCGTCGGCTCGGGCGTGATCAGCGTCTACGGCCTTCCGAAGGACTGCCTGATGGCCACCCACCGGGAACTGGACCGGCTGCTCGTGGCCGGCGGCAGCCGGATCAGCCCCGCCACCGCCGAGAAGCTTTCCCGGGTCGCGCAGCACCCGGGCACCTGGCTGAACGGCACGTACCGTCCAACGGCCGACTACCGGTGGTACGACGAGGGCCGAACGGCCGCTGACAAGCCGGCCCACCGCCGGTAACGTCACCGGCGACGCCACGCGGCTCCGGTCCCCCCGTTCACCTCACCGGTCTCCGCGCCGTCACCGGTCGCCTGGGTTCACGCTGCGCGCCCGGTGACCCGGTGCGCTCGGTGATTCCGTCGGCGACCCGCTAGCGTGGACAGTCGATCGGTGCACATAGGAGGCGCGGTGGCCCACGTCGAACTTTCGCTCTCGGAAGCGTTCGTGCCGGCGGCGCGGGCCTCGACAGAGCCGGAGTCCGACAACGTCGGCCAATGGTCGTCGACAGTCTCCCGGGCCGATGAGCCGTGTCTGCTGATCGACGCCGACACCCGGGTGGTGGCGATCTCCACGGCCGGCTGCGAGCTGCTCTGCCTCGGTGAGCCGGCCGGGCTGATCGGGCGGCCGTTGCTCGATGGCGGGCTGCGCCTGCTCGACTTCACCGCCAACCGGGGCGAGCTGACCGAAGCCGAGATCGACAAGATCCCGCCCCTGCTGGCGCTCTCCTCGGGCCGACTCGCCCGTGGGCTGCTCCGGGTGCAGGCCGCCTCGGCGAACAGCTCCGACGCGACAGTTGACGCGATCTCCACCCCGGTGCTCACCGATGGCACCGTCGCCGGCTCACTCACCTTCTTCTCCGAGGTCTGACCTGCGGCGCAGTGTGTCCTTCGCCGCACGCGGCGTTGCCGGGGCAGTCCCGCACGAAGGCCGTAGGGTGCCCTCATGCTCGATATCGCTCTGCTGCCGGGGGAATACGCTGTGTGCCGGATGGCCGCCGGCGCCACAGTGCCGTACGCGCTGTCGAGTGGGCTGCGCGGCGCGGACGTGGTGACGGTGAGCTGGACCTCTGACGGGATCTCCGTGATCTGCCCGACCGACCGGGCGCCGGCACAGGCCGTGGTGGAGACGACCTGGCGCTGCCTACGGGTCACCGCCCCGGTGGCGCCGGCCGGCGCCGGCAGCCTGGCCGCGCTGGTCGACCCGCTCGCCGAGGCACGGGTCAGCGCCGTCACGTTCTCCACGTTCGACACCGACTACCTGCTGGTGCCGACCGTCCGGCTGACCGAGGGCACTGCCGCGCTCCAGCGCGCCGGGCACCGCGTCACCGGCTGACCTTCACCCGACCGGCCGCTCACCCTACGATGGGCTCGGCCACCCCGGCCGCGACGAATTCTCCGATGTCCCGAGGATCGGCCCGTGCCGTTCACCCCACCGCCGCCCGCGCCCCCCTCGACGCGGTCGACGATCCGCAACTCGTCGGTCACTCCTGGCCGCACAGCCGAGCGCGTTCCTGCGCGGAGCCTCGGCCGAGTCCTGCCGATGGCGCTCGCCGTCGCGGCGCTGGCCGGCTGTGGCGCCCCGCCCGGGCTGGGGGAGCCGACCAGCGTGCCCACCCACACCGCGGCCCCGACACCGTCCGGCTCGAGCACCGCACCGGCCACGCCGCCGACCACCGCGCCGTCTCTCGGTACTGTCACGCCCACCCCGGACGCCGGGTTGGTCGCGACGCCCTGCCGCAACGGGCCGACCGGGCAGCGGGTGCTGCAACTGTTGCGCGGCCGGGCCGGAGTGCTGCCGGCGAACGTCCGGGTCCAGGTCCGCACCGGGCCGCTCTGCGCCGGCGACTGGCAGTTCACAGTGTTGACGGTGACCGGGCACGAGGAACTCCAGGTGGTCACCCGGGGCGAGCCCGCCTCCCCGGTGCTGGTCACCGCCGGCACCGACGTCTGCACCATCGAGGTACGCGCCACCAGCCCGGCCGGGATCCGCGCCCTCGCCTGCGACGCCGGCCCGGCCAACGGGCCGGGTGCGTAGGCTGATCGTCATGCCGGGAACACCGCCGACACGTTTCGTCTTCCTCGGGCCGGAGGGCACCTTCGCCGAGCAGGCCCTGCGCTCCATACCCGCCGCCGAACGCGGCACCCGTACGCCCGCCCGCAGCGTCGGAGAGGCGTTGGACAGCGTCCGCGCCGGCGACGCCGACGCCGCGCTGGTGCCCTTGGAGAACTCGATCGGCGGCGCGGTGGGCGTCACGCTGGACGAGATGGCCGAGGGCGAACCGCTGGTGATCACCCGCGAGGTGATCCTGTCGGTGGAGTTCGTGCTCGCCGCGCGGCCCGACACCCCGCTGACCTCGATCCGCACCGTGGCGGCCCACCCACAGGCGTCCACCCAGTGCCGGGGCTGGTTGCGCGACCACCTCCCCGACGCCGTGGTGGTCGACGTGCTCTCCAACGGCGCGGCCGCCGCCGGCGCCGGCACTGGCGAGTACGACGCGGCGATCTGCGCACCGATCGGAGCCTCCCGGCACCGACTCACCACACTCGCCGACAAGATCGCCGACCACCCCGACGCGGTGACGCGGTTCGCGCTGGTGTCCCGCCCCGGGCCGCCACCGCCGCCGACCGGTGACGACCTCACCTCGCTCGCGGTCTACATCGCCCACGACCGGGTCGGCGCGCTGCTGTCCGTGCTGATGGAGCTGGCCGTCCGTGGCGTCAACCTGACCCGGATCGAATCCCGTCCGACCGGCGAGGCGCTGGGCCGCTACGTCTTCTTCCTGGACTGCACCGGCCACGTGGCCGACGTACGCCTGGGCGAGGCGTTGCAGGGGCTCCGAAGGGTCTGTGCCGATGTCCGCTTCCTGGGCTCCTATCCCCGGCACCGGTGGGCCGAGGCGGGCGAACGCCCGGTGCCCGCGCCAGCGGGCCTCTCCGACGTCGACTACGCCGACGCGGCGGCCTGGCTGACCCGCCTGCGTACCGGTGAGTTGACCTGACCGGCGCGGAGCGCCCCCGGGAGAACGGGGGGCGCCCGCGCCGCTGCCGGTCAGCTCGACAGATGAGGTGCCCCGATCAGCTCAGCAGACCGCCGAGCAGACCGCCCTCCTGCTGCTGCTGACCACTGCCCAGGACCGGCGGCTCCTCGGACGGCTGCACCACCACGAAGCCCTGACCGGCGAAGCTCATGGTGAACGACTCACCGGTGCGGCGGCCGAGCAGCGTGCCGAGGCCGAGCTGCTCGGCCCGGTGGTAGCCGGTCTGGAGGTTGGCCGACCAGCAGACCGCGGCCTGCGGGTCGACGTACGTCGGGGCGTCCACGTTGAGCACGACCGGGGTGCCCTTGGTGGTGATGGCGATCCGCCCGTAGCCGCTGAACACACAGTTGAAGAGGCCGGACGAGGACGCCATCCCGGCGCCGCCGACCACCTTGATGTCGTACTGGAGGGTGGAGTCGAAGGCGAGCACGCTGGAGCCGTTGATGGAGAGGGCGTCGCCCGGCTCCAGGTCGATGATGTGCACGTCCTTGGCCAGCTCGGCGAGGAAGACGTCACCCTGACCGGAGACCTTCATCAGCGGGACGCCCTCGCCGGTGAGCTTCTGCTTGAGGAACTTGCCGAGCCCGCCTGAACCCAACGCCTGGAACTGCACATTTCCCTGGTAGGCGACCATCGACCCGACCCGGGCCATCGCCTCACCGTTGAGCTCGATCTTCAACATCTTGGAGTTCTGCAACCGCATGCCGGGCTGCGCGGACTCCTTCTCCAGATTTTCCGCGGAGAACAGCTCGCTGCGCATGAAAGGGCCTCCTGAATAGGGTCGAGTTCGCTGCACCGACGGTAGGCGACCTCGGCAAGCACCGGCCATCGGCCGGGCGGCGCGCCGCGGCCCGGCCGTGTGGCGCGGACGGGCGTCGAAGCGGCGGGGCTCAGCCCCAGCCGAGCGCGTGCAACCGCGCGTCGTCGATGCCGAAGTGGTGGGCGATCTCGTGCACCACTGTCACCGCCACCTCGTCGATGACGTCCTCGTCGTTGTCGCAGATCCGCAGGATCGGATGGCGGTAGATGAAGATCCGGTCGGGCAGCACACCGGAGTAGTCCCAACCGCGCTCGGTGAGCGCATGCCCCTCGTAGAGGCCGAGCAGGTCGACCTCCCCCGGTGGCGGGTCGTCCTCGACGAGGATCACCACGTTGTTCATCAGGCCGAGTAGTTCTTCGGGCACCTCGTCGAGGGCTTCGCCGACCAACTCCTCGAAGCGCTCACGGCTCATCTCCACCGGCACCTCGCCCATTGTGCCCGACGCGGGGGCACGAGGCCCGGTCCTGCTGGACGACAGATCGGCACATGCACGGAAGAAGCGACCACCCGGGACCGGGCGGAGGCTTCTTCCGTGGACGTGCGGTGTGGGCCGGCTGGCTCAGGCAGCCAGGCGGGCGTTGAGGGTGATCTCGGCACCCGGCGAGAGCAGGCGGGAGATCGGGCAGTTGGCCTTGGCGGCCTCGGCGAGCTTCTGGAACTCCGCGTCGTCGATCCCCGGGACCTGACCGACCGTCTCCAGGTCGATCCGGGTCACGGTCATGCCGGCGTCGGTCTTGTCCAGGTGCACCTTGGCGGTGGTCTCGACCGAGGTGGCCGTCGAGCCCGCGTCGGCAAGCGCCTTGGAGAACGCCATCGAGAAGCAGCCGGCGTGCGCGGCGGCGATCAGCTCCTCGGGGTTGGTGCCCTCACCCTCCTCGAAGCGCGACTTGAAGGAGTAGTTCCCGGACAGGCCGCCCTTACCGGTGCGGATGGTGCCCGCGCCCTCGGTGAGATTGCCCTGCCATTGTGCTGAAGCGGTACGGATAGGCATGGGGCAGACGCTAGCGGAAAGGCGACCGCCGAGCGACAGACCGGCGCGCTCGCCAGCCCTGCGATCCCTGTCACCACCAGCTTGCTGTGCCATGATGCGAGCCAGGTCCGTGACCGGCGGAAGGGTGGCCGATGTCCGAGGAGCTTCCAATCCCGCGGCAGGGCGACCGATCCGAGGCCCCGGCGGTGATCGGGTGGGGTGCCGACGAGCCGGCCCCGCGACGCCGCTTCGCCTGGTCCCTGGCCGATCTCGTACAGGATCCCCGTCTGCCCCTCCTGCTCGCCGGTCTGGGCGCGGTGGCCGCGATCGCCTCGCTCGTCGGTGAGTGGCTCGTGATGAGCGTGCCGAACGGGGGGCCCGAAGGAAACACGACGATCAAGGTGCCCGCCGGGGTGTCCGATGTCGGTGGCTTCGGGGTCGGCTACCTGTTCGGGCTCCTCGTTCTCGTCTGCATCGTGGCGCTGTCGTTGCGGGGCACAGCGGCCGTGCGGCCGAACGCCCGGCTGGCCGGTCTCACCCTGGCCGGTGCCCTGCTGGCGCTGCTGGTGGCCGCCACGGCCAGCCTCGACAACCCCGGTGAGCGAAACCTCTTCTACTCGCCCGAGGACGGCTTCCAGGTCGAGTACGGCCGTGGGCTGGTGATGGCGTTCGCCGCCTGTGTGCTGTTCGCGGCCGCCCTGCGGCTGACCCCCGCCGCATCCCCCGGCGCGTTCGGGCCGCCGGACGACGACCGCCCCGCCGACCCGGCGGCACCGCGACCCCGGCGCCGCCGCCGCGACCCCGACCCGATCGAGGACGGCCTCCCCGCCCCAGCCGACCTCACGGTCACCCCAGCCGCCCCCTTCGCCCGCCCCGACCCCCAGCCCTGACCCCACGCCGCGCCCCGCCGCCCCCACCCCCTCACCGCGTCCCACCCGACCGCGTCGATCATGGACTTGTGGTGGTGGGCATAAGTCGCACAAGCGGATGAAGTGGCCACCACAAGTCCTTGATCGACGTGGAGAGGGGCGGGGGCGCCTGCGGGGACGGGGAGGTGGCGCGCGGGGGACATCTTGCGGGTGCCCGGGGTTGGCGTCCGATTCGCCTGGAAGCCATGGATGCGACCCGTTCCGCGAGGTACGGTTGCTGCCCGCCGTCACGCCGGGAGTCGGTTTCCCTGACCATGGCGGTGCGACGGCGGCGGGCGAAGGAGGAACGATGACCCGCCCGGGACTGCCCAAGTTGATCGCGACCGACCTCGACGGGACGCTGGTCCGCAGCGATGACACCGTCTCCGCGTACACCCATGGGGTGCTCGACCGGGTGCGCGCCGCCGGAATTCCGGTGGTCGGCGCGACCGGACGCGGCCCTCGGTTGACCGAGTTGACCCGCAACGACATTCGGGCCGCCGACTTCCTGGTGATGGCCGGCGGCGGACGGGTGGTCGACCAGAGCGACCCGACCGGCCCGGTGGTGCTCCGCGACGAGCGGCTGCCCGCCGAGGTGCTGGCCCGGCTCCTCGCCGACCTGGAGGCGGCTGTCGGCCCGCTGACCGTGATGGTCGAGGCGTCCGACGAGCACGACGCCCCGCTGTGGGGCGACTACCACGAGAGCTGGCCCTACCAGGACCGCTTCGAGGCGCGCACTCGCGACGAGTGCCTCGCCTGCGACGTGATCAAGGCGTTCGCCCGGACCGCCGACCACCACGTGGACGAGCTGCTGGCGGTGGCCCGCCGGATCGTTCCGCCGCAGGTCGCCACGCTCACCCAGGCCGGGCTCGGCTTCATCGAGATCTGCCCGCCCGGCGTGGACAAGGCGACCGGGCTGACAGTGGTGGCGCAGACCCTCGGGGTCGACCCGGCCGATGTGCTGGTCTTCGGTGACATGCCCAACGACCTGCCGATGTTCGAGTGGGCCGGCTGGTCGCGGGTGGCCGTGGCCAACGCGCACCCCGCGCTGCGCGCCGTCGCCGACGAGGTGACCTTGCGCAACGACGACGACGGGGTGGCGGTGTATCTGGACCGGCTACTGTCCCGGTAATGGGAGACACGCCCCGCCTCATCGCCACCGACATCGACGGCACGCTGATCCGCGACGACCACACCGTCAGCCCACGCACCGCCGACCTGCTCGCGCGGATCTCCGCGCGAGGCACGCCGGTCGTCCTGGTCACCGGCCGTCCGGTCCGCTGGCTCAAGATGGTGTACGACCAGCTCGCCCGACCGCTGCCGGCGGTCTGCGCCAACGGCGCCGTGGTCTACGACCCGTTCTCCGACGAGGTGGTGCGGGCTGACCCGCTCGCCCCGCAACACCTGGCCGAGGTGGCCCGGAGGCTACGGGCCGAGGTGCCCGGGATCAGCTTCGCCGTGGAGATCCTGGACAGCCGGGAGATGCGGCACGAGGCGCACTACCCGCTGCGCTGGGACGCCGACGCCAACGGCATCCGGCCGATCGAGACGCCGGAGGAGCTGCTGTCGGTTCCGGCGGTGAAGCTCCTCGCCCGAGCCGGCGAGCAGGACCCGGATGCCTTCGCCGAGCTGATCGCCACGGCGGTGGCGGGGTTGGCCGAGGCCACGCACTCGTCGTCCTCCGGGTTGGTGGAGATCTCCGCGGCCGGGGTGACCAAGGCGGCGGGGCTGGCCTGGTACTGCGACCAGCTCGGGGTGGCTGCTGCGGACGTGCTGGCCTTCGGTGACATGCCCAACGACGTGCCGATGCTCACCTGGGCCGGGCGTGGCGTGGCAGTGGCCAACGCGCACCGCGCCGTCCTGGCGGTCGCCGACGACGTGACGACGGCGAACACCGAGGACGGCGTGGCGGCGTACCTGGAGAAGATCTTCGGGGTGGACTGAGGTCAGAGGTACTGACCGGTGTTGTGACCCTCGCCGCCGCCCGGCTGGCCGATGCCCGGCATCCCGGGGACGACCCCACCGGGGCCGCTGGGCAGCGCCTGGCGGCCACCGCGCATCTGCTCCAGCTGCACCCGGGCGGCCATCTGCTGGGCCACCAGGGCCGCCTGGATGCCGTGGAACAGGCCCTCCAGCCAGCCGACGAGCTGGGCGTGCGCGATCCGCAGCTCCCCCTCGCTGGGGGCCTTGTCCTCGGCGAAGGGCAGCGAGATGCGCTCCAGCTCGTCGCGCAGCTCGGGGGCGAGGCCCTCCTTGAGCTCGACGATCGACCGCTCGTGGATCTCCCGCATCCGGTTGCGGCTGGCGTCGTCGAGAGGTGCGGCCTTCACCTCCTCCAGCAACTGCTTGATCATGCTGCCGATCCGCATCACCTTGGCCGGCTGTTCGACCAGGCGGGTCGGGTCCTCGCCCTGGCCCTCGTCGGTCTGCATCGTGCCGATCGGCCGGCCGTCCGGGCCCACCACCACCACGGTGCCGGAGTGGCCGGAGTCGTCGGGGCCGGGCTCGTCGTTCTGTCCAGCGGAGCGCGCTTCGGTCATGGGGTCCATCTTTACCCAGCGGGCGCGAGCTATGCCGGCCGGGACCGACTACCGGGGCCGAACCACCCGGGCGGGGCGCGTTACCGTCGCGCCATGCCTGTCGACCCGCGCGCCGTGCTGACCCGGCCCGCACCGGAGCCCGACCGGACGGTGGCGTACGGGGACCACCCCGACCAGGTGGCCGATCTGCGCCTCCCGGCGGGAACCGGGCCGGCCCGGCCGCTGGTCGTCGTCCTGCACGGCGGCTTCTGGCGGGCCGAGTACGACCGACGGCACACCGGCCCGTTGGCCGCAGCCCTCGCCGCTGACGGCTACCCGGTGGCGCAGCTGGAATACCGCCGCACCGGGCAGCCCGGCGGTGGCTGGCCGGGCACCCTGACCGACGTACTGACCGGGGTGGCCGAGCTGCCGGCGCTGGCGGCCGAGGCGCTCCCCGGCCGGGTGAGCCTGGCCGCGCCGATCCTGGTCGGGCACTCCGCCGGCGGCCACCTGGCGCTGTACGTGGCGGCCACCGCCCCGGCGACGGTGGGCGGGGTGCTCGCCCTGGCCCCGGTGGCCGATCTGGGCGAGGCGTACCGGCGAGATCTGGACTCGGGCGCTGTCGCCGCGCTGCTCGGCGGCGGCCCGGCGCAGGTCCCGGACCGGTACGCGAGCGCGGATCCACGAATGTTGGTACCGATACGGACACGGACAGTAGTTGTTCATGGCTCGGACGATCATCAGGTCCCGGTGGAGATGAGCCGGGACTTCGTCGCGGAGGCGTGTGCCGCAGGTTCCGATATTTCCCTTGTTGAACTGCCCGGATGCGAGCATTTCGGGCTGATCGACCCGGAGTCCGTGGCCTGGTCTCAGGTCCTTGCCGCGTTGCGGTCCCTGCACGATGATCACTAGCCATTGACGCAGCGTCGCGGACCAGGTAGAACGCCGGAGGGGCGGTGTTCGGCCCTGTAACGCTTCCGTGGAAGGAACTCGGTGTCGCAGATGAATCGCAGGCGGGCGCTCCAACTGTTGGCCGCGCTCGGTACCACCGGGTTCGTCGCCGCGTGTGGCTCAGACGGTGACGCCGAGCCGACCGCCGACCGGGGCCCGATCAAGATCGGTTTGATCACGCCGCAGGCTGGTGGTTTCAAGAGCATCGGCGACGACATCACCAATGGCTTCCAGCTCTTCCTCGACCTGCACGACCAGCGGCTGGGTGGCCACCCGGTGGAGCTGTTGACCGCCGACGAGGGCGACACCGCGAAGACTGGCAAGGCTGCCGTCGAAGGTCTGCTCAAGCAGGGCGTGCTGGCGCTCACCGGCGTCGTCAACTCGGCGGTGATGGTCGGCATCCGCGACACCGTGGAGCAGGCCCGGGTCCCGCTGATCGGCTCCAACGCCTCACCGAGCAGCCTGCAGAGCGTCTTCTACATCTGGCGGACCTCGTACGTGCTCGACGAAGCCGGCCGGGCGCTGGGCCGCTACCTGCGCGACCAACTGCCGGCCAACGGCCGCGTCGCGATCATCATGCCGGAGAACGTCGGCAGCCCCGACGTGGTCCGCGGCTTCCGGCAGGAGTTCGGCGCGACCGACCCGCGGATTCGCGACGCGGTGACCTACACCAGCTCCACCTCCAACCCCGGCAAGACGACGTACTCCTCGGACATCACCAAGGCGCTGGCCAAGAACCCCACGGCGGTCTTCTGCTTCTTCGCCGGAGCGGCCGCCGTGGAGTTCATCAAGCAGCTGCGCGAGAAGTTCGCCGGGCCGATCTACGCACCCGGCTTCCTCACCGAGGGCACCGTGCTGGAAAATTTGAAGGACAACGCGCTGGGCATCCAGACCGCGCTGAACTACTCGGCCGACCTGAACAACACGTCCAACCGGGTCTTCGCCTCGGCGTACCGCAAGAAGTACCAGTTCACCCCCACCACGTACGCGATGGCGTCGTACGACGCGGCGCAGGTGCTCGACCAGGCCATCCAGCTGACCGGCGGGAAGCCCACGCCGCAGCAGGTCAACCTGGCGCTGGGCAAGATCGGCCAGATCGACAGCCCGCGCGGCATCTGGCAGTTCAACCAGCCGCGTACCCCGCAGCAGAAGTGGTACCTGCGCGAGGTGCAGCGCGACGGTCAGGTCATGTCGAACGTGCTGATCAACGAGCTGGCCACGCTGGGCTGAACGCCCACCCGGAGCACGATTCGGGGCCGGTCTCCCAGTGGGAGGCCGACCCCGAGGCGTTCGCGGGTCAGTGCCGCAGCTCGGCGATGCAGCACTTCACGCTGCCGCCACCCTTCTTCAGCTCGGCCAGCTCGACCGGGACCGGGGTGTACCCGGCCGCCTTGAGCTTGCCGGCCAGGCGGGTGGCCTCGCTGTTGAGCACCACGTTCGCGCCGTCGCTGACCAGGTTGAGCCCGAAGGCCATCGCGTCCTCGTCGTCGGCGACCACCGCGTCCGGGAAGAGTTGGGTGAGCACCCGCTGACTGGCCGCGGAGAACGCGCCCGGGAAGTAGACGATGTTCGCGTCGTCGATGGCCGCGAGCGCCACGTCCAGGTGGTAGAAGCGGGGGTCGATCAGGCGCAGCGACACCACCGGACGACCCAGCGCCTCCTGCGCCTCCGCGTGCGCGGGGATCTCCGTGCGGAAGCCGTGACCGGCCAGGATGAGCCCGCCGTGCGCCTCCGGCACGTACGCGAAGTCGCCCTCGCCCTCGTTGGTCTCGCTGGGTGCGATGAACCGCCAGCCCTGCGCCTCGTAGAAGGCGTGGTGGGCGGCAGCCTCAGCGGCCCGCTGCTCGTGCTTGAACCGGGCGCCGTAGACGCTGCCGTCCACCGCGAAGCCGCCGTTGGCGGCGTAGACCATGTCGGGCAGGCCCTGCTCGGGGGTGAGCAGATGCACCTCGTGGCCGAGGCCGACAAGCGTCTCGCGCAGCCGGTCCCACTGTTTGACGGCCAGGTCCCGATCGACCGGGGTGGCCACGTCCATCCACGGGTTGATCGCGTACTCGACCGCGAAGTAATCCGGCGAGCACATGAGATATGTCCGCTTTCGCGGGAAACGCTGCTGGTTCACGGTCACCAAGAGTAGGTACCGTAGAACTTTGAAAACAGCCACAAGCGTTGCTTCCCAGAGGCGGAACGTTGCAGATAGATGCGGTAGACCAGCGGATCATTGCGTTGCTCGTCGCGGACGCCCGCGCGTCCTACGCCGACATCGGCGCCCGGGTGTCACTCTCCGCCCCAGCGGTCAAGCGTCGCGTCGACCGACTCCGCGCCACCGGCGTGATCAGGGGATTCACGGCCGTCGTTGATCCGGCCGCCGTCGGCTGGACCACGGAGGCCTTCGTCGAGCTGTTCTGCGCCGGCCGGACCACCCCGGCGCAGATCGGCGTGGCCGCCCGCCGACACCCCGAGGTGGTCGGCGCGTACACCGTCTCCGGGGAGGCGGACGCGCTCGTGCACCTGCGCGCCGCCGACATCGCCCACCTGGAGGCAGCGCTGGAGCGGCTGCGTGCCGAGTCCTTCGTGACCTCCACCCGCAGCACCATCGTGCTCTCCCGGCTGGTCGAGTCCCCCGGCGTCGGCCCGTCCGCTGGCGCCTCTTGACCTCAACCCAGGTTGAGGAGATGGACTGGCCCCGAGTGGGCGAGGCAGCCCACCGGGGCCGAGGGGACTGTCATGCGGGCGATCTGGTTACGTGAGTTCGGCGGGCCCGGGGTGCTGGTGCCGGGCCCCGCGCCCGACCCGGTCCCCGGCCCCGGCCAGGTGCTGATCGACGTCGCGCACGCGAACATCACCTTCATCGAGACGCAGCTGCGCGCCGGTCGCCCCGGCCCGTTCCGCCTCACCCCACCGCTGATCCCCGGCAACGGCGTCGGCGGGGTGATCACGGGTGTCGGGCCGGACGTCGACAGGGCGCTGACCGGGCAGCGGGTGGTGAGCGCCACCGGAGGTTCCGGCGGTTACGCCGAACGCGCGGCCGTGGACGCGTCGGCGACGATCGCGGTGCCGGCCGGGTTGGCGCTGGACGATGCGGTGGCGCTGCTGGCCGACGGGCGGACCGCCACCATGCTGATCGAGGCGGTCGGTGTCCGCCCAGGTGACCGGGTGCTGGTGGAGGCCGCAGCCGGCGGCGTCGGCAGCCTGTTGGTGCAACTCGCGGCCCGGGCCGGGGCCCGCGTGATCGGCGCGGCCGGCGGGCGACGCAAGGTGGACCTGCTACCCGGCCTGGGCGCCGAGTTGGCCGTCGACTACCTGCTGCCCGAGTGGGCCGAGCAGATCCGCGCTGAGGTGGGCGGGGTCGACGTGGTGCTCGACGGAGTCGGTGGCCCGGTGGCCCGGGCCGCCTTCGACCTGATCCCCCCGGGCGGCCGGATGGTCAGCTTCGGGTTGGCGAGCGGGGAGTGGTCCCCGGTGTCGGCGGAGGCCGCCACGGCACGGCAGGTCACAGTGGTCCGCCCGGACGTGCCGCCGGCCCGGCTGCGGGCGTACACCGAACAGGCCCTGGCGGACGCGGCGGCCGGCCGCCTGCGACCGCTCATCGGCCAACGTTTCCCACTGGAACGCGCCGCCGACGCGCACGCCGCCATCGAGGCGCGCGCGACGGTCGGCAAGACCCTGCTGGACGTGGCCTGATCGGGCTCAGAGATACATGCCGGTGCGGTGCTCCGACTCGTCGCGCCGGACCGGCTTGTCACCCTCACCGAAGAACCGCTTGCCGCCGAACTCGCCGTGCAGACGGTCGTCCAACTCGTCGGCGAGACCGGTCATCACCTGCACCGCCAGCATCAGATGGGTCGCCTGGAAGTTACGGCCGAACACCGGGATGGACGCCCAGACCGTGTCGTCGGCGCAGTAGAGGCGGCCGATCGGCATCCGGTTCGTCAGCTCGGAGAGCTTGACGTAGAGCCGCTCGGTCGGCTCCACCTCGGTGAGCACCGGCGAGAAGACGTCCACCAGGGGCGGATTGTCCCGTACCCGCACGAAGACCATCGCCGAGCCGGCACGGATGGTGATGTCGCCGTCCGAGTCGATCTGCAACCGGTCGGTGTCCGACTTCAACATCGTGGAGACCACGGTGCGGACCCGATCGGCCAGGTCGAGCACGTCGTCCCGCTCGACCTGCGCGGCTGCCGCCTCGGCCAACGCCTCCTCCAGGTCACCCTCGACGTCGGCGTCCGGGCCGAACTCGCTGCGGGCGGTGCCCAGCGGGTCCACTGCCAACGGCTCGCCCTCGGCGTCGTGCACCAGATAGACGAGGAAGGCCGGGTGCGGGGCACCGTAGACGTCCCGCAGCGTGCGGGAGAGCAGCGTGGCGACCTGCGTCGACTCGGCCGTCGTGGCGTTCAGCCCGAAGGAACCACCGGAGCCGGCGACCACCCCGGGCGGGGACCAACCAAGCGCGACCATGTCCGCCACCGCGCCCCGGTCCAGTCGGTAGCCCGCCGGCAGTGCGGCGTTGCCGACCGCGCGGGCGGACAACACCCGGTCCGCGTCCACGTCGACGCTGATCGAATAGACGGCGTCCCCGGTGCCGGAGGCGGTGGGGTCAAGGGTCAGGTCGAGGTTCGCGCCGACGGGAAGTTCCCGCAGCCGTACGGCGAGCGCGCGGGCGAACTCCCGCCACGCCTCGGTCACCTTCGCCCGCAGGTCGGTGGTGCTGGGCTCGTCGAGCAGGATCGATTCCGCCGGCTCAGTCGAAGCGCCGGGCAGATCACCGTGCGGCGCCGAGGGGTGGTCAGCCGTCATGATCGCCTCCGTCCGTCACGATCACCCTACCCACGCCGCCTGTTGGTCGAATCAGCCCCGACCGGGATCGGACAGCGGCGGTCAGGGGGCCGTCGGGTCGGCGGGGTCGGCGCCCAGCTCGACCGGCCAGGCGCCCGCCAGCGCGCTGAGCCGGGCCGCAGCGTCCGCCGGGTCCGCGCCCCGGCCAACCGCCAACCCGAAGAGGTACGCGGTGACCGGCGCACCCGGACGCAGCACCTGGTGAGCGACGTCCCGGGCCAGATCCAGCACCGCCGGCACCGGCACCGCGGCCGGGTCCAGATCCAACTCGGCGCACACCGCCGTGACCCAGTCGTCCATCACCGTCATCGCGTCCACTCCTCCGCCCGGCGTACGTCCTCGTCAGTGTCGCAGTCGAACCACGGCGGCGGGCCCTCGCCGGACCAGGCCACCTCCCGCACGACGAGACCCGCCAGCAACGCCCGGACCGGGGCCCCGGACAGACTGCCGCCCCGCTCGACCGTCAGCCGGTCCAAGGCCGCACGCAGCGCGGTGACCCGCCAGACACCGCAGAGCGACTGCCGCCGCCCGTCCCCGTCCACGAAGCACGCCCCGTCCGGTCCCCGCTCGCCGGCGGGGCCGCTGTGCGCCGGCGGCGCCGGAGCTGAGCCGCTGCGTGCCGGCGGCGCCGGAGCAGAGCCGCCGCCCGGTTGTTCGGTGTCGGGGGTCTCCCGGTCGAGGTGCTTCAGCAGGTCACCGATCGCGGCAGGGGTGAGCAGCGGCAGGTCGGCGGCGAGCAGCGCGACCAGACTGACGTCGGGATCCAGCAGCGCCAGGCCGGCAGCCGCCGCGGCGACCGGACCCCCGCCGGGCGGGTCCTCCCGGACGACCCGCACCCCCGCCGGCACGGAGTCGGCCGCACCGACCAGCACCCGCGGCGTCGCGTCGCTGACGGCGACCAGCACCCTGTCACGCATCGGCCGGCCACCGACCGGAAGCGCGGGCTTGTCGACCCCGCCCATCCGTCGGGCGGCCCCACCCGCGAGCACCACTGCGGCGTACGTCCCCACCCGGCCACCGTAGCCGCGCCAGCGCCCGATCGTGCCGGCGCTCGCTCAGGCCCGACCCTCGCCCCGGTGATCATGAAGGTATCGCTCGACACGCCGACGACACGCGCGGACAACTTCATGATCAACGCGCGGGGGTGGGGTGGGGTCGGGGTGGGGTGGAGGATAGCGGGATGGGACGGGCAACTGATCGACGCGGCGTACTCCGAATCGACCTGGACGCGGCGACCGCCGGCCGCGGATCGGTCCGCCGACCGGACACGCTCGCCGTGGAGGAGCCGCTGGAGATCCGGGTCGGCGCGGCCGGTCCCGGCAGGCGTCGGCCGCTCGCCGTCACCATGCGTACTCCGGGCGACGACCTGGACCTGGCCATCGGTTTCCTGCTGACGGAGGGGCTGATCCGGTCGACCGACGACGTGCTGACCGCGCAACTCTGCGCCGGCGCGGAGACGCCGAACACGTACAACGTGGTGGACGTGGTGCTCGCCCCCGGCGTACCGGAACCGACCACCGACCCGTCCCGGAACTTCTACACGACCAGCTCCTGCGGGGTCTGCGGCAAGGCCAGCATCGACGCGGTACGCACCCGGTCGCTCTTCCCGGTCGCGGCGGATCCGCTCAGCGTGCCGGCCACGCTGCTCGCCGAGCTGCCCGACCGGTTGCGCGCCGCCCAGCGCGGCTTCGATCGGACGGGCGGGCTGCACGCGGCGGGGTTGTTCACCCCCGACGGTGAGCTGGTGGTGCTCCGGGAGGACGTGGGCCGGCACAACGCCGTCGACAAGGTGATCGGCTGGGCCGTGCGGGAACGCCGGCTGCCGCTCGCCGGGCACCTGCTGCTGGTCTCCGGACGGGCCAGCTTCGAGCTGACCCAGAAGGCGTGGATGGCGGGGTTGCCACTGCTGGCCGCGGTGTCCGCCCCGAGCACCCTCGCCGCCGAACTGGCCGACGAGGCGGGGATGACACTTGTCGGCTTCCTCCGCGGCCGGACCATGAACGTCTACACCGGGCCGCAGCGGATCACTGTGGAGCAGCCTGCCTGACCCGAGCGCCCCGTCAGCGACCGATTCGGTCGATCAGGTCGAAGAGGGAAAGCCGTGCGGCGGCGTCGCGGGCGATCAGGAAACCGGCGATGCCGAGGATCCAGCCCAACGCGCTGCCCGCCTTCGTGACGATCCAGGTGTTCAGGCGGGCCAGCACCGGCTCGACCAGTCGCGGGCGGGCCACCCTGGCACCCAGCAACAACACCGCCGGCAGCACCATGACCAGGCAGTACCCGGTGAGCAGCGCCACCACGCTCGCCTCTCCCACCCCCGAGGTGGCCAACAGACCCACCGCACCGAGGTACGGAAGCATGGTCGCCACCTCGGCAAGCGCCGCGAGCAGCGCGAGCCCCACCAACCAGCGGGTCGAGGAGTCTCCGGCGGTGGCCCGGTCCCGCCAGCGCAACACGCCACCGGTACGGGGACGCCGCTTGCCGTCGTAGCGGAAGCTGAGCGCCAGCATTCCCACACCCAGGACGAGTTGCGCCCAGAGGACGCCCCGGTTGTCCAGGGCGCCGCCCAGCGCGTCCCCCAGCGCGCTACCGCCCCAGACCAGCAGCAGCCCTACCGCGAGGTAGAACGCCGCGATGGTGGCGAGGTAGCCCAGGATCCGCCGGACGTTGACCGGCCCGGGGGCGAGCAGCAACCAGACCGGGATGAAGAGGGTGCCGATGCTGGTGCTGTCGATCAACGCCAGCCCGGCCAGCGACAGCAGCAACTCGGGGGTCATGTCGTACCAACGCGGAGAACGGTCACGAGATCATTCTCCGGCGGCGGTGGACCAGCCGCGTCGGCCGTGGACAGGAGCAACGCGTACATCCTTTGACGGAGGGCGTCGCAAGCCGGGCTGGCCGGGCTGGCCCGACGCCAACAGGTCGACCCCTTCGCGGAGCACGAACAGTTCACGCTTGGCGCGTGCGCTGCCGTCCGGCCCCAGCTCGTACGCCTCGATCCAGGTCCAACCGTGGTAGGTGTGCCGGTCGGTCAGCTCGCGGATGACCCGGACCGTGATGGGCCTGACGAACTGCGGGCTAGCCGAGCGGGACAGGCGTATGAGGTCGCCGGCCCTCATCGTTCGGATCAATCGAGCTGGTGGCGGATTCGTGGGCTTCGGCTTGACCGGCAAAGCTCCCCCTCGTCGTTGGGAGGGGCCGCCCCTGAGTGCTCGCCCACGAGGCGGCCCCGGCACGAACGCGACCGCCGGGTCTCGGGTGATCCCTGCCGGCCACGCCGTCTCAGACACACGCTTCCAAGGGTTGCGATCCGAATACACTGCGTAGCAATATCTCTTGTGGACGTCTCGGACGAACCAGAGGAGGCAGGGATGAATCGCGCAGTCGCTGAAGCCATGTCGAGATCCGGCCTGACCGCCGACAGCCTTGCCGCCCAGATCGGCGTTGATCCAAAGACGGCGGCCAAGTGGGCGAACCCGGGACGGATTCCGCAGACGCGGCACCGGTCAAAGGTCGCTGAGGTTCTCGGCCGCGACGAGGGCGACCTCTGGCCCGACCTGTACAAGCGACGCGAGCCGGCGTGGTTCCGACCCTGGACCGACATCGAGCGCGAGGCGGTGGGGCTCCGGTGGTACGAATCGGCGGTGCTGCCCGGCCTCCTACAGACCGAGGCGTACGCGCGAGCCGTGCTGAGCAGTGGCCTCTGGGCCGACGACGACCTGGAGGCGCACGTGGAGACCCGCCTTCGCCGGCAGGCTGATGTGTTCGATCGGCCCCGCCCGCCGTTGAGCGTCTTCGTCATCGACGAGGCCGCGCTGCGTCGGGGACGAGCCGACATCATGGCTGAGCAGCTCGACCATCTGATCGCGCTCGCCGAGCGGCCGGCGGTGATGATCCACGTCCTCCCCCTGACGGCTGGTTTCCACCCCGGCCAGGCCGGGCCTTTCGTCATCGCCAGCACACCGGATGGCGACGATGTCGGCTACCTCGACGACCAGGCGGCCGGACGCCTCAGTAATGACGTTGCTCCGCTCTGGGCGGTCTGGGATAGCGTGAGGTCGTTAGCGCTACCGCGAGACCTGACCATCGACCTGATGAGAGCGCGAGCATGGATGACCTGACCGGCGCCCGTTGGCGCAAGAGCACCCGCAGCAGCTCGAACGGTGGCGCGTGCGTAGAGGTGGCCGACAACCTGCCGGGTGTCGTGCTCGTACGCGACACCAAGGACCGGGACGGCGGCACGTTGACCTTCGAGCCGGCCGCCTGGGCGGGCTTCGTCGGGCTGGCAAAGAGGATCGGCCCCGTCGGCTGAGGTGCAGTCCCATCGAACTGGTCGCCCGGATAGGTGAAGCCGCCCGGTGTCGGCGTCAAGCCAGATCGAGGATGCTCCACCGGGTGGGCAGGACCTTCGACGCCACCTTGGGCTGCGTGGTCACGTAGTGCGCCTCGTATGTGAGTGCAGCACGAGCGGCCTGACCGAGCGAGATGTCTCCAGCAACGGCACGGGCGAGCGTGCCGGTGTCTCGCACGTCCTCGGCGTCGAGCGGCAGCAGGCGGATCATCGGGGCGCTCATCATCAGCGCCAGTAGCGCCGTGCCCACCTCGTCGCCCGCGCCGGCGATGGCGACCGCCAAACAGGTCGCCGGGACGGCAACGTGCCGCCCCTCGTCGGCGACCTCCAGCATCAACTCCCCCACCGAGACGTTGCCCTCGATGTAGGCCGTCAACGCCGACGCATCGAACACGACAGCGATCTGGTCGCTCATTCGGCGTGCCCCAGCATCCGACGCCCCTCGGCCAAGGCATCTGCGGGAATGGGCGTCGCCAGGCGCTCCCGCCACCGCACCCTGCCCGCCTCGGTCACCTCGATGCCGGCACGCCGCAGCACCTCATGGAGATGCGTGCCGTCCATTTGGGCTCGCACTGCCGCAGTGATGGCCGCCGAGACGTTGGGCTGCCGATCGAGCCACTGCGCGACGTCGTCGGGGAGGCTCACGGAGCGCTTCACTGTCATGTCCTCCAGCGTATCAATTCCGGTAGCACCGACGGTGTTACCACGCGGACGGCGGGGCTGGTCAGCGGCGGCCACGTCGGCTCCGCTTGCGGGGCCGGATGACGCCGGGCATCCCGACCGACGGCCAGCCGTCCAGCTCGGCCGGGGGCACGCCGCGCCGGAGCAGGTCGTCCAGCAGCAGGGCGAGCGAGTAGTCGGGGTGCAGGCTCAGCGTGCGTTCGAGCGCGACCGCCGCCAACGCGCCCTGTCCGGCGCGCCAGGCGGCGAACGCCAGCAGCGCACCCGGCGCGGCGGCCACCTCCGGCTCGGCGCGGCGCAGCACGTCGGTCCAGAGGGCGATGTCCCGGTCCCGGCCGTCGGTGCGTTCCCACGCGTGATCGCGAACCGGCAGGTGGGTCATCAGCAGGCTCAACCAGGCCACCTCGTCGTCGTCGAGCCGCTCACCACGCCGCTGCCGGCGCTGGGCCTCGCGGACCGCCGCCATCCCGGCGGCGCGCAGCGCCCGCGCCCCGAGCAGGTCGCTCTCGGGGGCCTGCTCGACCAGCTCGGCCAGTCTCAGCTCGGCGCGGGCGGTGGCCGCGCGGGCAGCGTCCCGGGAAGGGCCGTCCACCGGTGCCACCTGCGCCACCAGGGCGGCCCGGTCGGGGAGTGCGACCTGACCGGCGAAGATCGCCGAGGCGGTCACCCGGTTGACGGTCGGGTCATAAGGGCGACCCTCGGGCGGGCAGCAGGCGGGCTCGGTGCAGAGATAGGACCACCAGCGACCGTCGGTGACCCGCAGCGCGTCGAGCACGTGCAGCCCGAAGTCGTTCAGCGCGTCGCGCACCGCGTCCACGGCCGGGGTGACCCGCTCCGGTTGCCCGTAACCCACAACGGTGGCGGCCTCCGCGCCCTGCCGGCGGATCACACCAGCCAGGTGCCCGGCCAGCCCGCCCAGCTCGGTCGGGTCGGGCAGGTCCGCGCGGGCGGCGAAGACGATCTGCCGCCCGACCAGCGCCACGGCGACCACGCTGTCGGTGGGATGAAAGCCGAGCAGGTACGGCACGGCGGCGATCAGGTCGGCGGGTGAGCGGACGGCGAGCTGAGGGCGTTCGGTCGAGGTCATGTCGGAAGCCTGCGGCGGACGTACCGGGCCCTGCCACCCCTGTGGACGACACGCGGCTTATCCACAGTTACTGAACGTGTTTTCCCTGCTCACGCCACACCTACGGGTGCGGAAAGAGCGCCGATGTCGTCGGGCGACACCTGGCTGTCGTAAGGAGCGGTTACCGTGCGCTGATGGACCTGGCGTACCTGCGCGCGCATCCGGCACACCTACCGACCTTCCGGACCCACCAGCGGCTGCGGGAGACGCCGGTCGCCGGTGGAAACATCTGCGCCGCCGCCCGGCTCACCCTCGACGACGGCCACTCCGTCTTCGCCAAGTCCTGGCCGGAGGGCGCCGACCAACCGGCGCCGGAGGGCTTCTTCGCCGCCGAGGCCGCCGGCTTGCGCTGGCTGCGGGAGGCGGGCGCTGTCGGCGTACCCGAGGTGATCGTGGTGTTGCCGGAGCTGCTGGCGCTCGACTGGGTGGAGCCCGGCGAACCGACGCCGGAGGCCGCGGAGCGCTTCGGCCGGGAGCTGGCCGGGCTGCACCGGACGGGCGCGTCCGCCTTCGGTGCCAGCTGGCCCGGGTTCATCGGCTCGCTCCCACAGGACAACACCCCCACGGGCGGGCGCTGGTCGACCTGGTTCGCCGAGCGGCGCCTCGCCCCCTACCTGCGACGGTCGGTCGACGGTGGCGCGCTGACCAGCGCCGATGCCGCTCTGGTCGAGCAGGTGATCGGCCGCCTCGACGGGCTCGGCGGCGACGAGCCGCCCGCGCGCATCCATGGCGACCTGTGGCCGGGCAACGTGCTGTGGGGGGCCGACGACCGGGCCTGGCTCATCGACCCGGCAGCGCACGGTGGGCACCGCGAAACGGATCTCGCCCAGCTCGCCCTCTTCGGCGGCATCCCCCACCTGGATCGGGTGCTGGCCGCCTACCAGGAGAGTTGGCCACTACCGGACGGCTGGCGTGACCGCGTGCCAGTGCATCAGCTGCATCTGCTGCTCGTGCACACCGCACTCTTCGGCGCCAGCTTCCGAGATGTGGTCGTCCAGACCGCCCGTGCCGTCCTGAGCACCGCCGAGCGCGCTACGGTCGACAGGTGAGCGTCGCCCCGGGCACCGATGGCGTCCTCGTCGACCGGTTCGGCCGTGTCGCCCGGGACCTGCGCGTGTCCCTCACCGACAAGTGCAACCTGCGCTGCACCTACTGCATGCCGGCGGAAGGGCTCCCCTGGCTGGCCGGCCCCGAGTTGCTGACCGACGAGGAGATCGTCCGGCTGGTCCGGGTGGCCGTCGAACTGCTCGGCGTGACCGAGGTGCGGTTCACCGGCGGTGAGCCGCTGATCCGATCCGGGCTGGTCGACATCGTGACGGCGGTCGCCGCCCTCGAACCCCGCCCCCGGGTCTCGCTGACCACCAACGGCATCGGCCTGGACCGGCTGGCCCCGGCCTTGCGGGCGGCCGGCCTGGACCGGGTGAACGTCTCACTGGACACCCTGGACCCGGACCTGTTCACCAAGCTCACCCGCCGCCCCCGCCTCGACGCGGTGCTGGCCGGGCTGGCCGGAGCGGCGGCTGCCGGGCTCAACCCAGTGAAGATCAATTCAGTGCTGATGCGTGGTGTCAACGAGGACGAGGCGCCGGCGCTGCTCCGCTTCGCCCTCGATCACGACTACCAGTTACGGATCATCGAGCAGATGCCGCTGGACGCCCAGCACGGTTGGGCCCGCGACACCATGGTCACCGCCGAGGAGATCCTGGCGTCGCTGCGTACCGTCTTCGATCTGAGCCCCGACCCGACCGAGCGCGGCGCGGCACCGGCGGAGACCTGGCTGGTCGACGGGGGCCCCGCCCGGGTCGGTGTGATCGCCAGCGTCACCCGCCCCTTCTGCGGGGACTGCGACCGCACCCGGTTGACCGCCGACGGCCAGGTCCGCGCCTGCCTCTTCGCCACCGAAGAGTCGGACCTGCGCGCCGCACTACGCACCGGCGCGGACGACGACGAGTTGGCCCGACGCTGGCGTACCGCGATGTGGGGCAAGCGCGCCGGGCACGGCATCGACGACCCCACCTTCCTTCAGCCGACCCGCCCGATGTCCGCGATCGGAGGCTGAGCATGGACGGGACTCCGCTGACCGTCCGCTACTTCGCGGGCGCCCGCGCCGCCGCCGGCCGCGCCGAGGAGGCCATTCCCGCCGGGCGGTCACTCGACGACCTCACTGCCGAGCTGACCCAGCGCCACGGCGACCGGCTCGCCGGGGTGCTGCGGGTGGCGAGTTTCCTCGTGGACGGCGTCACCTGTCATGATCGTCAGGCATCCCTGCCGGCCGGGGCCACGATCGATGTCCTGCCCCCGTTCGCGGGCGGCTGAGGGAGGCACACACATCATGGCGGTTCTGGGGTTCGTGGCTGTCCTGGCGCTGGTCACCGGTCTCATCCACCTCTACCTGTGGAAGCGGCTCGTTCGGGACACCACCACGCCGGGCCGTTGGCGACGGATCGGCGGGATCGCCGCCCTGGTGCTGGCGCTGCTCGTGCCGGTCACCATGGCCGGGACGCAGGTCGGGCTCTACTGGATCGCCTGGCCGGGCTACCTGTGGCTCGCGCTGATGTTCTACCTGCTGGTCGTTCTCGTCGTGCTGGAAGTTCCGATGCTCGTCGCCCGGCTGGTGCTGCGTCGCCGGGTGGTCGCCGCGGAGCCCACCGCCGCCGCGCCCGAGCCGGTGCTGGTCGGCGCCGCCGGGCCGACCGAGCCGCCGGCCGCCGGCGCCGTCGCGGCACCGGACCACGACCCGTCCCGTCGGCTGCTGCTGGCCCGTGGGGCGGCCATCTTCGCCGGCCTCACCGCCACCGGCACCGTGGGGTACGGCATCCGCACCGCGCTCGGCCCGCCCCACCTCGACCGGGTGCGGATCCCGCTGGCCAAACTCCCCCGCAGCATGGACGGTCTGCGCATCGCCACCGTCTCCGACATCCACCTCGGCCCACTGCGCGGGCGGGCACACACCGAGCGGATCGTCGCCGCTATCAACAGGCTCGACGCGGACATCGTCGCTGTCGTCGGTGACCTGGTCGACGGCTCCGTGGCAGAGCTCGGCCCGGCCGCCGCACCGCTGCGTGACCTGCGTTCCCGCTACGGCAGCTTCTTCGTCACCGGCAACCACGAGTACTACTCCGGCGTGGAGGAGTGGGTGCAGGAGGTCGACCGACTCGGCCTGCGGGTGTTGCAGAACCGCCGCCAGGAGATCCAGGCCCGGGGCGGCGTGCTCGACCTGGCCGGCGTGAACGACCTGGACGCGACGGGAGGCAGTGGCCTCGCGGCCGGGCCGGACTTCGCCGCCGCCCTCGGTGACCGCGACCCGAGCCGACCCGTGATCCTGCTCGCGCACCAGCCGCTGGCGGCCAGGGAGGCGGCCCGGTACGGCGTCGACCTGCAACTGTCCGGGCACACCCACGGTGGGCAGATGGTGCCGTTCAACCTGGCCGTCGGGCTGGAGCAGCCGGTGGTCAGCGGGCTCGGCGAGGTCGACGGCACCAAGGTCTACGTGACAAACGGCGCCGGTTTCTGGGGGCCGCCGGTCCGGGTCGGCGCGGAGCCGCAGATCAGTCTGGTCGAGCTGCGCTCGGCATAGCGGAGGTCACGTCCGCGCGTGGCGGCGGGTGGCCGGCGCGGCGGGCGTGACAGGATGCGGCGTGCCCCCGTTCAGCGCCGTACCCCCCGGTGGCCTACCGCCATTCGTCGCGGACCTGCACATCCACTCGAAGTACTCGCGCGCGTGCAGCCGTGACCTCACACTGCCGAACCTCGCGTGGTGGGCCCGCCGCAAGGGCATCGGCCTGCTCGGCACCGGCGACTTCACCCACCCCGCCTGGTACGACCACCTGCGGGAGACGCTGCGCCCGGCCGAGCCGGGGCTCTACCGGCTCGACCCGGAGGCGGAACGGGACATCGCCCGTCGGCTGCCACCCCGGCTCGCGCAGACGGCGGAGGCGGACCCGGTCCGTTTCATGCTGAGCGTGGAGATCTCCACCATCTACAAGCGGGACGACCGGACCCGCAAGGTGCACCACCTGATCTACCTGCCGGATCTGGACGCGGTGGCCCGGTTCAACGCCGCGCTCGGCCGGATCGGCAACCTCGGCTCCGACGGCCGACCGATCCTCGGACTGGACTCCCGCGACCTGCTGGAGATCACCCTGGAGGCCAGCCCGGACGGCTACCTGGTGCCGGCGCACATCTGGACTCCCTGGTTCTCCGCGCTGGGCTCGAAGTCCGGCTTCGACGCGATCGCGGACTGCTACGCGGACCTGGCCGAGCACATCTTCGCCGTGGAGACCGGGCTCTCCTCCGACCCGGCCATGAACTGGCGGGTCGGCAGCCTGGACGGCTACCAACTGGTGTCCAACTCGGATGCGCACTCACCGCCGGCCCTCGGCCGGGAGGCGACAGTGCTGACTGTCGAACGGGACTACTTCGCCGTTCGGGAGGCGCTGCGGACCGGTGACGGCCTGGCCGGCACTATCGAATTCTTTCCGGAGGAGGGCAAGTACCACGCGGACGGGCACCGGCTGTGTGGGGTCAACTGGTCTCCGGAGCGCACCCGAGCCGCCGACGGGCGCTGCCCCGAGTGCGGCAAACCCCTCACCGTGGGTGTCCTCAGCCGGATCGAGGAGCTGGCGGACCGCCCGGACGGGCACCGGCCGGCGCACGCCCGCGACGTCACACACCTGGTGCCGCTGGCCGAGATCCTCGGCGAGATCAACAAGGTGGGTGCCCGGTCGAAGAAGGTCGAGGGGCGGCTCAACGAGCTACTGGCCGCGCTCGGGCCGGAGCTGGAGATCCTGACCACGACACCGCTGACCGAGGTCGCGCAGGCCGGTGGTGAGCTGCTCGCGGAGGGCATCGGGCGGCTGCGGCGTGGCGACGTCCGCCGGGTGCCCGGTTATGACGGCGAGTACGGCGTGATCACGCTCTTCGACCCCGCCGAACTGGGCGCGCAGGAGACGCTGTTCGACGTACCGGTGCCGGCGCAGCGGCGACCCACGGAGCCGGCTCCCCGGGTCCCGGCCAAGCGCCCGGCGGCGGCGAAGGCGGAGTCGAAGCGGAAGACGGTCCCGGCGCCCGCGCCACCGATCGCGTCGCCACCGTCTCCGCACGAGCCGTTCGAGCCGATGCTCTCCGGCATGGAGGAGGTCGGCACCGGCCTGCTGGACCGACTGGACGCCATGCAGCGGGTTGCCGCCTCCGCACCCGGCGGTCCGCTGCTCATCGTGGCCGGTCCGGGCACCGGCAAGACCAGGACGCTCACCCACCGGATCGCGTACCTCTGCGCGGAGCTGAACGTCTTTCCCGAGCACTGCCTCGCGATCACGTTCACCCGCCGGGCCGCCGAGGAGCTGCGGCGCCGCCTCGACGGCCTGCTCGGCCCGGTCGCCGAGGACGTCACAGTGGGTACGTTCCACGCGTTGGGGTTGACCATCCTGCGGGAGAACGCCGACGCGGCGGGTCTCCCGGCCGACTTCCGGATCGCCGACGACGCCGAGCGGGCGGCGGCCCGCACCGAGGCCGGCGACGACAGCGCCGCCTACGTGTCGCTGCTGCGCAAGCAGGACCTGGTCGACCTGGACGAACTGGTGACCTTGCCGGTGGAGCTGCTGCGGGCCGACCGGAAGCTTGTCGAACGGTACCGGGACCGCTGGCGGTGGATCTTCGTCGACGAGTATCAGGACGTCGACGAGGTGCAGTACGAGCTGCTGCGGCTGCTCAGCCCCGCCGACGGCAACCTCTGCGCGATCGGCGACCCGGACCAGGCGATCTACTCGTTCCGGGGTGCCGACGTCGGCTACTTTCTGCGCTTCTCCGAGGACTTCACCGACGCCCGACTGGTCCGACTCAACCGCAACTACCGCTCGTCGGCCCCGATCCTGGCCGCCGCCGTGCAGGCCATCGCACCGTCCTCGCTGGTCCGGGGTCGACGACTGGACCCGGCCCGGCTCGACCCGGAGGCTCCGCTGGTCGGGCGCTACCCGGCGGCGTCAGTGGCCGAGGAGGCCGACTTCGTGGTGCGTACCGTCGACGATCTGGTCGGCGGGTTGTCGCACCGCTCGCTGGACTCGGGCCGCATCGACGGCCGGTCCACCTCGCTGTCGTTCTCCGACATCGCCGTGCTGTACCGCACCGACGCGCAGGCCGCCCCGATCGTGGACGCACTGACCCGGGCAAACATCCCCGTGCAGAAGCGTTCCCACGACCGGCTGCGGGACCGGCTCGGGGTGGCGGCAATGGCCCGCGAGCTACGGCACGCCGACGGTCTGGCCGGCTCACTGGCCGCCCGGGTGCGGCTGGCCGGTCAGGTGGTCGCCGAGCGGTTCGCCGTGCCCACCCTGGACGGCGCCGCCGGCGCGGTCCGGCCCGAGGACGTCCGCTCGGCCGTGGACCTGCTGACCCCGCTGGCTCGACGCTGCGGTGACGACCTGGAGGCCTTCCTGTCGCAGTTGGCCACCGGCGCGGAGGTGGACGCGCTCGACCCGCGCGCCGAAGCGGTCACGCTGCTCACCCTGCACGCCGCGAAGGGCCTGGAGTTTCCGGTGGTCTTCCTGGTCGGCGTCGAGGACGGGCTGCTGCCGCTGCGTTGGCCGGGCTCGACGCCCGACGAGGACGCCGTCGCCGAGGAGCGCCGGCTCTTCTTCGTCGGCCTGACCCGGGCCCAGGACCGGCTGTACGTCAGTCACGCCGCCCGCCGCACCCGCCACGGCACCGAGCGTGACTGCGCCCCTTCGCCCTTCCTCGGCACCATCGACCCCGGCCTCTTCGAACGCTTCGGCGAAGCCGAGCCCCGCCGCCCCAAGGACCGCCAACTCCGCCTGATCTGAGCGCCGGCCCCACGCCCCACGCCCCGTCGATCTTGCGCTTTCGGTCGCCGTTGTGCGTGGGATGCACCTTGTGTCACCGCAGAAACTGCAAGATCGACGAAGCCCGAGGGCGGGGGCGGGGTGGTTCAGGTGAGGAGGGTGGCGAGCCAGGCGCCCACCAGCAGGGCTGGGCCGAGGGGCAGCAGGGTGTTCCGGTGCACCTTTCGGGCGGCGAGCAGGCTGAGCACCAGACCGCCGTGCAGCACGTGCGGCAGCAGCAACCCGGTGAGCAGGGCATCGCGGCCCAGCCAGCCGAGCGGCAGGCCGAGGACGGCGGCGAGTTTCACGTCCCCGAAGCCCAGTCGTGAGCCGGGCAGCAGGGCCAGCAGCACGTGCGCCGCGCCCGCGACCGTCGCACCTCCCAGCGCGCCGAGCAGCCGGCCGGGAGTGCCGGACAGCAGCGCCGCGGCGGTCAGCCCTCCGAGGGCCAGCAACCCGGCGACGAGGACCAGCGGGTCGGGCAGCCGCAGGCAGGCCAGGTCGACCCGCGCAAGCACCAGACCGACCGCCGCGACCGCGAGGAAGACCGGCAGCGCCGGGCCGTCACCCACAGCTACGGCAAGGCCGACGAAGACGCTGGCCGCCACCACCGGGTCGCCCCAGGGCCGTCGGACCCGCTGCGGCAGTGGAAACGCCCCTGGCCGGGCGTCCGCCGTGGCGAAGCGCCGGGACACCAGGGGTACGACGAGGCCGACCAGCGCGCCGAGCAGCGCGATCGACACCAGCGCGGCGGCCGACATGGGCCGGACGTTACTGGCGGTCGCGCGCCGGCGTGTTCCCCGATCGTGATCCCGTGCCCGCCCGACGTGGCCGTTCAGTGGTCACCACCAGGGCGACCCCGGCGACGATGACAGCACCGCCGAGCAGCACCTGCGGGGTGATCGGCTCGGCCACCAGCAGCGCGCCGAGCGCCACCGCGACCGCCGGGTTCACGTAGGCGTACGTCGACACGAGCGAGATCGGCGCGTTGTGCAGCAGCCAGACGTACGCGGTGAAGGCCACCAACGAGCCGGCCACCATGAGGTAGCCCAGCGCCAACCAGGACCGGGTGCTCACCGCCGCCGCGTGGAAGTCGGCCAGTTCACCCCGACCGGCGGCGACGGCCATCAGGACCAGCGCGCCGGCCACCATCTCGTACACCGTGGCCACGAACGGGTCGGCGGGCATCCGGATCCGTCCGGACAGGAACGACCCGACCGACCAGGAGGTGGCCGCCGCCACCACTGTCAACGCCCCGACCAGCGGCACCGCTGGCGAACCACCGCCCGGCAGGACCAGCAGGATGAGGCCGACGAAGCCCAGTGTGACCCCGGCGAACGTCCAGATCGGCGGACGATCGCCGGTGGCCGAGCGCAACAGCACCACCAGCAGCGGCACCGTGGCCACCAGCAGCGCGGCGATCCCGGACGGCACCGCCACTCCCGGCGGCCCCGATTCGGCGAGCACCACCAGGCCGTTGCCAGCGGCGAGCAGGAGCACCCCGACCAACGCGGCCGAGCCGAGTTGCCGACGGTCCACCCGCAGCGCGCCGGGGCCTCGACGCAGTCGCAGCACCACCGCCAGGATCACGCCGGCCACGGCGAACCGGAGGGCGGCCGACAGCAGCGGCGGCATCGTCTCCACTGTGATCCGGATGGCCAGATAGGTCGACCCCCAGAGCAGGTAGACCAGTATCAGCGCGGTCCAGATCAGTGTCGGCGTCGTGCTGGCACGACGGCCGGCGAGGGCCGTGGCGCTCGGTGAAGGTGAGCTCATCAGTGGACCACGCTACGGTGAGCCCGGAGTCCGCGTCGCGCTTTGGTGGCCGGCCTCTCACCACTCGTGCAGGAGGGCGGCATGACGAACTACGGACAACCGGGGGGCGGCCACCCGGGGCCGTGGCGTGGGCAGAGACCCGACGAGACGTCCGGTCGACCGGCGCAGCAGCCCTACCCGCCCGCGCCGGAGCCCTACCCGCCAGCGGTCCCGTCGTACCCGCCCGCGCCGCAGGGACGACCCGGGCCGTACGGCGGCCCACCCACCCCGCCCTACGGTGCAACGCCCGGCGCGCCCTACGGCGGTGCAACGCCCGGCGCGCCCTACGGCGGTGCCACGGATACGCCCTACGGCCACGAGCCCCGCACGCCCTACGGCGGCTCGTACCAGCCGACCCCGCCGACCCCGGCGTACGGCGGGCAGCCGTACCGGCCCGACGGTCCGTACGGCGAGGATCCGGCACCGAGCCAGCGCGGTCGGGGGCCGCTGATCGCGGTGCTGGCCGTCGTACTGCTGGTGGTGGCCGTCGCCGGCGCGTTCTGGTTCCGCCGTGGGCAGAGTGACCCGGCGCCGCCGGCAGCCGCGCCGAGCAGCTCGGCCGCCGCCGGTGAGCCCAGCGCGGACGCGGTCGAGCCCGCGCCGAGCGCGGCCGCGCCGGAGTCGTCGGCCGATCCCCGGTTCGCGAAGGTCGGCCAGTGCGTTCGCAACGACGGCACCGCCGGCGGCAAGCCGAAGCTGCTGATCAGCGGCTGTACCGCGAAGTCGTACGAGGTGCTGAGCCGGATCGACGGCCCGACCAGCGGCGAGCGGGACGCCGAGGCCAAGTGCGGCAAGGTCGAGGGCTACACCAACTGGTATTTCTTCGACAGTGAGCTGGACACTCTCGACTTCGTCCTCTGCCTCAAGCAACGCTGAGACCACCCACCCCCGGGGATGACATGACGACCTACGGACCTGCGGGTTCCGATCAGCCGGACGATTCGTACCAGCGCCCGCCCACTGGGCCTGACAGCTCACCGCCGGTCGACCCGACAGTGCCCCAGTGGAGCACCCCGCCGCCCTCGGACGACCCGACCCGGCAGCAGTGGGGTCCGCAGTCGACCGGCGCGGAGCCACCGACGGCACCCATGTGGGCCCCGCCGCCCACCAACCCGGAGCCGCCGACCACGCCGATGTGGGCGCCACCGCCCACCTCGGGCCCGGGTTACCCACCGCCCGGTCCGTACCCACCGGCCGGCCCGACTCCGGGGCCGGGTTACCCGCCAGCCGGCCCGACGCCGCCGTCCGGGCCGTACCCACCGGCCGGCCCGTACCCGCCGGCCGGCCCGATGCCCGGTCAGCTGGCCGGGCCGATGCCGGGTCAGCCACCCGCCCCGTGGGGCCAGCAGCCTCCCGGCGGCTACGGGATGCCGCCCGCCGCGCCAGCGAAGAAGGCCGGCCGCAACGTCGCTCTCATCATCACGGTGGTGGTGCTGCTCGTGCTCTGTCCGTGCCTCGGCCTGGCCGGTTGGGCGGTCTGGAAGGTGGCCGACGCTGGCAGTGACGCGGCGCGTACCCCGTCGACGACCGCCCCGGCCGTTCCACCCGCGCTGCCCAGCGACGCCCCGACGTCGGCCGCGCCGACTCCGGACGAGGAGTTCGCCAGGGGTGACTGCGTGGTGAACGACGGCAGTGAGGACGACGCGGAACTCCGCAAGGTGCCCTGCCGCCCGAACACCTACCAGGTGCTGCTGCGAATTCCGGCTACCACCGACGGCGACCGGTGCGAGACGCTCGCGCCGCAGGCGACAGCGAACTACGTGCACGACAACTCGGTCGACCTGTTCGACTACGTGCTCTGCCTCAAGAAGCGCTAGCCGATCTGGCCGATCGGTAGTCCGATTGCCAAAACTAGGGCTGTCTAGCGTGGACGCTAGACAGCCCTAGTTTGTGGTCGACGGTCTCGACACGCCGGTAGCCCCATCTATCCATGTCTAGCCTCGCAGCTAGATGGCCCGATAATCTGCGATGCGTGGATCCGGTCCGCAACCCGTACGCGCCGGGCGCCGGCCAGCGTCCGCCCGAACTTGCCGGGCGGGGGCGAGAGCTGGACGTCTTCGACATCGTGCTCGAGCGCATCGCCCGGGGCCGACCCGAGCGCAGCCTGATGCTCACCGGGCTGCGTGGCGTCGGCAAGACGGTCCTGCTCAACACGCTCCGGTCGCAGGCGATCAACCGGCTCTGGGGCAGCGGCAAGATCGAGGCTCGACCGGACCAGTCGTTGCGGAGACCGGTCGCCGCCGCGCTGCACATGGCGGTGCGGGAGCTCGCCCCCCGTCACCGCGCACCCGACCGCATCGACGCGTTCCTCGGCGTCCTCAAGGCGTTCGCCCAGCGGTCCAACCCGACCGGCCGGGCCGGTGCCGCCACCAAGCTGCGCGACCGGTGGCAGCCCGGCATCGACGTGCCGGCGGCCAGCGGTCGGGCCGACTCCGGCGACATCGAGATCGACCTGGTCGAGCTGTTCAGTGACGCCGCCGCCGTGGCCAGCGACGTCGGCACCGGCATCGCCATCTTCATCGACGAGATGCAGGATCTCGGCCCGGAGGACGTGTCGGCGCTCTGCGCCGCCTGCCACGAGCTGTCCCAGCTCGGCGCGCCGCTGATCGTCGTCGGCGCCGGCCTTCCGCACCTGCCGGCAGTGCTCAGCGCCGCCAAGTCGTACTCCGAACGGTTGTTCCGCTATCAGCGCATCGACCGGCTCGACCGGATCGCCGCCGACCGGGCGCTCTGCGCGCCCGCCGAGCGCGAGGAGGTCGAGTACGAGCAGAAGGCACTCGACCTGCTCTACGAGAAGTCCGGCGGCTATCCCTACTTCGTCCAGGCGTACGGCAAGGCGACCTGGGACCACGCGCCGCGCTCGCCGATCACCGCCGCCGATGTGCGGGTCGCCGCACCCGAGGCGGAGGCCGAGCTGGCTGTCGGGTTCTTCGGTTCCCGGTTCGAACGGGCCACTCCCGCCGAGCGTGAGTACATGCGGGCGATGGCCATGATGTCCGCGGTCGAGGGCGAGACCGGTGCGGTGGTCCGCGACGACATGGACGCCGCGGTGCCCACCGCGGAGATCGCCCGTGCCCTCGGCCGCAAGCCGGCCAGTCTGTCTCCGGCCCGGGACGCGCTGATCAAGAAGGGGCTGATCTACTCCGGTGAGCGGGGCACTGTCGCCTTCACCGTCCCGCACTTCGGCCGGTACCTGCGGACCCAGCCGGCCTGACCGCCAACCACCGCGTCGACCCGGTCAGACCTTCGACCAGGGCGCCGGAAAGAGCACCTCACCGCGAGGCGGTGGGCCCTCCTCGCTGGTGGACGGCGGCAGCACCAGCGCCTGCCAGGGCTCACCGAGGCCGGCCCACGGGCCGGTCAGGCCCAGGTCACTCGCCGGGCCGAACCCGAACCGGCGGTAGAAGGCCGGGGCACCGAGGACGATCACGAGCCGCTCGCCCAACTCGGTGGAGGCGTCCAGGACGGCCTGCACGACGGCCGTGCCGTGCCCGACACGCTGTCGGTGCGGTGCGACCGCCACCGGGCCCAGGGCCAGGACGGGAACGTCGGAGCCTCGCTCCGGTCGCAGCCGCGCCCGGGTGAGCAGCGCGTAGCCGACCACCTCACCGCCGTACTCGGCGACCATTGCCAACTGCGGCAACCAGGCGGTGGTGTCGCGTAGCTCGTCGACCAGGCTGACCTCCGGCGGCGTCGCCACGTCCGGGCGGGCGAAGGCGGCGGCCAGTACGCGGCGGACCGGGCCGGCGTCGGCCGGGTCCTCGGGGCGTAGCCGCAGCGTGGTCACCCGCGCGACGTTACCCGCCAGCGCCCGTCCATCCGTGACTGTCGCTCGATTCGGCGTGGCGTACGTGTACGAACACCAATCCGATCCTGCGGTTGACGGGGTAGCAAACGTCGCGACGGGGTATGACTGATCCATGACGCCCGTACGTTCCCTCGCCCGCGCCATGCTGAGCGGCATCTTCGTGGTCAGCGGGTATCGCAACATGCGCGACCCCGCTCGGCTGACGGTGGCCGCCAAACCGGTGACCGACAGGGTCGCACCCATGCTGAAGAAGGCACACCCGAGCTTCCCCACCGAGACCGAGACGTTGATCCGGCTCAACGCGGCGGTGCAGGTCGGCGCCGGGCTGATGCTGGCCACCGGCCGGTTCAGCCGACCCGCGGCGCTGGTTCTGGCCGGCACGCTGGTGCCGGTTACCATCGCCGGGCATCCTTTCTGGAACAACGACGACCCGATCGCCAAGAACAACAACCAGATTCACGTCCTGAAGAACCTCGGGCTCCTCGGCGGCCTGCTGCTCGCCGCGGCGGACACCGGCGGCAAGCCCGGTCTGCGGTGGCGGACGGGCCATCGCATCGGCCACTCTCGACGTTCCATGCAACGCGCCGTCCGCACCGCCCGACGCGAAGCCCGAATCGCCGTCCGCTCCGCGTCCACCGCACGTCGACTCCCCGGCTGACCTGCGTCGATCCGTCTCCGTCCCACCCCCACCCCTCGCTAAGGCCACGAATTACCTGAACCACCCGGTAGGCGTTAACGCGGTGGAAATGTCAAAAACATGTGTGGGATCGGACACGGTCGCATAACGCGGGAGGCACTGACGTGAGGCGCCGTTCTAGGCTCCGTGCAGGACCTGGACGGGTAGGACGACCTTGGTACGGGGGTGGCCACGCCATGCCGACGGATGTCGGTAGACGGGCGGACCGCCTCGCCCCAATCCAACGTGTGTCACGCGGGATCGACCGTGTGACGCGCGGGATCGATCGCAGGAACGTCGTACGGGGCGCCATCGTGGCCGCCGTCGCCTACGCCGCATGGCTCGCCATCGGCACCTTCGGGCGGCCGTACAACTTCTTCGACATGAAGATCTACCACGGTGCCGTGGTGTGGTGGGCGAGCGGTCACGAGCTCTACGAGTTCATCGCGCCCGAAACCACGCTCGGGTTCACCTATCCGCCCTTTGCCGGGCTGGTCATGCTGCCGATGGCGCAGCTGCCGATCGGCGCGGCCGGTCTGGTCAACGCCGCCGCCAGCATCGCCGCGTTGGCGCTGGTGCTGGCCGGGCTGCTCCGACCCATCGTGGATCGACTGGGGTGGCCACTGTGGTTCACGGTGGCTCTGGCGGTGCCGCTCGCGGTCGCCATCGAGCCGGCTCGGGAGACCCTCGGCTACGGCCAGGTCAACATCCTGCTGTTCGCCTTGATCATGGCTGACCTGATCGGCCTTCGCTGGCGCTCCCGCCGGGGCACCCACTACGCCGCCACCGACGGCCCGTTGCTGCGCTTCATCTACGGCGGGGCCTGGGCGGGAGCCGGTATCGGCCTTGCCACCGCGGTCAAGCTCACCCCGGCGCTGTTCATCGCCTACCTGCTCATCACCCGTCAGTGGCGGGTGGCGGCCACCGCCATCGGCACCACGATCGGCGTGACGGTGGGGACCTTCGCGATCGTCGGTGACGAGTCGCGCACCTACTTCGGCAGCGTGTTGTGGCAGACCGAACGGGTCGGCGCGGCGGACATGACGCCCAACCAGTCCCTCGCCGGCCTGCTCGCCCGGCTGTACGACTCGATCGAGACCCCAGGGCTGCTGTGGCTCGCCTTCTCGGTGCTGATCCTGGCGCTGGGCCTGTCCCGGGCGGCCAGTTCCCGCGCCGACGGTGACGAGCTGACCGCCTTCACGCTGGTCGGTCTCACCGCCAATGTGATCAGCCCGATCTCCTGGACACACCACCTGGTCTGGGTGATCCCGGCGATCATCGTGCTGGCCGACGCCGCCGTGCGTCGCCGCGAGGCGAGCCGGGGGATGTCGCAGCGCACCGGCCAGGGGCCGGTCTTCGGCGGTCTACCCGGGGTCAACGGGCTCCGCCCGCCGATCTGGTACCCGACGCTGACCGGGCTCCGCCACGGCGTCGCCGCGATCGGGCTCTACCTGCTCTTCCTGATCTCTCCGATCTGGCCGTACGAACACCAACTGCCGGAGATGTCGCACTACCAGGACGGCCTGTTCGGGGCACTGATGGAGAACTCGCTCGCGCTCGCGCTGATCGTGCTGGTCGCCGCGCTGCCCTGGCGCCCAGGCGCGGAGCCGGCGTTCTACGGCGACCGGCTCGCCCGGGCCGTGGTGGTCAACGGCCGCCGCTGAGCGGTCAGGGGCAGTTGACCCATTCCTCGGTGCCGTCGGTGAACACCTGCCGCTTCCAGATCGGCAGTCGCGCCTTGACCTCGTCGACCAGCCGGGCGCAGGCCGCGAAGGCCGCCGCCCGGTGCGCGGTGCTCACCGCGGCGACCAGCGCCACGTCACCGATCGCCAGGGGGCCGACCCGGTGCGAGACCGCCACCGCGTAGACGTCGGGCTCCGCGGCGATCTCGGCGGCCACCTCGCGCAGCACCTGCGCGGCGCTCGGGTGCCCCTCGTACTCCAGGCTGGTGACCTGGCGGCCGTGGTCGTGGTCGCGGACCACGCCCTGGAAGGACACCACGGCGCCGGCTCGGCGGTCGGCGACCGCCGCCTCGTGCGTGGCGAGGTCGAGCGGCCGGTCGGTGACCTCGCCGAAGGTGATCGCTGGTGCGGTCACGACGCACGCTCCCCGGGAAACAACGGCAGTGGCACGAGCGGCACCCGGTCGCCGGGCTCGCCGCTGGTGCCGGGACGGATGACCGCGAACCCGTCCGCGCCGGCCAGGCCCCGCAGCATCGCCGAGCCGACGTGGCGGACCGGGAACGCGACGCCGGCGGACCGGTCCAGTCGGACCAACGCCAGGTGGGTGTGATCGCCGCGACCGGGCACCGCCTCGACCAACGTGACCTGCGGCAGCACCGGCATCGACCGGCCCTGGAGGCCGGCGAGCAGCGGCGCGACGAGCGACACCAGCGCGACGATGGCGGACTGCGGGTTGCCCGGCAGCCCGGCCACGAACCGGGCTCGCCCGTCGGGGCCGGTCAGCCGGGCCAGCAGCATCGGGAAGCCCGGGCGGACCGCCACCGTGTTGACCACGTAGTCGGCGCCGAGCGCCTCCAGGGTCGGGTGCAGGTGGTCGACCGGGCCGTTCATGGTGCCGCCGGTGGTGCAGACCAGATCGGCGTTGCCCAACGCCGAACGCAGGGCCGCCACGTGCGCGGGCAGCGTGTCGGCCACCGGGCCGACCACGTCGGATGGACGGACCTGGCAACCGTAGCGCCGCAGCCAGGCCGGCACTGCGGGGCCCAGCGCGTCGCGGATGCGACCGGCCGCGGGCGGGCCCGCCGTCAGCAGTTCGTCGCCGAAGACCAGCAGCGCGGCGCGCGGCGCCCGCCGGACCCGCAGCGTGTCGTGCCCGCAGGCGGCGGCCAGGCCGATCACCGCCGGGTCGACCGGCGTGCCGGTCGGCAACAGCTCCTCATCGGCGTACGCCTCCTCGCCGGGTTTCCGCCACTCGGGCGTCTCCCGGGGAGTGCCGCTGATCAGGCCGGTGGTGGATGCGGCGGACTCCTCGACGCGGAGCACGGCGGTGGCGCCCTCGGGCACCATCGCGCCGGTCGCGATCTCGACGGTGGTGTCGTCCTCGGTGAGTGGCGCGGGGGTGCTGCCGGCCAGGACCCGGCCGACGACGCGCCACGGCCCACTGCCGCGCACCGCCCAGCCATCCACGCTGGAGGTCGGGAACGCCGGCAGGTCGGTGCGGGTGGTCAACGGCTCGGCCAGGGTCGACCCGTCGGTGTCGACAAGTGGTCGGGCGGCGGAGGGCAGCGCGGCGGCCAGACCGACCGCGTAGACCCGCGAACGGGCTTCTTCCCACCCGGCTGGCGGGGGTGCGGTGACCCGATCCGCGGTGGGTGCGGTTTCCGTGCTCACCGACCGAGCCTATCGGCACGGACCGACACCCGCCCGGGCCTGGCGCGGAGCGGTCAGTGGTCGCCACCGCGAAGCTGGTCGACGGTGTGCCCGAGGATCGGCCCGAGAACGGCCAGGCCATCCCGGGCACCGCCGGTCGAGCCGGGCAGATTGACGACCAGCATCCGACCGGCGACCCCGGCCAGGCCCCGGGACAGCACCGACGTCGGCACCCGGTCACGACTGTGCGCGCGGATCGCCTCGGCGATGCCGGGGATCTCGTAATCCAGCAGGCCCCGGGTCACGTCCGGGGTCCGATCCGTCGGGGTCACGCCGGTGCCACCGCTGGTCAGCACCACGTCGACATCATCGGCGCGGGCGGCCCGCAGGGCGTCGCCGACCGGCTCACCGTCAGGCACCACCACCGGGTCGTCGACCTGGCAGCCCAGCTCGCGCAGGCCGGCGACGAGCAGCGGCCCGCTGGTGTCGGCGTAGACGCCGGCCGAGGCCCGATTGGAAGCGACGATCACCCGAGCCCGGATCACGGCCGGTCCTCCGGACGGACCCACTCGCCGGTCTTGCCGCCCTCCTTGCGCAGCACCCGGACCGCCTCCACCGACGCCGCCGGGTCGACCGCCTTGACCATGTCGACCAGGGCGAGACCGGCGACAGCAACCGCCGTCAGTGCCTCCATCTCCACCCCCGTCCGGTCCGCCGTGCGGGCGGTGGCCGTGATCTCCACGGTGTCGGCGGTCAGCAGCAGGTCGACGGTGACGCCGTGCAGGGCGATCGGGTGGCAGAGCGGGATCAGATCAGGAGTGCGCTTGGCCCCCATGATCCCGGCAAGCCGCCCGACGGCCAACGCGTCACCCTTGGGCAGCCCGTCGCGATGCAGCAGGTCGATGACCTCGGGCGTGGTCCGCAACCGGCCGGCCGCGACAGCCGACCGACCTGTCACCGCCTTGGCGGAGACGTCGACCATGCGGGCCGCGCCGGCGCGATCGACGTGGCTGAGCTGCGCGGGTTCGGTCACGGTCGTGAGCCTATCGGTGCGGTACGACGGCGGTCGGAAGGAGCGGCGTCACGCTGCCGACCGCACCGGGTGCTGACGGCGCAACGGCCCCGACGCCGCTCCTTCCTCACCAGCCCGCCGCCGAGGTCGCTGGGGGGACCCGGCAGCGGGGCGTGTCGACGACCCGGTTCTGCCCACTGGCAGAACCTCCCCCGTTCGCCGATACGGCCGGTAAGTTACCGGGCCTGCCGATAAGAAATCGATAAGTGCCGTTCAAGCTGGTCAGCGCTCTGCGACCACTGTCGCGTCGGTCAACTCGGCGAGGCGACGTTCGGCCTCGAAGCGCTCCGGCACGCCCATTCGTCGGAAGATCGCCAACGCCCGCTCCCAGTGCCTGCGGGCCTCGGCCGGGTCGACGCGGGCGAAGTGTTCGGCCAGCCCGGCCAACGCTCGACCCTGCTCGTGCGGGTGCGCGATCCGAGTAGCCAACCGCAACGCCTCCTGGTGCACCTCGAACGCCTCGTCAGCCCGGCCCTGCGCGAGCAGGGTGCGCCCGAGCTCGTTCAGCGCAGCCGCCTCGACGTGTCGCTCCCCCGAACCGATCGACAACTTCCGGGCCAACTCGTGTTCCCGCTGGGCCTCCACCAGACGGCCAAGACCGCGGTAGGCGATCCCGAGGTCGTTGCGCACCTCAGCCTCGGCAAACCGGTGGCCGGTGCGATCGCGCATAGCCAACGATGCCTTTAGAATCCGGATCGCCTGTGGAAAATGGCCCATTCTTACGCGCACTGCCCCAATATGACCGAAGGCATTGAGCACATGGAAGTCCTCGGAATTCGTCCGGGCCCATGCCAGATGCAGGCGGTGCAGCCGCAACGCCTCTTCGTAGCGCCCGAGCATCATCAGTGCCGTGCCAAGGTTTGGCAGCACGACTGGCACCCCGACATTTCCGTATCCCTTGTAGTCGCGCAGGCTCTCCACACCGACTCTCACCGCCTCGGCCAGGTGCCCGCTCCACGCGTAGACAGCCGCAAGGTTGGCCCGGTAGCGCGCGGTGTTCGGCACGTCCTGGGAGTTGTAAGAGAGACTTACCGCCCGGGTCAGGTGGTCAAGCGCCCACTGGTTGTCACCGGTGCGTACGTAGGCGGAGGCCAGGTAGTTGTTCACCACCGCCATCGCGTCGACATCTCCCGTTGCCTCCGCCGCCGTCAGTGCGTGGCGGAAGGTCAGGATGATGTCCTCGAAGTATCCGCGGATGTAAAAGAATCGCCAGAGGGCGCGGGCCAGTTGCCAGGAGTGCTGGTAGAGCTTCGACTCGAGCGCTGACAACACCATCGCCACCAGTTCCGTACGCTCGGCCTCCAACCAGTCGGTGCTTGGTTCACCGATAGCCTCGATCAGCTCAGGACGTCCGGACGAGCGGTGAGTGACCTGGGATCTGATGACACCGGGCTCCAGCAGATCGGCGACCCTCAGCACCGCCTCCAGCGTGAAGTCGAACAGTTGAGCCAACCCGAGCTTTCGGTCGCTCGCGGGTTCGGTACGCGTGCACAACTCCACGGCGTACTGGCGCATGAGGTCGTGTAGTCGGTATCGCGTCGAGTCCAGGTCCTCCACCAGGTTCCGGTCGACGAGGTCGTCGAGCGCCCCGTGAGCTTCCGCCACCGTCAGGCCGGTCAGTGCGGCGACTGCCGCCGGGCTGAAGCGGTTGCCGGGATACAGACCAAGGAACCGGAAGACACGCTTGGTCGAACCCGGGAGCGGCTCATAGGAGGCGGCGAAGGCGCCGGTGACGGTGCTCTGTTCCTGAGCCAGGTGATGCAGCACCAGAGGATCGGCAGCCATCTGTCCGGCCAGGTCCGCCAACCGCCAGCCGCGCCGATGGGCGAGTCTGGCACCGGCAAGCCGAATTGCCAGGGGGAGATGCCCACACAGCCGGACCACCTCGGCCGCAGCGTCCGGCTCCGCTTCGACGCGGGCCCTTCCGACACTGAGTGCGAGGAGGTCGAGACTCTCTTCAGGAGTCATCACCGGCAACGTCTGTGACGGCGCCACGTCCGGGTGAGAGAGCCTCCGCCTCGATGTCACCAGCACGACGGCGGTCGGCTCGGTCGGCAGGAGAGGCAGAATTTGTTCGCTGCTCGCGGCATTGTCGAGGACGAGCACCGACCTTCGACGGCCCAGTTCTCGTCGCCACAACTCCGCTCTGGCGTCGAACTCGACCGGAACGCGGTCGGCCGGCACCTCAAGCTGACGCAGCAGTGTGACCAGGGCACCCGCTGGCTCGACCCGGTTCTTGTCGCCATGGCCACACAGGTCGATGAACAAGGCGGCGTCCGGATAACGATCGGACAGTCGGCGGGCCAGGTGCACGGCGAGGGTCGTCTTGCCGCTGCCCGCCATGCCGTCGATCATGTGAACTGCCGGAACCCGATCCTCGACTCGCCGAGTCTCCGCCAGTAGCCGCGACAGGACGTCTTCCCGTCCGACGAAATCCGCGACGGCCCGCGGAAGGCGATCCACCGGTTTGACCTGACCCGTTTGCTCAGCTCGCGCCTCTCCCGCCGCGCGGTGCACGAGCGACGCGGAAGGTCCTCGTGGGGCTCCGGCTCCGGAGAGCACGGCGGGTACCGGGCTCGAAGTGGCAATCTTGCGGTGCAACTCTTCGATGGCTGCCCCGGGGCCCACTCCCAACTCGGTGATCAGCCGCGTTCGGATCTCGTCGTACGTGATGAGCGCGCCCGCGTGATCGCCACCCTCGTACAGAGCCCGCATGAGCAGGACATACGTCGGCTCCCGAAGGGGATGACGGGGGATGACTTCCCGCAACGACGGGATCGCCAGATCACCCCGCCCCAATCTCAGCTGCACGTCGGCAAGAAGTTCCACGGCGAGCAGACGCTCTTCCTCAGCGTTGAGCACCCGTGCGCTGAGCACGGGTCCCAGCGGGATGCCGGCGAGCATCGGGCCCTGCCACCGAGCGACGGCTCGGCTCAGCAAATCCCGAGCCTGCTCCAGGTGGCCTACCTCCCAGGCTTCCCGGCCCGCGCTCCGCTCCATCTGGAAGCATGAGACATCGATCAGCTCGGGCGGCACGTCGAGACGAAAGCCGTTCCGTTGCCGCACGACGACCCCTCGACCGGACGGGAAAGCGTCGAAAGTCCGGCGCAGATTGGCGGCATAGCTCAGCACATTCGCCAGGGCCGATCGCGGTGGGCGATCGGCCCATAACTCATCGATGCAGTCGGCCACGGTAACCAGTCGACCTGGCTGAACTGCGAGCATCGCGAAGATCGCCTGCTGCTTGGGTGTTCCGAGGCGCAACGTGCGAGAAAGCAGTTGCACCGAAAGACCGCCTAGAACCCGAATCTCCACTCGCCCCTGCTCCAGCCGTCGCGGGTATTCAGCCGATCACACAACGAAGCCTACGGTTCACCCCCGGGCAACTCACCGCTCGTGCGGCGATGCGAAGGTCGCGCACTGGCCTGAGAGCCTTGCGAGAAGGTGTCCCGACTGCCCCCGCGACCTAGTCGTACCAAATTTGCCCAATCCGCCGCTACACCGAGCAAACTCCGGTGAGAGCCCCGACAGAGGGCCACAGGCTTGGGGGAATAACACGTTCACAACATGACCAGATAACGTCCGCAGTTCCGCAGCCTCCGCGGAACCAACACCGCCGTGACCTGACCGCACTCCGTTTAGCCGTGATGGACAGAACGTAATAAATCCACTCTAGCTTGGCTAATGTTGCGCATACCGACATTTAATTCTTCTATGCTGCCCTTCCATCTCTTAAGCTGCCTTTCGTTAGGAAGATCTCCCCCTGGGGCAGGTCATCGAATGGCACGGCAGCAGAGAGGGGCATTGCGATGCGCGGCAGCGAATGGGACTGACAAATTTCGCACGGTACGTGCGCGACTCCCGCACGTTAGGCTACGAACAACGCGGAGGCAGTCCTTCGGGGGTGATGTGACCCATCGTCAGCGACGAGAGACTGAGACCGATCAGCGGCTACGGCTGCTCGTCGGTCTCGTCGTCGTTGTAGCGGCTGTCATCACGGCCACCTCACTGCCGGTCGCAGTGCGGTTTGCGATGACCGCCACGCCGAACGATGTCGCGGTCCTCATCGTGCTCACCGTGACCATCGCTCTGGGAACGCTGGTCAAAGCGAGGGTGCGGATCCGATCCACCACCCACTCGATCAGCTGGACCGAGACGGCGATCATCATCGGTCTCGCCATCGCTCCGGCCCCGGTGGTGGTGCTCTCAACGGCGGTGGGCATCGCGTTCACCTGGCACCGCCAGCCGGCGATCAAGCTGGCCTTCAGTGTGGGAAAGAACGTCATCGTGGCCTGGGGTGCCGGCATCACGCTGGCAATGACAACCTGGACCTGGCCGCCCGAGGGCACCGTGGCCCTGCTGGTGCCGTTGGCGCTGGCTTACCTGGCCGCGGCCCTCCTGGACGACATTCTGGCCATACCGGTCATTGCGCTGGCTTCCAGGACCAAGATCTCAAAGCAGTTCCGAAGCAACCTCGACCTCCGGCTCGCCGGTTTCGCCCTACGGTTCGTCGTGGCGGCCTGCACGCTGCTGATCCTTGAGGCCAACCTCAAACTCCTGTTGGCCATACCGCCGCTCGTGCTCAGCCTGCACCTGGCCTACTCCACGAGAATCCGTTCCCGGACCGAACAGCAGGCGTGGCAGCGGCTCGCCCGCACCACCGACGCGCTCAACGTGGTCGACCTGGACAACGTCCTCACCACCGCCGTCACCCAGGCCGCCGAGTTGTTCTCCGCCGACGAGGTCGAGATCGAGCTGCGCGACGGCGGCCGCACCGTGCGCGGCGGCACCGGCGGCATCACCTTCGACGGCCCGACCGGCACGCCCACCGACGTGGACGGCACGATCGTCCCCGCGCCGCTGGAAGGCCACGACCGGACGGTCGACGTCGGCATACTTCGACTGCGCTTCCGCGGCCCGGTGCAACTCTCCGAGCGGGAGCAGTACACCCTGCGCACCTTCGCCTCCGCGCTCTGCACCGCCGTCCGCAACGCCCAGGCGTACGCCGAACTGGCCCGGGTCGCCGACGAGCACGCGTACGCGGCCTCGCACGACGCGCTGACCGGCCTGGCCAACCGCCGGCACCTCCTCGACGAGGGCACCGAACAGTTGAGCACCCGCCACGCCGACGGGGTGACCGCGCTGGTGCTGATCGACCTCAACCATTTCAAGGAGGTCAACGACACGCTCGGGCATGCCGCCGGCGACCAGGTGCTGGTGCAGGTGGCCGACCGGTTGCGGGGTGCCGCCCAGGCGAGTGACCTGGTGGCCCGCCTCGGCGGCGACGAGTTCGCCGTACTCCTGCGGGGTCTACCGGCCCCGGCGGTCGCCGCGCACCGGGCCGAGACGCTGCTCGCCGCCCTGCACGAGCCGTTCGAGCTGGACGGCATGCGCATCAGTGTCGAGGCCAGCGGCGGGATCTCCGGCGCCCCGTCCAACGGCGGCATGGCCGAGCTGCTGCGCCGCGCCGACGTGGCCATGTACCAGGCGAAGCGGGCCGGGCAGCGAATCTCCACGTACGCCCCGACCCGCGACACCGCCGACCTCGGTCGCCTCACCCTTGGCGGTGACCTACCGCGCGCGGTCGCCGACCACGAGTTCGTCGTCAACTTCCAACCGATCGTCGACCTGGGCACCGGTGAGGTGACCAGCGCGGAGGCGCTGGCCCGCTGGCACCACCCCACCCACGGCCTGATCGACCCGCTGCGGTTCCTGGAGGCGGTGGAACGCTCGGGCCTGCTACCGGCCTTCGCCGAAGCGATCCTCGACCAGGCGCTGATCGCGGCGGTGAGCTGGCGCGACGCCGGCTTCGACGTACCGGTAGCGGTCAACGTGTCCCCGCGCAGCCTGCTCGACGCGCGGTTCCCGGGCTCGGTGCTGGCCCGCCTCCGCGCCCACGACCTACCACCGGACCGGCTGGTCCTGGAGCTGACCGAGACGCTGACCCTCAGCCAACTCGACGTGGTCGACCGGGTGCTCAGCCGACTCCGCGACGAGGGAGTCCGGCTGGCGCTGGACGACTTCGGGACCGGCTACTCCTCCCTCTCGCTGCTCTCCCGGATCCCGGTGCACGAGCTGAAGATCGACCGGAGCTTCGTGACGACGATGGAGAGTTCAGCGGAGGCCGCCGCCGTCATCCGTTCCACACTCGACCTGGGGCGCAGCCTCAACCTGGACGTGGTGGCCGAGGGGGTGGAGAGCGAGCCGCAGCGGCGGGCCCTCTGGGAGTTGGGCTGCGTCGCCGGCCAGGGGCACCTGTTCGCCCGGCCGATGCCGTCCGGCACCCTGCTCGCGGCGATGCAGCGCGGCTCGGGCGGCCGACCGGGCACCCTCGCCGCGCCGCTGCACGACGCCGGGGCGGTGATCCGGTTGAGCCAGAACCGCCGCCAGGCCGGCCGTTCCAGGCCCGACCGCCTGCCACACCTGCCCGCCTGAGCAGGCCTCGCCCCGCTGCGCGGACAGCCTGGTCTGCCAGACTGTCGCGCGTGATCGTCGACGACCCGACCGCCCACCGCCGTCGCTGGCACTGGCGGACGCTCGACAACGCAGCCGGCGGGCTCGCCCTCGACCTGGGCCTCTACGCCGTGTCGGCCACCTTCGCCGCGATCACCGCGGTCACGTCCACCCTGCTGCCGCACCGCGCCTGGGGCGCGGTCGCCGCCGTCGGCTACCTGCTCGCAACGCTGACGGTGATCGCCCAGCTTCTGCTGCGTCGACGCTCCCCGACCTCCCGGCTGACCGGTCTGTCCGCCCGCTGGGTGGTCACCGGTCTCGCCTGGGCGACCACCACACTGCTGCCCCTGGCCTGGCAGGCCATCGACCGGGCCGGTGGGCGCACCGACCGGGCCCAGGAGGAGGTGGTGGTCGTGGAGCACGCCGGCAGCCGCCTCCTGGAACACGGCACGCCCTACCTCGGGCCCGACGCCATCGCCGCCCTGCCACCCGGCGAGCAACTGATGGGCTACACCCCGTACCAACCCGGCATGGCGATGTTCGGCCTGCCCAGAGCACTGCTCGACACCTGGTGGACCGACTCCCGGGTCTGGTTCGCGGTGGGCACCGCGCTGGCGCTCGCCCTGGCCGTGGCCGCCCTGCGCAGAACACCGGCCACCGCCGGCCAGGCCACCACCGCCGCTACCCACCGACGAGACGCCGCCCTGCTGCGCGGCGTGCAGGCCGCCACCGTACTGCCGATCTGTGCCCTCACCCTCGCCACCGGCGGCGACGACCTACCCGTACTCGCGCTCTGCCTGCTGGCCCTCGCGTTCGCCGCCGCCGACCGACCCGGCCGGGCCGGTCTCGCCGTCGGGCTCGCCGGCGCGCTGAAGCTGTTCGCCTGGCCGGTCGCCCTGGTCCTGATCGTCTGGGGCCTGACCCGACGCGCCGGCACCCGAGTCGCCGTCGGCGCCATCGGTCTGCCCATCGCCGCACTACTGCCGGCGCTGCTGGTGGACCGCGACGCCCTCACCGAGAACGTGCTGCGCTTCCCCCTCGGCCACGGGCTGGTCACCAGCCCCGCGCAGTCCCCGTTCCCCGGCTACCTGATAGCCACCGGGCTACCCGCCGGCCGGCTGATCGCCGCCGCGCTGCTGGTCGCCGCCGGAGTGGCCATCGCCGTCCGACTCGCCCGCCGCCCGCCCCGCACCGCCGTCGCCACCGCGCTCATCTGCGGGTACGGGCTGCTCGCCGCCATCGCCCTGATGCCCTCGACCCGCTTCGGCTACCTGCTGTACCCGCTGGCCCTGCTGACCTGGGCCCCCGCCCTGCACCGCCCCGTCGACACACCGACCGCCGCGGTTGCCGATGAACGGTCCGGTCGGACCACTTCGGCGTAACTTCCGAGCGGAACGGCGCGTCAGGGCGTAGACCTGAAGACATGACCACGTACCGCGACCGGGCCGACGCCGGCCGGGTGCTCTCCGAACGCCTCACCGCGCTCATCGGCGAACCGGACGTCGTCGTCCTCGGCCTCGTCCGTGGCGGCGTGCCGGTCGCCCGGGTCGTCGCCGAACGGCTCGGCGCACCACTGGACGTGCTGGTCGTCCGCAAGCTCGGCATGCCGTGGGCCCGGGAGGTTGCCTTCGGCGCACTCGGGCCGGGCGGTGTCCAGGTGCTCAACGACGCGGTGGCCAGCCGGCTCAGCGGCGACGACATCGCCGAGGTCCGCCACCGGGAGCAGGCCGAACTGGAACGCCGGGAACGGCTCTACCGGGGCGACCGCCCACAGGTCGACCTCACCGGGCGGACGGCCGTGATCGTCGACGACGGCCTCGCCACCGGCGCAACCGCCCGCGTCGCCGTCGAAGTCGTCCGCCAACTCGGGGCACACCGGGTCGTGGTCGCGGTCCCGGTCGGCGCGCAGGAGGCGTACGAACTGCTCGCCGCCGAGGCCGACCAGGTCGTCTGCGCCCAACGCCCGGCGGACTTCGGCGCCGTCAGCGTCTACTACGACGATTTTCATGAAGTGTCCGACGAAGAAGTCACCGAGGCGCTCACAGCAACTGCATAGAAACACCGGGTACCGTCGGGCGATGAGTAGCCTCACCTGTCCCAAGTGTCACGGAGAAATGCGCCAGTACGAGCGCAGCGGCGTCGTCATCGACCAGTGCGGGGAGTGCCGAGGCATCTTCCTGGACCGCGGCGAGCTGGAGAAGCTGTTCGAGGCGGAGGCCAACTGGAGCCGCCAACAGAGCGGCGGCGCGCCAGGGCAACCGGCGCAGCAGCCGGCCGGCTACCCGCCCCCGCCGCCCCCGCCGCACCAGCCCGGTTACGGCGCCGTCCCGCCGCCGCCCCCGCCCGCCCACGGCTACCCGCCGCAGCCGGCCTACGGCCACCAGCAGCAGCAACACCAGGGCTACCACGGCCACTACCGGCAGAAGAAGCGCAAGGGCTTCCTCGACGACATGTTCGGCTGATCCCAGGCCGACCTCCCGCCCGGGTCGATCACGCGTCGGCCCGGGCACATACCCCGGGCCATTGATCGTTGGCGGGCGCGATGCTTCATGCGAGGCTGAATCGCATGACCGCGATCCGACCGGACGAGGCGCTGGCCCAGGCGTACGACGGAATCACCGCAGTGGTCGATCGCCTGGACGACGCCGGCCTGCAACGAGCCACCCGCTGCCGAGGCTGGCTGATCGCCGACCTGCTCCTGCACGTGCTCGGCGACGCCCAACGGGCACTCGTCACCCTGGCCAGCCCCGTCGACGGCCCCGCCGACGTCGACGACGTGAGCTACTGGCGTGACTTTCCCGGCGGAGACGACGAGGCCGCCCGGCACGCCTGGTGGGTCCGCCGATCGGCCGCCGCCTTCGACAGCCCGACCGGGATCGTCGAGCTCTGGCGGGACACCGCGCCGGCGGCGGCCCGCGCCGCCACGTCAGCCGACCCCGACGGGTACGTGACCACCCAGGGACACGTGCTTCGCGTGCCGGACTTCCTCGCCACCCTGACCACCGAGGCCGCCGTCCACCACCTGGACCTGACGCTGGAACTGCCCGATGCGCCGCCGCCCGGCCCACTGGCGGTACGCGTCGCGGTGGCGACCATGGACGGCCTGCTCAGCGACGACACCGTTCGACCCACCGCGTGGGATGATCACGACTTTCTGCTGAAGGCGACCGGACGCGTGCCGCTGACCGAACGCGACCGGCTGGAACTGGGCGAGTCGGCGGGCTGGTTCCCACTGCTCGGCTGACCGACGACAGGTTGTCGCGTCGGTCAGCCGATGGCCATGTCGACAAAGCGGGACAGGTGCAGCTGGGCCGCGACGGTCACCGTGTCGGTGGGCCCATTCCGATGCTTGGCAATGATGAAATCCGCCTCCCCGGCCCGCGGTGACTCCTTGTCGTAGTAGTCGTCGCGGTGCAAGAGGATAACAACGTCGGCATCTTGCTCAATTGACCCAGATTCGCGCAAATCCGACAGCTGGGGTCGTTTGTCGGTGCGCTGCTCGGGGCCACGGTTCAGCTGACTGACCGCGATCACCGGGCACTCGACCTCCTTGGCCAACAGCTTGAGGCCACGGGACAGGTCCGCGACCTCCTGCTGGCGACTCTCGGTGCGCTTCGGTGAGGTCATCAGCTGGAGATAGTCGACCACGATCATCTTGAGGTCGTGCCGCTGCTTGAGCCGCCGTGCCTTGGCCCGGATCTCCATCAGGTTCATGCTCGGCGTGTCGTCGACGAAGAGCGGCGCCTCGCTGATCTCACCCATGCACCGGGCCAGCTTGGTCCAGTCGTCGTCGGAGAGCTGACCGCTGCGCAGTACGTGCAGCGGCACCCGCGCCTCGGCGGAGAGCAGCCGCATGACGATCTCGACCTTGCTCATTTCCAGCGAGAAGATAGCTGCCGCCTGATTGGCGCGAATAGCAGCATTTCGGGCAAAGTCCATGCTAGCCGTGCTGTTGTGGGTAGGGATCATCGACCGGCTGGCCAGGTACAGGTGTTCGTCGTTATCGACAGTCACACACCGCACCGGAACGCTGGAGACCGGCCGGACGTCGACGATGAACCGCGAGGTCGTTCGGACGTCGGAGGTGGTCCGGCGGCGTTCGGCGTGTGCGTCCTGCTTGCGCCTGAGCCGGAAGATGACATCCGGGGTGGAGAAGTTCAACGTGTACGCGATCGACGACTCGCGGGTGCGGCCGCGCACCGGCTTGGCGTTGACAGTGCAGCGGTAGCCGAGGCTGACGATGAGTTCGCGTACGTCATCAGCCAACCGCTTCGAGGTCGACGTGTACTGGAGGTTGCCGGCCGGGGCGACGGTCCCATCGGTGTCCATCAGCCCGGCCAGCAGCGCCCTACGCTGAGCCTCAGAGGCGCGCAGATAGACGCCCGGGATGTGCTTGTTTCCCGCTACCCCGATCTGACGCAACAGCCCGAGGAAGGAACCGTTCCGGTGACGACAGTCGGCACACTTCCTGGTCGCTGGATTCTCACGCAACGCCCTGGTGGAACCGCCACAGTCCACGCAGACACCGTTCCCCGCAGCAGTGGAGGTGGGCTGCAGCAGATTGGTGTAGACCATCGGCCCGCTCGGCCGCACGACGAAGCCATCCGCCTCGACCTGCGTAACCATCTCCGGATCTGCCGTGGTGAAGCGGCTGGCACCGCTGTGCCCGTCACCGAGCCACGTCCCCAAGGTGTAGGGCGGGACCAGCAGCTCACGGTCCGGGAGTTGGATGGGAGCGCAATTTCGTACGGCATGGTTGAGCCGCGGCTGGGCGGTATCGGTTCGCAGCGTGGCCGCGATGTCAGCAGTGGTGACGACACCGTCGTGGGCGGCCCGGCTGCCGGCGTTTGTGTTCCCATCGGCTCGTTCAAGAAGCGCGGTCAGCAGAGGACCGGCCGGGTAGCCGGGCGCAGTCCAGTTCCGCGTCCTGCCGTTGCGGACGATGGGGCGACTGATCCGGCCAATCGACCCGACCTCGCGGGCGACCGTGTGCAGGACATGCCGGAACTCTGGCCCCACCTGCTCGATCGCGTCGAAGAGGGTGATCGGCTGGTTTCGCACGGCGCTGAGCGTCTTGTGAGCCGCCCGTACGTTGGCCAGCGACGATTCTGACCAGTGCCGCCTCTGCCGCGCTGGTTCCTGCCGCCGGCTCGCCCGCGTGGTCGTCTTCCACAGGTGCTCCGCGTCCGCCACGATGACTGCGCCGTCCGAGAACTCGACCTCGTAGCAGGGACGGTCGCGCATCACGTCGAAGGCGTGCGTGACGGTGGTCGGAGAGCCGTCCGCACCCAGTAGCTGATCGCCCGCCTTGACCTCGCCCATCGTGGTCCAGCCGTCCGGGGTCGGCAGTGGGGTGTCGAGCGCAAGCGCCTTACCCAAACCAGGCCGGCCCGCCACGATGATCAATTGCCCCGCGTGCAGGCCGTTGAGCAGTCGGTCCAGGTCGCTGAAGCCGGTCGGCACGCCGGTCATCATGCCGCCGGTCGCGCCCACCGCCTCGATCTCGTCCAGCGTCGGCTGCAACATGTCAGCCAGGACTGCGAAGTCCTCGCTGACCCGCCGTTCGGTGACGTCGTACACGGCCTGCTGGGCGAGGTCGACGACGTCGTCCACGTCGCGGCTGCCGCCGCTGGCGGTGCCGTAGCCCAGCTGCACGATCTTCGTGCCGGCCTCGACCAGCCGGCGCAGGACCGCCCGCTCACTGACGATCCGGGCGTAGTAGGCGGCGTTCGCGGCGGTGGGCACGCTGGCGATGAGTGTGTGCAGGTACGGCGCGCCACCGATGCGTACCAGATCCCCGGAGTCGGCGAGCGCCGCCGCGACCGTGATCGAGTCGGCCGGCTCACCCCGGCCGTAGATGTCGAGGATGATGTCGAAGATGGTGGCGTGCACCGGCCGGTAGAAGTCGTTGGTCTTGAGGATCTCGACGACGTCGGCGATGGCGTCCTTGGAGAGCAGCATGCCGCCGAGGACGCACTGCTCGGCGGCGACGTCCTGGGGCGGCGTCTTGTCGAACTGGCCATCCCGCTGCTGCGCAGGTGGCTGGCCTCCGCCGGAGCGTGGCTCTGCCCGCATGTCGTCGGTGACCGACACGGGTCCCCCCTCCACTGCGCCGGATCCAACCTCAGCTCTACCGCTGGGGTACGACACTTCTCCTTCGACCGGGCCGGTCGATCGGGGGCCATCGCCGGCGGTCGAGGGCCAACCATACGGACCCCGAGGTCAGAGACTCAACAACGCCGGTGGACGAGCCTCGGGACAACCTGTGGATCCCGGTGGGCAGCTTGTGCGCAGCGTGTGCACAGCCTGTGGATAACCATTGGGGAATTCTCGGCCATAAGCCGCTGACCTGCGCAGACATACTCCCCAGCCTGTGGAGGAGAATATTTCGGTCGGGCCTGTGACACGATCGTCCCGTACTATCTCCAGCGAACGGCTACACCTGGACAGCGGATTCCGCTTTCGGTTCAGAAGGGTCACACTCCGGCCGTGAATTACCGGGACTGGGGACGCGGCGATGGCAGCCCGCGCGAGCGCCAGCCAACCGCCTCGTGGGGTGAGCGCGCGGCGTCCGTTCCGGTTGATCCGTACGACGAGGACGGGCGCTACCGCACCTCCAGCCGTCGGCGTGCGTTGGACCGCGGCCAGGATGAGCCTGTCGACGCCTACCTGCCCCGGTGGGCGCTGGAGTCAGGGGTCCGGCACGCGGACGGCGGTGGTCGCCACGCGGCACCGGACGACGACGAGGCCGACGACGAGCGCGAGCGGCCGATCTCCGGTGCGGGCCGACGGTCCGCCGAGTCGTCGGGTGGGCGGCGGCGGGGCGGCGAGCCGCGGCGACGGGAGCAGGCAGCGATCGGCCCGGCGCCGGACTCGGACCACACCCGAGAGTGGACGCTCGACCGGCCGCAGGACCAGGGGTACGCCGGCCGCCGACGGGCCGACGCCGGGGAGGACGGGCCGGTCTCCGGCGCTGTCTCGGACCGGCGTCCCCGCCGCGCGCCCGTTGGCCGTCCCCAGGTCATCTGGTCGGGCGGGGAGCCGGAGTCCGCCCCGAGCGAGCAGGTGCCGGACCAGGAGCCGAGCCGTCCCACCCGGCGTAGCCGACGTGCGGCGGAGGAATCCTGGTCCCGTCCGGCGGCCGACCCATGGGTTCGCGGATCCGACCGGGCGGCGGAACCCGAACCGTCGTACCCGCCTGCTGTGGATCCGTGGGACGCCTCGGGTGTGCATGCGTGGCCACCGGCGGCCGGCGCGGACGGCGGGGACCTGAGCGGGCAGTGGTCGGCGGTGGAGAGCGTCGGTGGCTGGGAGCGGTCGGACCGCACCGGTCAGTGGGAGCGGTCCGCGATCGAGGACGACGAGTGGGACCGTTCGATGGCGCCGCGCTCCGATCGCTCGGTGGCGGCCGAGGGGTGGCCGAGCCGGGAAGACGGGTTCTGGTCCGGCACCCGGTTGGCCGATGACGACCCGCGTTGGATGGATCCGACGACGTCGGCGCCCCGGTCTCCGGTGGTGGGATACACGGCCCCACGGCCGCGCAGCGCGCCTGCGCCGCGCGCGGGTGCACCACGTGCGGGTGCGCCCGGGCGTCGGGCGGACCGGCCGGCGGTGGGAACGGCGTCGGTACGTCGGCGGGTCGAGTCGGCGGCCACGGGTGCCTGGGCACGGCGTCTGGAGGACGACCTGCTGGACCCGTATCCGGGTGGGTCCGTCCGGCCCCTGCTCTACACGGCGGCCTGTTACCTGGTGCCGGCGATGCTGATCTTCGTCTGGCTGTTGACGTTGGACAGCCAGGCGCCGGCTGGTTGTGTAACCGACATCAGCGGGGGCGGGTGTGAGTCCGCCCGGTCCCGCGCGCTGGAGTCACTGCTGGCCGGTTCGCCGCGCTTCGGTCTGGCGTTGGTGAGCAGTCTGGTGGTGGCGGCGCTGCTGCGCCGGGTGGGCACGACGTGGCGCTCGGCGACCATCGCGGTGGCCGCCGCGGTGGTGGGTGGCGGCCTCTCCACGGTGCTGATCAGCGCGGTGACGGGCCAGCCCATCGGCTGACCCGTCGGCGGTTCGGGGCCAGACCGGGCGGGTGTCGGTCTGGGCATCGCTGGGCCGAAGGCAGGCAGGTCGGGGCCCCGCTTGGGGCGGGTCGGGCACGCCGGGCGGGCCCATCCTGGCCCGGGCAGTGCCGGATCGGACGACGTACGCACGAGGGCCCGCACCGATTGCTCGGTGCGGGCCCTCGTGGTGGTGTTGCGGACGTCAGCCCTGAACGACGTTCAGGTTGAACGACGCGGTCACCTCGGGGTGCAGCCTGATCTTCACCGGGTAGGCGCCGATCGACTTGATGTGACCGGGCACCTCCAGCCGGCGACGGTCGAGGACCGGGCCGCTGGCGGCCTTGACGGCGTCGACGATCTCGGCCGGGGTGACCGAGCCGAAGAGCCGTCCGCCGTCGCCGGCGCGGACCTTCAGGTTGACCTTGAGACCCTCGAGCTGAGCCTTGACCTCGTTGGCGTGGTCGAGGTCGCGGATCTCGCGGGCCCCACGGGCCCGCTTGATGACCGTGACCTGCTTTTCCGCGCCCTTGGTCCAGACGATCGCGAAGCCCTGCGGCAGCAGGTAGTTACGGCCGTAGCCGTTCTTGACCTCGACGATGTCGCCCGGGGCACCGAGGCCGGACACTTCCTGAGTCAGGATGATCTTCATATCGGTGCCTCCTCTCAGCGGGTGGTGGCCGTGTATGGCAGGAGCGCCATCTCACGGGCGTTCTTGACCGCACGGGCGATCTGCCGCTGCTGCTGCGAGGTCACGCCGGTCACCCGACGAGCGCGGATCTTGCCGCGATCGGAGATGAACTTGCGCAGCAGCGCGGTGTCCTTGTAATCGATGTAGGCGATCCCGTCCTTGTCGAGCGGGTTCACCTTCTTCTTGGGCTTGCGCAGTGCCGCAGCCTTGGCCGTTGCACGTGCTCCTGGTTTGCGATCGCGAGCGCTAGGCGCCATTAGAACGGTGGCTCCTCGTCAAAATTGGCGCCCGAACCGGCACGCGCGGGAGAAGGAGCAGCCGAAGCCCAGGGGTCGTCGAAGTTGCCTCCGCCGCCGCCCTGGTTGCCACCGCCACCGCCGCCACCGAAGCCGCCGCCGCCACCGCCGGAGCGGGACATCTTCTGCACCTTCGCCGTGGCGTAGCGCAGCGACGGGCCGATCTCGTCGACCTCAAGCTCGATGACAGTGCGCTTCTCACCCTCGCGGGTCTCGTACGACCGCTGACGCAGCCGGCCCGACACGATCACCCGGGCGCCACGCTGCAGCGACTCGGCGACGTGCTCGGCGGCCTGCCGCCACACGGTGCATGCGAGGAACAGCGGCTCGCCGTCCTTCCATTCGTTCGACGCCTTGTCCATGAAACGGGGCGTCGAAGCGACTCGGAACTTGGCGACCGCAGCCCCGGAGGGGGTGAACCGCAACTCGGGGTCATCGGTCAGATTGCCGATGACCGTGATGGTGGTGTCTCCTGCCATGACCATCTCCTCGCGCACTCAGCGTCTCGTCGTACAGGCTCGCAGAGCCGTACGACAGAGTCGCGGAGGCTGATCCGGACGAACCGGGGTTGGATGCTCTAGCGCATTTCCGGTCGGATGACCTTGGTGCGCAGCACGGACTCGTTGAGCCGAAGCTGACGGTCCAGCTCGGCCACCGCAGCAGGCGTGGCCTGCAGGTCGATGACGGCGTAGATGCCTTCGGCCTTCTTGTTGATCTCGTACGCGAGGCGCCTGCGGCCCCACACGTCGGTCTTCTCAACCGAGCCACCCGCGGTCCGAATCACGTTCAGGTACGTGTCGAGCGACGGTGCGACGGTGCGCTCCTCGAGGCTGGAGTCGAGGATGACCATTAGTTCGTAGTGACGCAAGACGTGCTCACCTCCTGTGGGCTAAGCGGCCACGGTCCTTCCGTGGCAGGAGGTCTTGTGTCGCTGCCCGCACGCGCCGAGGGAACCCGGCCGGACGCGGACAACCTGACCAGGATACCCGGTCCCAACGATCATGCCCGGGGTGGTCGGGTCCGGATCCGGACGTGCCGACGGGGGCCCACCGTCCGACCGTCAATCGGTCGGTGGTGGACCCCCGTCTACGAGGCCGCGGGGCGTCCGGTCCGCATTCCTTGGGTGGGACCTGGGGAGGAACGACCACACCGATGAGGTTGGACCGAAGACGCCCCGCGGAGCTTTATCGTGTTGTTATCTGACGATACAACAGCACTCGTACCTTGTCGGGGGGAAAAGCACAATTTTTCGAAGATTCGTCGTCGCTCGGTAGCCGGTGTGCGAGGGGGTCGCCCCCGCTGCGCCGGGCCGCGCCGCGGGGGTGACCCCGCTGTCGGCCGTCGACCGCCGGTCGCCGTGTGCGACGCTCGCGCCGCTGGGGCACCGGGATACTGGTCTCCGGTTCAAACCCATCAACGATCGTCGGTCCCTCCAGTGACGCGACACCGCCCCGGCCGTCGCCCCGCCGCTCGGGGTCGCGACGTAGGCTCGCTCGCATGCGTATCGGAGCCCACGTCGACTCGACCGACCCGCTGGCGGAGGCGGCCGCCCGGTCCGCCGACACCGTGCAGTTCTTCCTCGCCGACCCACAGGGCTGGAAGGCGCCCAAGCCTCGCGAAGATGCCGAGCGGCTGCGCGCTGCCGAGGTCGACCTCTACGTGCACGCGCCGTACGTCATCAACGTGGCCACGCTCAACAACCGCATCCGGATCCCGAGCCGCAAACTGCTGCTCGGGCACGCCACCGCGGCCGCCGCCATCGGCGCCAAGGGCCTGATCGTCCACGGTGGGCACGTCAACGCCGGCGACGACCTGGCCGTCGGCTTCGACAACTGGCGCAAGACCTTCGCGTACGCGGCGGACTCCGGCGGCTTCGGCGTACCGGTCCTGATCGAGAACACCGCCGGCGGCGACAACGCCTGTGCCCGACGGCTGGACGCGCTCGCCCGACTCTGGGACGCGATCGGTGACTACGAGGTCGGCTTCTGCCTGGACACCTGCCACGCGTACGCGGGCGGCGAGGAGCTGCTCGGCCTGGTCGACCGGGTCAAGGCGATCACCGGGCGGATCGACCTGGTGCACGCCAACAACTCCAAGGGCGCGTTCAACTCCGGCCAGGACCGACACGACAACCTGGGCGGCGGGACGATCGACCCGGAGTTGGTGGTGGCGGTGATCCGGGCGGCCGGCGCGCCGGTGGTCGTCGAGACACCGGGCGGTGTGACCGGCCAGGCCGCCGACATCGACTTTCTGCGTGAGCAGCTCGGAGCGGAGAGCCCGGCGGCATGACGAGCGGACAGCCCGGGACCGGCAACGCCCGGCCCACCCCCACCGGCACGGACACCGAGAGTCAGCCGGCCACCACTGCCGCGGCCGGCGCCCCCACCCAGCCGGCTCGCACGTCAGACGAGCCCGCCGCCGAGACCACCGCGGCCCAGCCGCCGGCTGGCGACGGCGGAGCGACCGGGAGCGCCCCGAACGGTGACTCCGAGGCCGACCCCGCGACGAGCGGTGCCGTCAAGGACGCGGCCCGGCGCGCCGACAAGCAGGGCGACACGGCCAAGCAGGACGCCGCCGGGGGCGGCGCCGCATCCAGTGACAGCACCGCCAAGGGCACCGACGCACCCAAGGACAGCGACCCGGCCAAGGACGGCGACCCGGCCAAGGACGGCGACCCGGCCAAGGACGGCGACCCGATCAAGGACGGCGACCCGGCCAAGGGCGCGAAGGCGGACGGCGCCGACGGTACGGACAAGGCCGACAGCGAGGCGAAGCCGGTCGGCCCGGAGCGTTGGGAGGCGTTCGCCTCCGCACCGGAGCCACGGCCCTCCATCGTCAGTCGGGCGGGCCGGCCGGTCGGTCGCTTCCTGATCCACGAGTGGACCCTGGCCGCCCTCGGCGCGTTGGCACTGGCCGTGTTGATGACCTGGCCGACGCTGCGCTATCCGCGCTACACCCTTCCGCAGGACTACTGGGACCCGAGCCTGCAGGCCTGGCAGATGGCCTGGTCCGGGCACATCCTGCTGGCCGACCCGGCGCGGCTGTGGCAATCCAACACGTTCTTCCCCGAGCTGTGGAGCTTCGCGTTCTCCGACACGCTGCTCGGGTACGCCCCGGCCGGGATGCTCGGCAGCGGTCCCGAGGACGCCGTGCTGCGCTACAACATCATGTTCGTGCTGGCGCACGCGCTCGCCACGTTCGGGGCGTACGCGCTGGCCCGACAGCTCGGGGCCGGCCGGATCGGTGCGGCCGTCGCGGGGGTGAGCTACACCTACGCGCCCTGGCTGTTGGCCCAGGCCGGGCACCTGCACGTGCTCTCCAACGGGGGCATTCCGCTGGCGCTGGCGATGTTGGCGCGCGGGCACGGGTGGTCCCTCCGGCACGGCTACCGGCCCGAGCGCCGGCATGACGGTTGGGTCTACGCCGGTTGGCTGGTGGCTGCCTGGCAACTCAGCCTCGGCTTCGGCATCGGTCTGCCATTCGCGTACCTCCTGGCCGGCGTGGTGCTGGTCGCTGCCGTCCTGTTCCTCGCGCGGCGGCTGCGCACCGGGCAGGCCGTTCCGTTCGGTCGCCGGTTGTTCGCCGCCGACGTGCTCGGCGGGGTGTTGTTCGCCGGTGTCGGTCTGCTGATGGCGTTCCCGTTCTTCAAGGTGACCGAACTGCACCCGTACGCCGAGCGCACCATCGGCGACATCGGCCTCTTCTCGCCGCCGGCGTCGGGCTTCGTGACGGCGCCCGGGGAGTCGCGGATCTGGGGTGGCCTGCACGAGGGTGCCCGGGCGGCACTGCCGTGGCACCCGGAGATGACCCTGCTGCCGGGCTTCGTGCTCTACGCGCTCGCCGCGGGCGGGTTGTTCTTCTCGGTCTGGCGGCTGCGGCACCGACTGCTGCTGCTCGCCGGGGTGCTGCTGACGATGGCCTTCGCCATGGGCACCCGTTTCTTCGACGGCACCTTCACCTACGTGCCTCTCTTCGAGCACCTGCCGGGCTGGAGTGGGCTGCGTACCCCCGGGCGGTTGATGCTCTGGACCACGCTGTTGCTCGGCCTGCTCGCGGCGGGCGCGGTCACCGCGCTCACCGACCGGGTCCGCGAGTTGACCGCGCAACGGATTCCGTCGTGGCCGGGGCCGTGGCTGCGGATGGCCACCCTGCTGCCGTTGCTGCTGGTCACCGTCGAGGGCCTGAACACCACCCCACACCCCGTGGTGCCGACCCAACCGGCGGCGATGCGTTCGGCGGAGGGTCCGCTGCTGGTGCTGCCCAGCAATCAGAGCCTGGACCAGCACGTGATGCTCTGGTCGACCAGCGGGTTCCCCGACGTGGTCAACGGCGGTAGCGGCTTCACGCCCCGCCAGCTCGACGACGTCCGTCGGGTGAGCCAGTCGTTCCCGGACCAGACGAGCGTCGACTACCTGCGCACGCTCGGCGTCCGCACGGTGGTGCTGCTGCGTGGCCAGGTGGCCGGCACGCCGTGGGAGATCACTATCGACGCCCCGGTCGAGTCGCTCGGCATCAGCCGGCAGGAGGTCGGCGAGGCCGTCGTCTATCGCCTCTGAGGCGTGCCGGCCACGGTCGACCTTATGGTCAGGTCGTGGGCACCGGTACGGGTGCTTGTTCGCTGGTCGTCGTGGGGCGGCGCCAGCGGTCTATCCAGGGGGCGTCCGGGGCGCCGTCGAGAACTCCACCGTCCGGGTCGTCCGGGTAGGTGGCCCGCACCGCGTCCTGCTCGGGGTGCAGGATCTCCTTGACGACGAAGACGCAGAGCACCACCACAGTGGCCAGTCGCAGCGTCGAGGCCAGCACGAACACCCCCTCCGGGAAGACCGGACGGCTGGTTGCCGCGCCGAGCAGCTCCCCGTAGAAGGCGACGAAGTAGCAGACCTCGGCGATCTGCCAGGCCAGGAACGCGCCCCACTTCGGCCGGGCCAGCACCACCAGCGGGAGCAGCCACAGGACGAACTGCTGTGACCAGACCTTGCTGAAGATGAGGAACGCGGCGACCACCAGGAAGGCGAGCTGACCGAGCCGCGGTCGGCGCGGCGCCCTCAGCGCCAGCACGGCGATGCCGAGGCAGGCCAGCCCGAACAGCGCGTACGAGAGGGTGTTGAGGGTCGGGATGTTGGCGTTGAGCCACTCGAACGGGCCGAGGTTGGCCGGGTCGTTGCCGACCTTGCCGTCCAGGTAGCGCCCGATGTACCAGAGCGTGCCCCAGTCGATCGGCCGGGTGGTGTTCAGCTCGAAGAACCGGTCCCAGTTCTCCGGGTACGCGCGGGCCGCCGGCAGGTTCACCAGCACCACGGCGGCGATCGCCGTCCCGATGGCGACGAGCGCGGCACGAACCCGGTCGGCCCGTAGCGCCAGGATGAGGATCGGCCCGAGCAGGAAGAGTGGCCAGAGCTTCGCCGCGCCGGCCAACCCGAGCAGCACGCCGGCCACCGCCGGTCGTTTTCGGGCCCAGGCCAGCAGGCCGAGGGCGGCCAGCCCGATGGCGAGCAGGTCCCAGTTGACGGTGGCGGTGAGCACCAACGCCGGGGCGAGTGCGAACATCGCCGCGTCCCAGGGTCGTCGGCGGCGCAACGCCAGGATCACCGCCACCGTGGCCACCGCGAGCGCGCCCAGCACCAGCGCGTTGAGGTTGTAGAACCACTGGCCCTGGTTGATGCTCGGGTCGCCGTCACCGATGGCGTGCACCGGCAGGCCCAGCGCCCCCATGAAGTAGCCAGTCAGGACCGGGTACTCGACGGGGTGGTCTCGGTAGGGCACCTTGCCCTCGTTGAGCCCTTCGGCGTAGTAGAGGGCGAGGACGTCGGTGTAGCAGAACCGGGTGTACTGGACGTTGTTCTGCCAGGCGCCGTCCTGGCAGGGCGATTTCTGCACCCAGTGCAGCGCAAGCGTGAGGCACACCATCGCCAGCACGACCCGCACGGCCGTCCAGAAGCGACGCTCCCGACCGGCCGGCCGGTTAAGCGCTGTCGCGTGGTCGCCCAGCGGCCCGCCGATGACGCTGGAGACGCCGCGGACGAACCCGTCGGAGCGGGACGGGTGATCGGTGGTTCCGGCGTCGTCGATGCCGGGCGTCGACTGGGTGCTCATGAAGAGGCATCCTGCCGTACGACAGGGGTGCCCGTCCCGTCCCGGCACGGAGTTCCGGGTACGAAAACGCCGCCGCCGGCCGGGACCTGTCGTCCGGCCGGCGGCGGCGTCGTTCGCTGGTGCGGGTCAGTCGCGGTTGGGTGGCAGGCTGGGCAACTGCCCGCCGCCACCACCACCTGTGCCGCCACCGCCCGGATTACCGCCGGGATTGCCCCCAGGGTTGCCGCCGGGGTTGTTGCCGCCGGGGTTGCAGAGCAGATCGATCAGCGGGTTACAGGGAGGGCCCTGGCCCCCCGGGTTGGTCGGCGGCGGCGGCGGCTCCTTGCCGTTGCCCTTCGTGACGTCCCCCTCGCCGGTGACGCTGGGCAGGGGGATCTCCTCCTGGCCCTTGAGGGCGGTGTTCATGTACTTCTCCCAGATCGGGCCGGGGAGCGTCGAACCGCCGATGTCCTTACCGCTGGCGAGCTTGATCTGCGGCTTCCGCGGATCCCGGCTGCCCACCCACACCGCTGTGGCGTTCTGCGGGGTGTAGCCGACCGTCCAGGCGTGCGAGTTGTCCTTGTTGTCGTACTCCCAGGTGCCGGTCTTGGCGGCGGCCTGGCGGCCGTCTTCCAGCGAGATGTTGTTGGGGCGGGGGATCTGCTTCAGGACACCCGTGACCTCGTCGGTGATCTTCTTGGGGATCCGCTGCTCCGGCTTGATGCGCTCGCTGCCGACCACCTTCCACTTACCGGTGTCCTTGTCCTGCTGTTCGATCTTGACGACGAAGTGCGCCTTGATGTACTTGCCGTCATTGGCGAACGTGGCCATGGCGTTGGCGTGGTCGAACACGGTGATCGGGTACTTGCCGAAACCGGTGTAGTTGTCGAACGGTTTCGCCCCCTTCTTCGACAGGTCGAAGGCCTGCGGCGGGTCGACGCCCCACATGGTGGTCACGCCTGCCTTCCGGGCCATGTCGACGACCTTGTCGGCGCCGATGGTGTCGGCGACCCAGTAGAAGGGAACGTTGTACGACTGGACCGTCGACTCTTCGAGGGTGCAGTATTTGCCGCACTTGAGGTTGGTGCGGCCGGCGTTGCCGATCGTGTCCCTGGAGCCCTCGGGCTTGTACGGCGTGGGGTCCCAGTGCGACTTGACCGAGATGCCAGCCTCGATCGCGGCCGCCAGGGTGTACACCTTCATCGACGAGCCCGGCTGGTGCCCACCGGTCAGGTCGCCGTTCTTGTCGGTGTTCTTGCCGGCGTAGTCGAAGTCGGCGCCGCTGTCACCGCCGTAGTAGGCGAGCACGCGGCCCTTCGACGGGTCGATCGAGACCACCGCCGCCATCAGGTTCTTCGGCTGGTCGTTGAGCTCGGAACCCTTCTTCGACTGCATCGCGGTGTTCTCCGCGGCGGCCTGGAGCTTCGGGTCGATGGTGGTGGTGATCCGGTAGCCGCCATCGCGCAGCGCGTCGACGCAGCTCGTCTTGCCCTCCGCACCGCTGTCGGAGCAGAGGCCCATCTCGTCCATCTCTTGCCGGACGTAGTTGATGACGTTGCCGCGCGGGCTGTCGACGCCGAAGCCGACGCCGTCCTTCTTGATCGGCAGCACCTTGGGGTACTCGGTGGGCGCCGCGGGGTGGTTGGGGGAGTCCAGCCAGCCCTCCTTCTTCATGCCGCCGATCACGTAGTCCCACCGCGACCTGGCATCAGTCGGGTTGACCCCCGGGTCGAACCCCCTGTGGGTCTTGCTCGGCTGCGGCTGCTTGATCACTGCGGCCAGCACTGCTCCCTCGGCGGGGGTGAGCTTGATGGCCGGCTTGCCGAAGTAGGTCTGTGCCGCCGCCTCGATGCCGTACGCGCCACGACCGAAGTAGATGACGTTCAGGTAGTGCTGCATGATCGTCGGCTTGTCGTACTTGTCGTTCAGCTTGGAGGCGAGGATCGCCTCCTTCACCTTCCGGCCGTACGTGTCGTCCTTGAGGTTCTCGAACGCGTTGCGGGCGTACTGCTGGGTGATCGTCGAGGCGCCCTGTTTGTCGCCGTTGGAGACGTTGTTCCATGCGGCCCGGACGATGCCCTTGTAGTCGACGCCCGAGTGCCGGTAGAAGTTCCGGTCCTCCGCCGCGGCGACAGCATCCTGCACGTGCTGCGGGATCTGCTGGATGGTCACGAAGCTGCGGTTCTCACTGCCCAGCTTGGCGAGCTGCGTCTTGCCGTCCTTGGCGTACACGGTGGTGGACAGCGGCAGCGGCATCTCGTTCGGCATGACCACGTTTGTCGAGTAGTAGGTGAACCCGACCACGCCGATGCCGGCGAGCATGATGAAGACGGCGAACCCGGCGATCAGCAGGTTCATCCGCTTGCGCTTCTTGGCCCGCGCCGCGCCGGAGTCACCCGGACCACGGCCGCCTCGACCGGGACCGCCCGGACCACCCGGCCCACCGGGACCCCCCGGGCCGCCCGGCCCACCGGAAACCGGTGAGACGCTCGCCCGGGCGACCGCCGCACGACCACCGACCGACGCGGAGCCGACGCTGGCCCGGCCCGCCGAGGCGGTGCCGACCGAGGCCGCACCGACGGCCGCGGCACCGACAGTCGCCCGACCCGCCGGCGCGCCCGGCGCCGGGGAGACGGGCACCGAGGCTCGACCGGCGCCGGCGCGGCCAGCGGCCACACCCGGTGCCGGTGACACCGGCACCGAGGCTCGACCGGCCCGGCCGGTAGCTGCGGAACCCACCGAGGCGGACCCGGCGGCCGCGCCGCCGCGCGGCGTCACCGAGGCGGAGCCTCCGACCGTGGCGCGACCACCGGCGGCCCTCGGCGTCACCGAGGCCCGCCCTGGGGTTGCCGCGCCGCCCTCCGAGGCGGACCAGCCGCTCCCGCCGGAGTCACCGCCGGGTCGGCGGTACGCGTCGTCCGCGCCCGGTCCGGGGTCACCGTCCGGACCCGAGTACTGGGTCCGTCCGCGCGCAGAACTGGGATCGCCGTACGAGTTCATTCCTCACACCCTGCCGGTCGCGGTGGGGCGCGACTGCGCCGCCACCGGGTTGCCGTGAGTTGCTTCACCCGGGGCGCCGGCATGGGGGTGCCGGCCGACCGGGGTCATTGCCGTATCAATCGGGCCAATCGGGCCAACAAGCGGTCGGCCGTCCCGGGTTTCGTCTGCGGCCCCGGGGCCCGTCCAACCAGCTGAGATCACCGTTGCGCCTCTCGCCTCCGCCGACCGGCGCCTTCGGCGCCCGCCGCGTCCTGCTCACTGGTGCCGTCGCTGTCGCCGGTCAGACCGTCCCGGCCGAGCAGGTACTGCTCGACGAGATGGTTCCAGTCACAACCGAGGCACACCTCCACGACGAAGACCTGGAACTCACGCAGCGTCATCGCCAGTACTGGCAACTCGGTCAGTGTCCGAGCCTGGCCGGCGGACTGCTTGAGTTCGTCACCGTAAATGTAGTGGACCAGGGTCAGGTTTTCGCTCCGGCAGATCGGGCAGCGCCGGTCGGTCGGCTCACCGTGGAACCGAGCGGCGTTCTTCAGGTACGGCGACGCGTCGCAGACGTCGTACGTGCCGACCCGGCCGGCCAGGAGCTCACGCAGCACTGCTCGCTTCTGAAGCGAGTAGTCGACCACCTGGCGCTGCGTACGCATGCGGAGAAGGGTACGCGGTCCGACCCGAGCAGGCGACCACGCTCACAATCCGTGACGACAGCATCTCGGAACGGGGGTTTGCCCTGGCCCGCGCGACCCGCTAACGTGCGATGTATCGGTCCGATACATCGCGGCGGTTACCACTCCACGCCGGAGGGTAAAGAGAGGGTGGCCAGTGCTTGAGTTCGCCATCCTCGGCCTCCTTCAGGAGTCTCCGATGCACGGCTATGAGCTGCGCAAGGAGCTGACCGCCAAACTCGGCGCCATCCGGGCGGCGATCAGCTACGGCTCGCTCTACCCCACGCTACGCAGGCTCCAGGCGGCGGGATGGATCACCGAAGCTGCTGAGACACCCGCCACTGCCGAGGAGGTTCCCGCGCTGACCAGCCGACGAGGTCGGGTGGTCTACAAAATCACCGCGGAAGGCAAGGAACGCTTCGCCCAGCTGATCGCACAGGCCGGGCCCGAGACGTATGACGACACGGGCTTCGGGGTGCACTTCGCGTTCTTCGCCCGGACCGACCAGGCGACCCGACTGCGCATTCTGGAGGGTCGCCGCCGCAAGATCGAGGAACGTCGCGAAGGGCTTCGTGACGTGCTGGGCCGGGCGGCCGAGCGCCTCGACGCTTACACGCTGGAACTGCAGCGCCACGGCCTTGATGCCTGTGAGCGCGAGGTCCGCTGGCTGGAGGAGCTCATCGCCAACGAGCGCTCCGGCCGAGCCCCGACGGTCCCGAACATCGGGACAGCCGGCGGCCGACGAGAAGACAACAGCCCGCCTCCGCCTGGAGAGACCAGGAATGAGCGGCCGTGACAGAAAAGAAGGAGGCAGACGCTATGGGCTCCGTCCGCGTCGCCATCGTCGGTGTGGGTAACTGCGCCTCGTCCCTGGTTCAGGGCGTCGAGTACTACCGGAACGCCAACCCGAACGACCGCGTCCCGGGTCTCATGCACGTCGCCTTCGGCGACTACCACGTCAACGCCGTGGAGTTCGTCGCGGCATTCGACGTGGACGCCAAGAAGGTGGGCATGGACCTCGCGGAGGCGATCGTCGCCAGCGAGAACAACACCATCAAGCTCTGCGACGTGCCGCCGACCGGCATCAGCGTGCAGCGCGGTCCGACCTTCGACGGTCTGGGCCAGTACTACCGCGAGATCGTCGAGGAGTCGGACGCCACCCCGGTCGACGTGGCGCAGGCGCTGCGCGACGCGCAGGTCGACGTCGTCGTCTGCTACCTGCCGGTCGGCTCCGAGCAGGCCGCCAAGTTCTACGCCCAGGCCGCGATCGACGCCGGCTGCGCGTTCGTCAACGCCCTGCCGGTCTTCATCGCCTCCGACCCCGAGTGGGCCAAGAAGTTCGAGGACGCGGGCCTGCCGATCGTCGGCGACGACATCAAGAGCCAGGTCGGCGCCACCATCGTGCACCGTGCCCTCGCGAAGCTCTTCGAGGACCGCGGCGTCGAGCTGCTGCGCACGTACCAGCTCAACTTCGGCGGCAACATGGACTTCATGAACATGCTGGAGCGCAAGCGGCTGGTCTCGAAGAAGATCTCGAAGACCCAGTCGGTGACCTCGCAGATTCCGCACGAGATGAGCAAGAGCGACGTGCACATCGGCCCGTCGGACCACGTGCCGTGGCTGGACGACCGCAAGTGGGCGTACATCCGCCTGGAGGGCCGCTCGTTCGGTGACACCCCGCTCATGGCCGAGCTCAAGCTCGAGGTGTGGGACTCTCCGAACTCGGCCGGCGTCATCATCGACGCGGTCCGGGCCGCGAAGATCGCCCTGGACCGGAAGATCGGCGGCCCGATCCTGTCGGCCTCGTCGTACTTCATGAAGTCCCCGCCGGTGCAGTACGCCGACCACGACGCCCACCAGGCCGTCGAGGAGTTCATCGCCGGTGAGGTCACGCGCTGACGCGCTGATTCGCCAAGCATGTGGAAGGGCCGGGTCCGTGCGGACCCGGCCCTTTCGTCACCGCGGACGGCTCAGGACCAGGCGCGTTGCAGCGCGACCCCGGCCTCCAACTCCAGCAACGTGACCTTGCGAGGCAGGCCCCCGCCGAAGCCGACCAGCTTGCCGCCCGCGCCGACGATCCGGTGACAGGGCACGATCACCGGGACCGGGTTACGGTTGCAGGCCACTCCCACCGCCCGTGCCGCTCCGGGATCGCCGACCAGGCGCGCCACCTCGCCGTACGTCAGCGTCTCCCCGTACGGGATCCCTGTCATCTCCCGCCACACGGCGCGCTCGAAGTCGGAACCGCGCGGCACCGACACCGGAACGGTGAACGCTGTCAGCTCACCGGCGAAGTACGCCCGCAGCTCGTCGACGGCCTGCCGGGACAACGCGTGGTCGGGCTCCTCGGCGGCCGCCTCGACCCGGCCGAAATGCGCGCCGCAGACGCTCGTGCCGTCGGTGGCGACGGAGAACTGACCGATCGGGGAGTCGAGGACAGTCCAGCGCATGCACCCATTCTCCCCGATGCGGACTGTCTCGCCGGCCCGGCCGCCAGCGTCGGGCCGAGCGCCACTCCCGGCCCGCATCGGTAGATCATCTTTGCGTCTGCCGGGCCGTTCGGCGTTGCGCGACGTCGATACCGTCAAGGTCGTGGCAACGGGGACGCTCATCTTTCTGATCATCGGTGGGGCGGGCATCGGCGTGCTCGCGCTCGCCCTGCTCGGCACCGAGCTGCTTCAGTTCGGGCACGCCGACGTGGACGGGCCGATCTCGGTCGAGACGGTCGCCGGCTTCGCCGGGGCGTTCGGGTTCGGCGCGGCCATCGTCAACGAACTGCTCGGTGCGCGTACACCTGGCATGGTCGTCGGGGCGGTGGCCGGCGGCGTGCTCGCGGCCGTGCCCACCGGCTGGTTGGCGTCCCGGCTGAGCCGGGCGGCGCGGAACATGCGCACCGACCCCACCCCCACCCGCGACGACCTGGTCGGCGCGCTCGGCCTGGTCGTCACCCCGGTGCCGGCCAACGGGTACGGCGAGGTCCGCATTCGCCTCGCCGGCCAACCGGTCAAGCTCAGCGCCCGCGCGGACCAGCCGATCCCGATCGGCGCCCAGGTCTTCGTCGTGCAGGCGCTCAGCGAGACGAGCGTGCACGTAGAGACCTACTGACCTCCCCCTCATAGACGGGACTCCTCATATGGCCCTACTCATCGCCATCGGCGGCGCGGTCCTCCTCGCGCTCATCCTGGTGCTCTTCGTGCTCTCCCGGATCAAGGTGGCCGGCCCGAACGAGGCGTTCATCGTCACCGGCCGCAAGGGCCGCACCACCCAGACCGCCGACGGAGGGCGGTCCACCGACAACTCCGGGCAGAAGGTCGTTCTGGGTGCCTCGGTGTTCGTCCTGCCGGTGGTGCAGAAGCTCCAGTCGCTCGACCTGTCCAGCCGCCGGATCGACGTCGGCATCCGGGGTGCCGTCAGCAAGCAGGGCATCCGCGCCGACCTGCACGGCGTAGCGATCGTCAAGGTCGGCGGCACCGAGGACGCGATCCGGGCCGCCGCCCAACGGTTCCTGCACCAGCAGGACGAGATCGACAACTTCACCCGGGAGGTGCTGGCCGGCGCGCTGCGCTCGATCGTCGGCCGGCTCACCGTCGAGGAGGTCATCCGGGACCGGGCGGCGTTCGCCAGCGCGGTCGCCGAGGAGGCCGAGCACTCGATGACCAACCAGGGCCTGGTGCTGGACACCTTCCAGCTCCAGGACATCCTCGCCGAAGGTTCCTACCTCCAGGACCTGGGCCGCCCCGAGGCCGCCCGGGTGCTCAAGGACGCGGCGATCGCCGAGGCCCGGGCCCGGCAGCAGGCCGAGCAGGAGCGGCTGCTCGCCGAGGAGGCCATCGCCGAGGCGAACCGCAACCTGGCCCTCAAGCAGGCCGGCATCCAGGCCGAGATCGACGCGGCGAAGGCGAAGTCCGCGGCGGCCGGGCCGCTCGCCCAGGCGGAGCGGGACCAGGCGATCCTCTCCGAACAGCAGAAGGTGGCCGAGCGCAACGCCGAACTCAAGCAGCGCCAACTCGACACCGAGGTTCGCAAGCCGGCCGACGCGGCCCGGTACAAGGTGGAGCAGGAGGCCGAGGCGTCCCGCAACGCGGCGGTGCTGCACGCCGACGCGCAGCGCCAGTCGGTCATCGCCGCCGCGCAGGCCTCCGCCGAGCAGGCCCGCCTCACCGGTGAGGGCGAGCGGGCCCGGCGAGCCGCGCTCGCCGAGGCGAACGCCATTGAGGGCGCCAAGGAGGGTGAGGCCGAACAGCGGCGGCGCTCCGCCATCGCCGAGGCGGTAGAGCGGGAGGGTCAGGCCGAGGCCGCGGCCATCCTGGCCAGGGGTGAGGCCGAGGCGGACGCGATGGCGCGCAAGGCCGAGGCGTTCGCCGCGTACGGGGAGGCGGCCGTGCTGGACCTCCTGGTCAAGGTGCTGCCGCAGATCGTGGAGGCGGCCAGTGCGCCGATCGGGGCGATCGACAAGATGACGGTGATCTCCACCGACGGCGCGTCGTCGCTGACGAGGTCGGTGGCCGGCAACGTGGCCCAGGGCCTCCAACTTGGCAGTGACCTCACCGGGATCGACCTGCCCGGCCTGCTGGCGCGGCTCGGCTCGGCCTCCACCCCGGCCGGCAACGGCGCCGCGTCAGTCGATGGAAAGGCCGTCGAAGGCCGCTGACGCCTCCGCGGTCTGTCGACCGGATCGAAAGACGGCTCCCGCCACCGGTAGAGGTGACGGGAGCCGTCGGTTCACGACACCGATCGGATTGACGCGCGCCCAGTCACCCCAGGCACCCGAGCCGGTGGATGCCTCAATGGCTGGTGCGACGCCAAGGCGTGCCCGAGCCCATGAAGCCGAGCCCGGCCGGCGGACTAACCGATGAGACCCTCGGCGCGGGCCCAGCGCAGCAGCTCCGCCTCGGCGGCGTCGCGGTCCAGCGGGCCGTGTTCGAGGCGCTGCTCCTTGAGGTGCTTCCACGCCCGCCCGACCACCGGCCCCGGCGGTACGCCGAGCAACTCCATGATCGCGTTGCCGTCCAGGTCGGGTCGGACCCGTGCCAGGTCCTCCTCGGCGGCGATCCGGGCGATCCGATCCTCCAGCGCGTCGTAGTCCGCCGCGAGCTGGGCGGCCTTGCGCCGATTGCGGGTCGTGCAGTCGGAGCGGGTCAGTTTGTGCAGGCGGGGCAGCAGGTCACCGGCGTCGGCGACGTACCGGCGCACCGCCGAGTCGGTCCACTCGCCCCGCCCGTACCCGTAGAAGCGCAGGTGCAGCGCGACCAGCGCGGTCACCTTCGCGGTGACCTCCTTCGGGTACCGCATCGCCTTCATCCGGGCCTTGGTCAGCCGGGCTCCGACCACCTCGTGGTGGTGGAAGCTGACCCGGCCGTCGGACCCGACCGCCTTCGTCGCCGGCTTGCCCGCGTCGTGCAGGAGGGCGGCCATCCGCAGGATGAAGTCGCAGCCCTCCTCCTCGTAGGAGACCGCGTTCTCGACGACCGTCAACGTGTGCTCGTACACGTCCTTGTGCTGGGCGTGCTCGTCGATCTCCAGCTTCAGCCCGGTCAGCTCCGGCAGGAACCGCTCGGCCAGCCCGCTGTCGACCAGCAGCCGCAGCCCGGTGATCGGGTCGGCGCCGCAGAGCAGCTTCGTGAACTCGTCGCGGATCCGCTCGGCGGTGATCCGGTCCAGGTCCGCGGCCATCTCGGTCATCGCCACGTGCACGGCCGGGTGCACGGCGAAACGCAACTGCGCGGCGAACCGTGCGGCCCGCAGCATCCGCAGCGGGTCGTCGCCGAACGACTCAGCGGGCGTGCTCGGGGTACGGATCACCTTGGCCGAGAGGTCGTCCAGCCCGCCGTGCGGGTCGGTGAACCGGTGGTCCGGCAGGCTGACGGCCATCGCGTTGATCGTGAAGTCGCGCCGCTTCAGGTCCTCGTCGAGGCTCGTGCCGTACACCACCACCGGGTTGCGGCTGACCTGGTCGTACGACTCCGCGCGGAAGGTGGTGATCTCCAGCCGGAGGCCGTCGCGCTGAGCGCCGATGGTGCCGAACTCCCGACCGGTCTCCCAGATCGACTCGGCCCAGCCCTTGATGATCCGCAGGGTCTCATCGGGGTGCGCGTCGGTGCAGAAGTCGAGGTCGTCCCCGAGTCGACCGAGCAGGGCATCCCGCACCGAACCGCCCACCAGGTGCAACTCGTGACCGGCGCGGACGAAGCGACGGCCCAACTCGTCGGCGACCGGGGACACCCGGAGCAGTTCGGCGACGGCGTTGCGCTGCGCGGCGGTGAGTTCGCGGCGGTCGGCGGCGTGAGGTGCGGAGGCTTCGGACATGGGATCGCCAGCTTATCGGGCCGGGGTGTGATCCGATCCGCCGGGCGCGGGTAACGGGTGAGGGGTGACTATGGTCTGTGGCGTGCGGGTCGGTGTCCGACTCGACGTACCCCTGGGAGGCTGGAGATGAGCGGCGGGCTCTACCGCAGCGCCAACGCCGCGAACGATGGCGGCCCTGACGTCCGTCCCGGGGACGGCGCCACCTTCATCTCCGCCGAGCCGCTGAACCAACCGGCCATGGAGTCGACAGCGCCGCCGCAGGAGCAGGTGGGCGAAGCGAGCGCGGCTGCCAACAGCGCGGTGATGGCGATCGGCAGCCTGGTCAGCCGGGGTACCGGCTTCCTGCGCAACCTGGTGATCGCGGCGGCGCTCGGTGGCGCGCTGGTCGGTGACGCGTACACCACCGCGCAGATCCTGCCCGGCATGGTCTACGAGTTCCTGCTCGGCGGTGTGCTCACCAGTGTGTTGATCCCGGTGCTGGTGCGCCGCCGCAAGGTCGACACCGACGGCGGCCAGGCGTACGCCCAGCGGCTGTTGACCCTGGCGGTTCTTGCCCTCGGCGTGGCGGCGCTGCTCGCTGTCGCGGGCGCCTCGACGCTGACCTGGCTCTACGGCAGCGGTGAGTCGACCGACGACTATTCGAAGCTGGTCACCGGGCTGGCCCGCCTGATGCTGCCGATGATCTTCTTCTCCGGGCTGAGCGCGCTGATCAGTGCGGTGCTCAACACCCGGGGGCACTTCGCCGCCCCGATGTGGGCGCCGATCCTGAACAACCTCGTGGTGATCGGCACCGCCGGCCTCTACATCGCCATATTCGGCGCGGAGATCGTCCGGCCAGGGGACATGACCACCGGGCGGATCCTGCTGATTGGCGGTGGCACCCTGCTCGGCGTCGCCATCCAGGCGATGGGCCTGCTGCCGGCGCTGCGCAAGGTCGGCTTCCGCTGGAAGCTGCGCTTCGACTTCCGCGCGCTCGGGCTGCGCGAGCTGGGCCGGCTCGGCGCGTGGATGATCTGTTACGTCGCGGTGAGCCAGGTCGGCCTGATCGTGCTGTTCAATCTGTTGAACCGGGCCGGCAAGGAGAACGCTGCCGGCCCACTGATCTACAACAACGTCTTCCTGCTGCTGATGACCGCGCACGGCATCATCGCCGTCTCGATCATCACGGCACTCATGCCCCGGATGAGCGCGGCCGCCGCCGACGGCCGGTACGCCGACGTCGCCGCCGACCTGTCGCGGGGCACCCGCACTGTCACGGCGGTACTCGCCCCGATCGCTGTCTGCTATGCAGTCCTTGCCACCCCGATCGCTTTCACGCTGTTCCGCTTCGGCGCGTTCAACGAGGAGAACGCCACAGCCACCTCCGTCGTGTTGCTCGCCGCCGCGCTGGCGCTGGTCCCGTTCGCGGTGAGCCAGCTCTTCACCTTTGCCTTCTACGCGCTGCCGGACACCCGCACTCCCGCGCTGATCAACATTCCTGTCGTGGCACTGCGGGTCGGCGTGCAGATCGTGCTCTTCGTGGCCTTCTCGGCGAGCTTCGCCGGCGCCGGGATGATGATCGGCAACGCGGTCTCCTACCTGGCGGCAGCAATCGCGTCCGCCTGGTTGCTCCGTCCCCGCGTCGGTCGCATCGGCCTCGGCGAGATCATGCGGACCGGCGGCAGGGTGGCCGTTGCGGCGCTGGGTTCGGCAGTGGTCGGCCTTCTGGTGGTGAAGCTGCTACCTGGCGACGACACCCCGAGCCGCCTGGAGGCGATCTTCCAGTTGGTGATCGGCGGCGTGGTGATCGGTGGGACCTACCTGGGTCTGGCCATGCTGCTGAAGATCGGCGAGATCACCGAGGTGGTCGGGATGGTTCGCCGCCGCCTCGGTCGCTGAGCGCCAACAACTGATTACAACAAGTTGGTATTCATACCGACCGTGACTACGGATCACCAGGCTGGGGATGCGCCTGTGGACAACTCCGCGATTCGCCGGTCAACCACCGCTTCAGCCTGTGGATAACCAACCGTACGGCTGAGGGTGGCAACCCGATCGGTGGGAACGTACGAGGCAGCGCGAGCGCCACGCCAGCCCAGCCCCGGCGTTGGTCACTTGCGGTGAAGCCGTAGATTAGCTAGTACATGTGCCAGCAACGTGGCTGACAACGGTCGTAACCGGACGAGTTCTTCGACTGCCGGAACCCCGCCAGGTACGGCGGGAAGATGACATGTCGGAGAGACGGGCAACCCGGGTAAGGTCGCTCTCGACGGATACGGCAGGGGCCGACGCTGGGCGTCGACACCGGTCGGCCGGTTCCTTCAACGGCAGAGCGGGAAGCCACATGCCCAGCAGTTCGGGTTCATCGATCGACACGATCACCGAGGGAGGACGGGTGACCCAGGTCGGCGAGGGTCAGGAGGCGGACGAAAGCGCTCCTCCGGTCATGACCTTCGGTGCTCCCACGGCCGGTGAAGTCCTCGCCGAGCGATACGAGCTGGTTGAGCACATCAACAACGACAGTGCGGGTCGGCTGGTCTGGCGCGGGGTCGACGTCATCCTGCGCCGTCCCGTTGCCGTGGTGCTGCGTTACCCCGGTGGCGACTCCGCCACCGAGATGCTTCAGGCCGCTGTGGCGGCCAGCCGGGTCATCCACCCCAATCTGGTCGGCGTCTACGACGCTATCGACGAGGCCGACCGGGCGTACGTGGTGCGCGAGTGGGTCGACGGGCAGTCCCTGCGGGACCTGGCGACCGACGGCCCCCTGGATCCGGCTCGGGCCACTGCCATCGGCAACGCCGTCGCGAGCGCGCTCGCCGCGGTGCACGCCACCGGCATGGTGCACGGCAACGTCCACCCGGGCACCGTCATGATCAGCGACGAGGGCCGGGTGGTCCTGGCCGACGCCCGCACCGACGGCGCCGACAGCCAGGAGAACGACATCCGGGCGGTCGGCGGTGTCCTCTACTTCGCGCTGACCGGTTCCTGGCCGCACGCCGAGGCGCCACTGCACGGCGCCACCGCCGGCCACGGCCGCGCCGCCATCCCGGACGCTGTTCGGGACGCCGGGGGCGCCATCGCGGCACCCCGCCAGGTGCGGGCGGGCGTTCCGGCGTACCTGGACGACCTGACCATGGATCTGCTCGACTCCGAGATCGCGCCGCCGTCCTCCGACGTGCTCGCCGCCGAGTTGGCGCGACTGGACGTGCCGGCCGAGGACGACCACTACCTCGACAACAGCGGGCCGCTGCGGTTCGCCGCCGAGACCGGGGAAGAGCCGTCGCCGCTGGCCGCGGCCGGCGGTCGCAAGGTCGCCGTCGGCATCGCCGGTCTGCTGGCCGTCGCCCTGGTCGGTCTGCTGATCGGGATCATCGCGTTGGGCGGCGACGACGAGGACCCGCAGCCCACCCCGGCCGCCGCGCCGACCTCCAGTGCACCGGCCGGCGACGCCACCCCGGCCGCCGTGGCGGCGCGCAAGCTGACAGTGAAGGACGTCCGGATCATCGACCCGGACAGCAAGAACCGCAGCGAGGTAAAGGACGCCGAGAAGGTCATCGACGGTGACGACGACAAGGGCTGGGAGACCGAGACCTACGACAACAAGCCCAACTTCGGCAACCTGAAGAAGGGCATGGGCGTCTGGCTCGACCTCGGCGAGCCGCACACCGTCAAGTCGGTGCAGGCGGTGCTGTCGGCCACCGGCGCGTCCGCCCAACTGTTCGCCGGCACGACCAACCCGGAGTCCAGCTCCAACGGTGACAAGCAGTTGGTCGCGAGCTACAAGACCGCCATCGGCCAGCCGTTCGAGGACCACGACGGCACCACAATGACGTTCAACGGCTTCGACGCCGACCAGAAATACCAGTACCTGCTGTTCTGGATCACCGAGTTGCCTCCGGCCGAGGGTGCATCCAAGTTCAAGCTGGGGGTGCAGGAGATCACGGTCCAGGGGTCGTGAGCTGGGCACCACGATCCGGGCACCGCATGCTCTGGAGGCGGTGATGGACGGGCGCGCCGCCGCAAGCGACCTGGAGCTGCTGCGCGCGCACGTCGCCGGAGACCGGGACGCCTTCGCCGAGTTGTTCCGCAGGCACCGCGACCGGTTGTGGGCGGTGGCCCTGCGGACGCTCGGCGACCGCGAGGAGGCAGCCGACGCACTCCAGGACGCCCTGCTGTCGGCGCATCGGGCCGCGGCCCGCTTCCGCGGCGACTCCGCCGTGACCACCTGGCTGCACCGGATCGTGGTCAACGCCTGCCTGGACCGGATTCGACGCCGGCAGGCGCACCCCACGGTGCCGTTGCCGGACGGCAACCGGGCCGACGACGGCACCGGCGGGCTCGAGCCGGCGGCACCGGCAACGGACCACGACACCGTGCTGGTGGTCCGTGAGGCGCTCGCCGCGCTGCCCCTGGAGCAACGCGCCGCGCTGGTGCTGGTCGATGTGCAGGGCTATCCGGTCGCCGAGGTCGCCCGCATCCTCGGCGTCGCCGAGGGCACTGTGAAGAGTCGGTGTGCCCGGGGCCGGGCGCGGCTGGCCGTGCTGCTCGGGCATCTCCGCCCCACCGCCGTCGCGACGCCCTCGGCCCGACCGGACGCCGCCGCCCCGATCTCGGGCGTGCCCGGCGTCACCCCGGGGAACCCCGGCCCGGTGGAGGGCGTCGGATCGGGGTCAGGTCGATACCGGCGGGACGCCAACCAGGAGGACACGTGACGACCGAGGGGTTCCGGGAGGTCGACGCCGACCTCCTCGCTGACTACCTCGGCGGGGCGTTGGACGGCACCGCGCAGCAGGACGAGGTCGCCCAACTGGTCTCCGCGGACCCGTCCTGGGCCGAGGCTTACGCGCTGCTGGCCCCCGCCGTGACCGAGGTCCGCACGGACCTGACCCGCTGGGCCGAGCCGGCCCCGGAGATGCCGTCGGCGATCACCGACCGCCTCCTGGCCGCGCTGGCCGGCGCGGAGCCGACGAACGACACCTCGACCGAGGAGGCACCCGCCGCCGATCGGGACGGCGACGGGGCGACGCCGTCGGTCGTACCGGCGCAGGGCGGGGCCGGTCGTCGTCCGCCCGTCCCCACCCCCGCCGGGTCGGGGCGCTGGGCGTCCACCGGTCCGGGCCGCCGCCAGCGCGGCTGGGCCCGCCGAGGCGCACCCGTGGCCGCCGCCGCGATCGCCGTCATCGCCGTCGCGCTGGGCCTCAACCAGCTCTCGATGCCGGCGTCGGACGACTCCGGTGGCACCAACGCCATGAATCAGCCGGCCAGCGCACCGGAAGCCGCCGCGGGGGCCGGGACGGCCCGCACCACCGGGCCGGCGCTGCGCAGTGGTACGAACTACACCCCGCGCACCCTCGGCAACGCCTATGGCACGGACGCGCCAAGCACAGCGGCTGCCAGCCGAGCGACCGGCAACACCCCGGACGAGCAGCCGGAGCGGGCTGCCGAGGGCGGACGCTATCCCTCTCCCGACGGGTCGGACCAGCTGGCCCGGCTGACCGACGAGGCCGCGCTGACCAGCTGTCTGGCCAGCGTCGCGGCGGAACACGGGTCGGCCCCACTGGTGGTCGAGGTGATCGACTACGCGCGGTTCCAGGGCGATCAGGCGCTGGTCATCCACTTCACCGACGCGGCCGGAGCGCGGTGGGCCTGGGTGAGTGGTCCGGAGTGCGGAGTGCCTGGGTCCGGCTCGGACAGGCGGTATTCGGCGCGGGTAGGGTGAATCCACGGTCAATGGCACGATGACCCCCCACGTGACCTGACCCACCGGATGCCCGGCTCGGGAATCCCCGGTTCGTACGATGACGTTCTGGAAGTCAGCTGCCGGCCCCACCCAGGCGTCGGCGACTCGGATCAGCATCGGTGCTCGCGCCGACGCCGAACACACACACTCGGGAGACGGCAGTGGACGAGGTCCGCAACCTGATCATCATCGGCTCCGGGCCGGCCGGCTACACAGCGGCGGTCTACGCCGCACGTGCCAACCTGAAGCCGCTGATCATTGAGGGCGTGCAGTCCGGTGGCGCGCTGATGACCACGACCGAGGTGGAAAACTTCCCCGGCTTCGCCGACGGCATCCTCGGCCCCGAGCTGATGGACAACATGCGCAAGCAGGCCGAGCGGTTCGGCGCCGAGTTCCTCACCGACGACGTGACCCGGGTCGAGCTGGTGGACACCGGCGATGCCGGCTCCGGCGCGGTGAGCACCGTCTGGGTTGGCGAGACCGCCTACCGGGCCCGATCCATCATCCTCTCCACCGGTTCGGCCTGGCGGCCGCTGGGCGTGCCCGGTGAGCAGGAATTCCTGGGCCACGGCGTCTCCTCCTGCGCCACCTGCGACGGCTTCTTCTTCCGCAATCAGCACATCGTGGTCGTCGGCGGCGGCGACTCGGCGATGGAGGAGGCCAGCTTCCTCACCCGCTTCGCCGAATCGGTCACCATCATCCACCGCCGCGACTCGTTCCGGGCCAGCAAGATCATGGCCGACCGGGCGTTGAGCAACGAGAAGATCAAGGTCGAGTGGAACAGCGCCGTCGAGGAGATCCTCGGCGAGGACGGCAAGGTCACCGGCGTACGCGTCCGCAACGTGCACACCGGTGACACCACTGTGATGGACGTGACCGGCGTCTTCGTCGCCATCGGTCACGACCCCCGCAGCGAGCTGTTCCAGGGCCAGGTCGAGATGGACGACGAGGGCTACGTGAAGGTCCACGCCCCGAGCACCCGCACCAACATCCCCGGCGTCTTCGCCGCCGGTGACCTGGTCGACCACACCTACCGTCAGGCGATCACCGCGGCCGGCACCGGTTGTGCCGCCGCGCTCGACGCCGAGCGGTTCATCGCGACGCTCAGCTGAACCAAGGAACACATCCCGGAGGAGGGGCATAGTGGGAACAACCAAGGCGGTCACCGACAAGAGCTTCGTCGCTGACGTGCTGCAGGCCGACAAGCCGGTGCTGGTGGACTTCTGGGCGGAGTGGTGCGGGCCGTGCCGCAAGGTGTCGCCGCTGCTCGAGGAGATCGCCCGGGAGATGGGTGACCAGGTCACCATCGTCAAGCTCAACATCGACGAGAACCCGGAGACCGCCCGGGCCTACCGGGTGATGTCGGTGCCGACGCTCACCGTCTTCAAGAACGGCCAGCCGGTGCAGTCGATCGCCGGCGCCAAGCCGAAGGGCGAGCTGGTCCGGCTCATCGAATCGGCCCTCTGACCAGCAGAAACACCAACCAAACCCCGTACCCGCTCGCCGGGTGCGGGGTTCGGTGTCTTCCCGGCCGTACCGCCGACGTATTTCTCGGCCCCAGCCACCTCGCCGCCGGAGAACGCATAGCCTCAAGCCTGGGCCGCCCGGCCAGCCAGCGTCGTGCAGAGGGGGTCGTGCGTGCGTCCGATCCGACCCGGTGACCGGGGACCCGCGGTCACGGAGATCCGTACCATCCTGACCGGCCTCGAACTGCTGGCCGCCGCCGGCCCGCAGACCGACGAGTTCGACCTCGACACCGAGCGGGCGGTCCGCGCGTTCCAGCAGTCGCGAGGGCTCAGTGTGGACGGCCGGGTCGGCGCGGAGACCTGGCGTGCCCTGGATGCCGCCCGTTGGCGGCTCGGCGCCCGCACCCTCTACCACGCGGTCCCCGAGCCGCTCACCGGCGAGGACGTCCGGTCGCTGCAGGAGCGACTGCTGGAGATGGGGTACGACGTGGGCCGCGCGGACGCCATCTACGGTGTCCGGACGTCGCGGGCGGTGGCGCAGTTCCAGCGTGAGGTCGGGCTCACCCCCGACGGCTCCTGCGGCCCTCACACGATGAACGCGCTCCGCCGGATCGGCCGCAAGGTGGTCGGCGGCCGCCCGCAGTGGCTCCGCGAATCCGACGCGATCCGGCAGTCCGGGCCGGCGCTGGTCGGCAAGACGGTCGTCATCGACCCGGGCCACGGCGGCACCGATCCCGGGATGGTGGTGCCCGACGGCTCGCTGCGCTGGACCGAGGCGGACCTGATGCACGACCTGGCCAGCCGACTGGAGGGGCGGCTCGCCGCCACCGGGGTGCGAGTGCAGCTCACCCGGGGCCCGTCGCCCGACAGTTGCCTGCCGGACGCCGACCGGGCCCTGCTAGCCAACTCGCTCGGGGCCGACGTGTTCATCTCGCTGCACCTGGACGGTCACGCCAACCCGAGCGCGGAGGGCGTCGCGACCTACCACTACGGCACCGACAACGGGGTGACCTCGGCGACCGGTGAACGCCTGGCCGGGCTGGTGCAGCGGGAGATCGTCGCCCGCACCGGGCTGCGGGACTGCCGTACCCACGCCAAGACGTGGGAGTTGCTGCGGCTGACACGGATGCCCGCCGTCCGGGTCGAGGTCGGCTATCTCACCTCGCCGACGGACCGCGCCCACCTGGTCGACCCCCGCTTTCGGGACCGGGTGGTGGAGGCGATCGTGGCCGCGGTGCAGCGGATGTACTACCCGATCGAACGAGATGTCCCGACGGGATCGCTCGACGTCAGCGAACTGCGTGCAGTGGTGACCGCCGGCACTGTCGTGGACTGATTCGCCGCCGGGAGTCAGCCGTTGGTGGAGCGGGTGGCCGGGGCGGGACGTACCGGTCGGAGCAGGGTCTCCGGGCTCATCGAGCCGAGCAGCTTCTCCAGCGCGTACTCGACGTCGGACTTCCAGCTCAGCGCCGTACGCAGCTCAAGGCGTAACCGGGGGAAGCGCGGATGCGGACGTACGGTCTTGAAGCCTACGGAGAGGAAGAAGTCGACAGGGGCCACGCAACCGCCGGCGGGGTCGTCCGCGTCGCCGAACTTGGCGTCGCCGAACGCCTCGATGGCCTTGATCCCCCGCTTGGTCAGATCCCGGGCGACACCCTGCACCAGCATCCGGCCCAACCCGCCGCCGGAGAACGCGGCGACCACGTTGGCGGTCATCAACAGTGCCGCGTCCGCCGAGACCGGTGAGGTCGGGAACGCCATCGAACGGGGCACGTAGGCGGGCGGGGCGTACATCACGAAGCCGGCCGGCATGCCGTCGACGTACGCGAGTTTGCCGCAGGAGCCCCACTCCAGCAGCGTCTGGGAGACCCATGCCTCCTTCTCCAGGCCCGGATCGCCAGCGGCGCAGGCCCGGTCCGCGGAGACCGGATCGAGCTCCCAGTAGACGCACTGCCGGCACGGGCGCGGGAGGTCTTCCAACGTGTCGAGGGTCAGGCTGACCAGACGTCGCGACATATGGCGCATCCCCACAATAGGCTCGGTGGTGAGAGCGGCATGGAACGACAGCGCCGCCTTCCTGCCCCGACGAGCGATCGTACGCCGCCGATCGGCGATACGGGAGGGGACGCGCAGATGCCCACCTCAGCGGGGGACGCCGAGGAAGGTCCGCCATGTGGTCGATCTGCCTCGGCACGGCGGCAGCACGACTCTGGCGGACTAGGATCGACAATCGGTGTGTCCGCCGCCATGGTCAGCGGTGTGCGGGGTACCCGGGGCGGAGCCACTCGAGCAGCGATCGAGGTGAGGTCATGACCGGCACGACACTCGACGACTACACCGACCGGTACGCCCGGCGGGTACGCGGGATGACCGCCTCCGAGATCCGAGCACTGTTCGCGGTGGCCAGTCGTCCGGAGGTCGTCTCGCTCGCCGGTGGCGCACCGTACATCGCAGCCCTCCCCCTGGACGCGGTCGGCGAGATGCTCGGCCGGCTCGGCTCCGAGCACGGCGTGACCACCCTCCAGTACGGCATCGGTCAGGGCACCCTCGAGCTGCGCGAGCGGATCTGCGAGGTCATGTCGCTCTCCGGGATCGACGCCGCGTGCGGGGCCTCCCCGGAGGACGTCGTGGTCACCGTGGGCGGGCAGCAGGCACTGGACCTGGTGGCCCGGCTCTTCCTCGACCCGGGAGACGTGGTGCTCGCCGAGGGGCCGACGTACGTCGGTGCGCTCGGCGTGTTTCAGGCCGCCCAGGCGCAGGTCGTCCACGTACCGATGGATGCGGACGGGCTGATCCCGGAGGCACTGGAGACGGCCATCGCCGACCTGGCCCGCGCGGGCCGGCGGGTCAAGTTCCTCTACACGATCCCCACCTACCAGAACCCGACCGGCGTGACGCTCAGCGAGGAGCGCCGGGAACGGGTGCTCGACATCTGCGAGCGCGCCGGGCTGCTCGTCGTCGAGGACGACCCGTACGGCCAACTGGGGTTCGAGGGTGAGGCCCCGGCCCCCCTGCGGGCCCGCCGCCGCGACGGCGTCTTCTACCTCAGCACGTTCTCCAAGACCTTCGCCCCCGGGCTGCGGGTCGGCTGGATCCTGGCGCCGCACGCGGTCCGCGACAAACTGGTCATCGCCAGCGAGGCGCAGATCCTCTGCCCCAGCGGTTTCGCCCAGGCCGCGGTGGCCACCTATCTGAGCACGATGCCCTGGCGGCAGCAGCTCAAGGTCTATCGCGAGGTCTACCGGGAACGCCGGGACGCTCTGCTCGACGCGATGGCCGACCTGATGCCCGAGGGCACCAGCTGGACCACACCGGCCGGCGGTCTCTTCGTGTGGGCCAGCCTGCCCGACGGGCTCGACTCGAAGGCCATGATGCCGCGAGCGGTCGCCGCCCGGGTGGCCTACGTTCCCGGCACCGGCTTCTACGCCGACGGCACCGGCACCGACGCCATGCGGCTCAACTTCAGCTTCCCGCCGCCGGAGCGGATCCGCGAGGGCGTCCGCCGGCTGGCCGGTGTGATGGAGCAGGAAATCGCGATGCGCCGGGTCTTCGGTGCCGTGGGTGGCGCCGCCAGCCGACGCGGCCGGGCCGGCTCCGACGTGCCCGGGCCCGACTTGGCATGATGCCGGCATGGGTACGACCGCCGAGCACCTCCTCGTGACCGATTCCGCCATCTCGGCCGACCTGCGCGTCGTGGTGCTCGCCGGTGGGCTCTCCTACGAACGGGACGTGTCGCTGCGCTCCGGTCGTCGGGTGCTCGACGCGCTGCGCGCCGTCGGGGTGGAGGCCGAGCTGCGAGACGCTGACGTCGCGCTACTGCCGGCGCTCGCGGCCGACCCGCCGGACGCGGTGGTGATCGCACTGCACGGTGCGACCGGCGAGGACGGGTCACTGCGCGGGGTGCTGGATCTGTGCGACGTTCCGTACGTCGGCTGCGACGCTCGGGCCTCCCGGGTCGCCTGGGACAAGCCCTCGGCCAAGGCGGTGCTCCGCGAGGCCGGCATCCCCACCCCCGACTGGGTGGCGCTTCCACACGATCGTTTCTCCGAGCTTGGCGCGGTCGCCGTCCTGGACCGGATCGTCGACCGCCTGGGCGTACCCCTGATGGTGAAGCCGGCACAGGGCGGGTCCGGGCTGGGCGGGGCTGTGGTCCGGGACGCGGCCGCGCTGCCCGCCGCGATGGTCGGCTGCTTCGCGTACTACTCCACGGCGCTGGTGGAGCGGTACGTGCCGGGGATTGATGTGGCGGTCTCCGTCGTCGACCTCGGCGACGGCCCGCAGGCGCTGCCGCCGGTGGAGATCGTGCCGCCCAACGGCGTGTACGACTATGCCGCCCGCTACACCGCGGGACGGACCACCTGGCACGCCCCGGCCCGGCTGGACCCGGAGGTGGCTGCCACTGTCGCCGACGTGGCCCTCGCCGCGCACACAGCGCTCGGTCTACGGGATCTCTCCCGCGTCGACGTGATCGTGGACGCGGCCGGCCAGCCGCACGTGCTGGAGGTCAACGTCTCGCCCGGCATGACGGAGACGTCACTGCTTCCGCTCGCCGTGCAGGCGGCCGGGCTGGACTTCGGCCGACTCCTCGGCACCCTGGTCGCCCGAGCAGCCGCCCGCCTCACCAAGCACTGACCTACCCGCCAACCCGTCGGACGACCATGAGGTTGGCCTGTCGGCGTCAACCTCATGGTCGTCAGTTCAGTGGGTCGCGCGTACGTCGGGTGTGTCGCTGCCGTTGGCGCGCGCAGCTGGGCCCGGAGTGCCGGTGCCTCCGACGCCGTTCTCGGGGATGTCCTTGCTGACGGCCTCCCCGTTGGCCGGCTCGGACGCGGCCGGGTTGGCGGGAACCTCGTCGGCGCTTTCACTTGCCGGGCCGACGTGGAGTCCGTCGGTGGCCGTCGTGGTAGCGCCGTCGGGTGCTGCGGCGGTGGAGTCCCGGGCGACGGCGGCCGAGGTGCCGGGCAGATCGGCGGCGGATGCCGTCCGAGCGGGTTCAGCCGCCGGCCCGGTGACCGTGCCAGCCCGGGCGGGTTCAGCCGTCCGGCCGGGAACGGTGGTCGTCGTCGAGCCGGCATCAGCATCCGGGTCCACGACCGGATCGGCCGGGGGCCCGCTGTCGGCGTCGGTCGGATCGGGAGTGGAGTCGAGCGCTGGTTCCGGGATCTCCTCCGCCGCCTCGATGACCGAGACCGACTCCGTTCCGGCTGCTGCCGCTGAGGCGGCCTCCGCTGCGGCAGCGGCATCCGCGGCAGCGGACTGGGCCAGCAGACTGGACGGCGCCTGCCACTGGATGCGGGGCGGCTCGGCGAGCGGGCGGCCACCGAACTCGGCGAGCCAGGCGGCGACGAGCGCCAGATTTTCCCGCCACTGTGCCTCGGAGATCGGCGGCAGGATCGAGTCCCACAGAGAAAGGAACGTGCCCCGCAGCTGAAGGCGGCCGTATGGGCGGGCGAGGAACCACATGTGCAGATGAGCCGAGCCGTCGCCCCAGCGATTGACGTGCACCCGCGCCACGCCGTCGAGTGACCGGATGGCCCGCTCCAGACGTACGGTCATCACCCCCAGCTCGGCGGCCAGCAGGTTCGGCAGGTCGCCGAGGTCGAGGTGGGTGCGCGATTCCAGGATGAGCACCATGGGCAGGCCGGTGGGCCGGTCCATGGCGCGGACCCGCCACCGCTCGCCCACCCAGATGTAGGCGTCGTCGGGCGCGTTGCAGGCGGTGCATTCCCGGAGACCCTCGCCCTTCCGGGGCGGTTCGACCGGGACCGGATCATCGAGTTGCTTCACGTGGAGGTCACCCTCGAAGGGAAATGACGGCCACTGGGTGAAGTCCGGGACTGAGGGAGGGTTGTCGTGCACGACGCTGACCCTAACCGAGTCTGGCACCGCTGTCCCTACCTGTTCGAGCGGTCCCGGGCGACCGGATCGGTGCCCGCCGTCGATCAGGTCCGCGTGGTCGCGCGGGCACCGAGAGGCGATATCCACAGGCTGCCGAGATCCTGAACACAGGCCGTCATCCACAGGCTCACACCCGCTCCCACGCGCTGTTTCACGTGAAACGGGGGGTGCCTGTGGACAACCGGTGTGGATAACTTTTCGGCCGGTCGGTCGTTGTCCGCGAACCGCAAATGGACGGCGCCGACGGCCACCGGGGACGGAATTGAACGAGGGCCCTCCGATCGGCACCGCATGCCGCCGCCGGCGCGGCACCCAGCCGCCGATAGCCCCTCACTGGCCCGTTTGGCACGCGTCAGTGGTGACGGCCCTGGCTCGTTAGCGGACCCGTGTCAGCACAGACCTCGGCCCTTGCGGCCTGGACGCCCGGATGCCCGGACGCTCCGGACGCCCGGATGCCCCGGACGCCCGGACGCTCCGGATGCCCAAAGGCGGGGAGGTCGGTTCGCATCACCGGTGTCGAGCGTATGAGACGGGGAGCGACTCCGCTTGACCGCCGCTCCGACCCCCGTGGTTTCGATCAGGGCTACCGAGGCGCTGACTCGGTTTCACGTGAAACGGCGCGCAAGGCGGCGAAGTGAGTCCGGCGGTCCGGGCCGGGCAGCGAAGGCGAGCCGGCAGTCCGGGGCCGAACTGCCACTGGCCTATCGCTCGTACACCCCAGTTCTTGCGGTCCGACGGTCCAGCGGCGCGGACTCCCACCAAGGTCGTTGCGAGGCTGCTCCGCCAGATTGAACGCGATCGGGAGCCTCCGCCCCCCTGCGATGACCACGGAGATGCCGTTTTGCGGCACTCAGCGGCTCGCTGGCGCTTTGATCGACGCAGGGGGTGGTTGCGGGCGAGTGGACCATCAACGAGCCTTCTGCGACGCGTGTAGAGGTCCGCGCGGTGCCGCACCCACTCAGGGCCGCCACCGGACGCCCGCCACGGCATCCGCTCCGCCAGAAGCAGCTCGCAAGCGGGGGTTCGTCGCCCAACACCGCGCCCACCGCCATCGCGCCCCGCCGACCGCAGTCCGCGCCCCGCCGTCCGCAGTCCGCAGTCCTCAGGCCCCTGTCCGCCGACCGCCGACCGCCGACCGCCGATTGTGCTGTCGCGCGTGCGGGCTGGGCGCGACCGGCCCCATCCCGCCCCACCGCTCTCCGCCGACGCCTCCTGCCGCCAGAGAGGGACACCGGGTTGGCTGGGCGAGCCGAGGACGACGACGAACCGCAGGGCCTGTCGATCCGCTGAATCAGAGCCGCCGGCTGTTTCACGTGAAACGCGACGACCCCGGAACGCAGAACGGCCGCGCCCCCAATGGGTGGCGCGGCCGTGGGCGAGCGGGGGTCAGTCCTCCCCGCTCGCCTCCTGTTGCACTCCGATGATCCCGACGATCCGTTCAAGGTCGTCCACCGTCGCGAACTCGATCGTGATCTTGCCCTTGCTCCGGCCGATGTCCACCTTCACGCGGGTGTCGAACCGGTCGGACAGGCGATCGGCGAGATCGGTCAGGGCCGGCGCGTGCGCCTTGGGTCGTCGTTTCGCGGCCTGGCCCTTCGCCGGCCCGTCGTTGAGCGCCAAGGCCACGATCTCCTCGGTCGCCCGAACGGACAGTCCCTCGGCCACGATCCGCAGGGCCAACTGTTCCTGCGCCTCCGCCTCGTCGAGGCTCAGCAGAGCGCGGGCGTGCCCCGCCGAGAGGATGCCGGCGGCAACCCGGCGCTGCACCTGCGCGGGCAGGTTCAGCAGTCGGATGGTGTTGGAGATCTGCGGGCGGCTCCGGCCAATCCGGCGGGCCAACTCCTCGTGGGTGGCGCCGAACTCCTCCAGCAGTTGCTGGTAGGCGGCGGCCTCTTCCAGAGGGTTCAGGTTGGCCCGGTGGATGTTCTCCAGCAGGGCGTCGCGGAGCATGGCGTCGTCACGGGTGTCCCGGACGATCGCCGGGATGCTCTCCCGCCCCACCGCCTGGGCGGCCCGCCAGCGCCGCTCGCCCATCACCAGTTCGTACTTCTCGTCGTCGAGCTGCCGAACGACGATGGGCTGGAGGAAGCCGACCTCCTGGATCGAGGTCTTCAGCTCCTCCAGCGCCTCCTCATCGAAGACCTGGCGGGGCTGCTTCGGGTTGGGCATGATCGCGTCGACCGGGATCTCGGCGAATCGAGCACCGGGCACCGGGCTCAGCACGGGCTCCGGCTCGCGGACTGGCGCTCCGGCGGGCACAGCGGCGACGGCGTCGGTGCCGCCGTCGTCGTCCAGGTGCTCGTTCTCCGGCTCGGCCGTCGCGGTGCCAGCGGCACCCGGCGCCGGCCCGGTCGGGATCAGCGCGCCCAGGCCCCTACCCAGACCGCCCCGAGGACGGTTCTTCATGCCACGCCTCCCAGCGACTCGTCCGCACTACGCATTCCGGCCCACCGGCTCCTTGACGCCCCGCTCGGCGATCTCCTGGGCGGCCTCGAAGTAACTCGTGGCACCCCGCGAACCGGGATCGTAGGTCATCACGGACTGGCCGTAGCTCGGCGCTTCGGAGACCCGGACGTTACGGGGGATGACCGCCTGGAGGACCTTGTCGCCGAAGTGGTTCCGGACGTCCTGCTCGACGGCGTCGGCCAACCGGGTGCGGCGGTCGTACATCGTCAGCAGGATGGTGGAGACGTCGAGCTTCGGGTTGAGGTGCTGGCGTACCAGGTTGATGTTGTTGATCAGCTGGTTGAGCCCTTCCAGCGCGTAGTACTCGCACTGGATCGGGATCAGCACCTCCTGCGCGGCAACCAGAGCGTTGACGGTGAGCAGGCCGAGCGAGGGCGGGCAGTCGATGAAGACGTAGTCGAACTCGCCCGGGTAGGCAGCGATCGCCCGGTCCAGGCGCGTCTCCCGGGCCACGACCGACACCAGCTCGATCTCCGCGCCGGCCAGGTCGATGGTCGCGGGTACGCACCAGAGGTTGGGGATGCCCTCGACCGCCTGTGCCACCTCGGCCAGCGGCACGCTGTTGATCAGGCAGTCGTACACGTCGGGGATACCGGTGTGGTGCGGGACGTTGAGCCCGGTCGAGGCGTTGCCCTGCGGGTCGAGGTCGACTACGAGCACCCGGTTGCCGTGCAGGGCGAGCGCCACCGCAAGGTTGACGGTGGTGGTGGTCTTACCCACGCCACCCTTCTGGTTGGCGACGCACATGACCCGGGTCCGGTCCGGTCGAGGCATGGTCACCTCGCCACTGGGATTCAGGATCTGCACGGCGCGCATCGCCTCCATAGCCAACGGTGGGTCATCCTCTTCGCGCGTCGGGGTTTCACGTGAAACATACGTGGGGTCGGCCGCCACGGCAGCCAACGACTCGGTCGAAGCGACCGGTGCGTCGGCGACCACCGGCGCGGCGTCCCGAACGGCCGCCGCAGTGGGTTGGTGTGGAACGGCCGGCTCGAAGCGAACCGCTGCGGCGGTGTTACGGCGACCCGCGGTCGACCGCACCTCGGCGGCGTTGACCGGTCGACTCGACGCCTCCGGCGCCCGACGACCAGTCGCCGGCTCCGGAATGGCCGAACCCTCGGGCCGCCCTGCGCCCGACGGCGGGTCGAGCGCTGCCGGCGGATCGCCGTCGGTAGGTCGGGTCGATGGCCCGGTCGCGCCGGGCGACCAGCTTGGGTAGTCGGTTTCACGTGAAACGGGATCGCTGGTCGACCCGGTCACGCGTGGATCGTCGTACCTGCCGTCGTCATGCACCTGTCATCCCTGCCCGCTTCGGATGGTCGGTCCGCGCCCCGGTCAACTTGCCGCATCCTCGCCCGCAACCCGGAGCGTACGGCCCGCGGGAGCGGTCGGAGACCCGCGACGTCCGTCACCCGCTCCACACTATCGACGCGCGGTCAGCCTACGGCGGACGGGCGCGGCCGGTCCACGTCGGGTTCTCATCCCCTCGTCCATCCGTACCGGTACAACGAGGCAACCCACCGGCCGGAAGCCCGATGGCGCGAAGTGTCAACCTCGGCGGGAGCGTCCACCCCGGGCGCGCTTCTTGGCCGTCGGGCGGGCCGGGCCGACCATCCGCTCGCGCACGATCTCCACGACCGTGGTGGGAGGGTCGATCACCCCGACGCCGCAGAGCTGCACGGTCGGCTCTCCGCCGCCGAGTCGCGTGACCACCTCGGCGTGCTCCTCGATCTCGGCCGCGGCGGACGAGCCCTTGAGCGCCAGCAGCCGGCCACCGCGAACCGCCAGGGGAAGGCTCCAGCCCGCGAGCCGATCCAGGGGCGCGACCGCGCGGGCAGTCACCACGTCTCCGCTGATCGGCTCCCGGCCGCTCGACCCGCTGGCCGCCTCGTCGGCCCGGCCACGGAACACCCGCACCGACTTGGCCAGACCGAGTCGCTCGACGACCTCGATCAGGAACGACGTCCGCCGGGCCAGCGGCTCGATCAGGGTGACAGTGAGGTCGGGGCGAGCGATGGCCAGGACGAGACCCGGCAGACCGGCGCCGGAGCCGACGTCGAGCACCGTCGCGCCGGACGGGATCCGCTCCGCGACCGCAGCGCAGTTGAGCAGGTGCCGATCCCAGATGCGGGGTGCCTCCCGGGGGCCGATCAGGCCGCGGACCACCCCGTCGGTGGCAAGCAGTTCGGCGTACGCGGCGGCCAGGTCGAGACGGTCACCGAAGAGGGTCAGCGCGGCCGGGGCCAGCTCGGGTGGCAACGCCGCGTCGGCCGGTGACGGGGCGGTGTCACGCCCGGTCGAGTCGGCGTCGGCGTCGAAGGGAGCGGGACGGACAGCGGACGGCCCGGGCGGCGTGCCGCCCGGGCCGGACACGGCGTCGGCCGTGATGTCGTCGTGGGTCACCCGGTCAGTCCGCCGGCCGTACGACGATGCGCCGGTTCGGCTCCACACCCTCGGACTCGCTCGCCACGCCGGACATGGCGTTGACGACGTCGTGAACGCACTTGCGCTCGAACGCGGACATCGCCTCCAGGCGGACCGGCTCGCCGTACTCCTTGACCTTCTCGACAGCGTTCTTGGCGACCGCGGCGAGTTCCTTGCGGCGGTTCGCCCGGTAGCCACCGACGTCGAGCAGCAGGCGGCTCGGCGTACCGGTCTGCCGGAAGACGGCAAGGCGGGTCAGCTCCTGGAGAGCCTCCAGGGTGGCCCCGCGCTGACCGACCAGATTCTGCAGCCGCTCGCCGACCACCTCGACCATCGGACGGCCGGCGGCGACCAGCTCGTCGATGTCGCCGTCGTAGTCGAGGATGTCGAGCAGGCCCTCGACGTAGTCGGCGGCGATCTCACTCTGCCGGAACAGGTCGCCCTCGCCCACAGCCTTCTTCACCCGGGTGCCGGCGGCGGCGGTGTCGGTGTCGTCGTCCGCCTCGGTGTCATCGGCTTCGGTGTCGTCGCCGTCCACCGCGAGCGTGGCGGTCTCCTCCTCGTCCAGGGACTGCTCGGCGCGGGGGATGCTGGTCTCGGTCACGGTCTCATCTCCGTACTCGCTCGGCCGGACCGTGGGGTCCGACTGGTTTCCCGGGGCCGGCGGGAGGTCGCCGGTGCCCACAGGCACGTCTGTACGGGCAGTGTCGCCCGTGGCCGCGCGGTGCGCGGTCGGTTCCGCCCGGCGCCGGCCGTACGGCGGCTGCGCGGTGCGGAACGGGCCGCCGCCGGATCACCGGCGGCGGCCCTCGCAGGTCAGCCCTGCCGCTTGGCGGGGCGGCTCTTCTTCGGGTTGTTCACCGGCTTGGCACCCGGCTTCGGCCCGGCAACCTTGGGCGCGGTCGCCTTGACCGGCGCCGGCGGGGCCGCCTTGCCGCGGCCGAACAGGCCACCGGACTTGGCGGGCTGCACCGGGTTGCGGGTGGCGGCGGGGGCGACGGCCTTCTTGGCGGTCACCGGCGGCGGGAACTTCCGCAGCACCCACTGCTGCTGGCCGAGGGTGAAGAGGTTGTTGGTGACCCAGTAGATGATGACGCCGATCGGGAAGATCGCGCCGGAGATCAGCAGCGACGCGGGGATGCCGTAGAGCATCAGTCGCTGGATCATCCGCTGCTGCGGGTCCTCGGCCCAGCCGGTCTTGAGGATCATCTGACGGCTGGTCAGGTAGGTGGTCGCGATCATGACCAGGACCAGGACACCAGCAATGATCTTCACGGTGGTGCCGTTGGCGCCGAGGCTGGCCAGTTCGTCGGCCGTGGAGCCGAACTTGCCGGCGATCGGGGCGGTGAAGAGCTTCGCCTCCGAGGCGCTCTGGAACTGGTCGACGGTCCAGCCGTAGAGGGTCTTGCTCTGCTTGTCCGGGTCGAGCCGGCGCAGCACGTGGAAGAGGCCCAGGAAGACCGGGATCTGAAGGAACATCGGAAGGCAACCCATCAGCGGGTTGGCCTTCTCCTTCTTGTAGAGCTCCATCATTTCTTTCTGGAGCGTCTCCCGGTCACCCTTGTGCTTCTCCTGAAGCTCCTTGACCTTGGGCTGGAGCGCCTGCATCGCCCGCTGCGACTTGATCTGCTTGACGAAGACCGGGAACAGGATCACCCGGACGGTGACCACCAGGAAGATGATGGACAGGATCCAGGCGAAGTTGGTGCCGATCACCGCGCCGACGGGCACCCCGATGGCGTCCCAGGCAGAGTGCCAGGTCAGCAGGATCCACGAAATCGCGTAGTAGATCCAGTCGAGACTCAGACTCAATTCGGGGCTCCAGTCACATCAGCACGACGGCGGCCGCCCGGCTCCGGCACCGGGTCATATCCACCAGGGTGAAAGGGGTGGCAGCGCAACAACCGCCGGGCCGCCAGCACGGCTCCCCGGAGCGCGCCGTGCCGGACGACCGCCTCCTGGGCGTACGCACTGCACGACGGGTAGAACCGACAGCGAGCCGGCAGTGCCGGACTTATCCACCGACGGTACGCGATGATGGGCGCGATCAGCACCTTGGCACCTGTTGTCGACGGCCGTGGGCTGCTCTGCTCGGTGCCGGTCATCGGGGCCGCCGTTCGCGGGGCGACCGGGCGACCGCGATGGCGGCGTCCAGGTCGGTGGCGAGCCGGGGGTACGACGCCTGCGCCGCGGCGGGGAGCGCCCGGACGACCAGGGTGCTGCCGGTGGGCAGGTCGGTCAACCGTTCCCGGACCAGCGCCCGCAGTCGGCGCCGGACCCGGTTACGGGTCACCGCGTTGCCGACCGCCTTAGACACGACGAAGCCGGCACGGGAGGGCGCGGACGACTGCTCCGCACTGTTGTCCCGTGCCGGCTCCGGCGAGGTCGGTGTGCTGGGGTCGACGGTCACCGCCACGGCCAGGTGGACCACGACGGCGCCACGTCCGGCGCGACGGCCACCGCGAACCGCTGCGGCGAAGTCAGTGCTGCGCCGCAGTCGCTGTGCGGCGGCCAGCACGACTGCCCACGTCCCCTGGACCGGCCCGGTCGGCTCAGGCCGACAGGGTGGTGCGACCCTTGGCGCGACGGCTCGACAGGATGGCACGGCCGGCACGGGTGCGCATGCGCAGCCGGAAGCCGTGGGTCTTCGCGCGCCGGCGGTTGTTCGGCTGGTAGGTGCGCTTGCTCACGTCAGGCTCTCCGTTTTCGTACGCGCCCCGCGCGACGGGATCGCCGGGGTCGTGTGGTGGTCCAGGCCACCTCGACGGTGGCCCACGATCGGTGCTGTCCAGCGGAGCGGGGACCTCGGCGATGCGGGGATGCGACCGCGGACAGCAAGCACCATCACCCTAGCAGAGGGCGAGAAAGCAGCCGTTCCAGCCTACGCAGGGGGGCAATGACCGTCAAACACCCCGAGCAGTGGACAACGGGGACGCGCCCGAGGCCGAAGGGCGCTTTTCGCTGATGCCGACAAGGGCGCCGCCGCGTCGCCGGTTGATGGCGCAGGGACAACGCTGTTACCGTGCCCGATTGCGGTGAGCGTCGGAAGGTCCGGTCGTCGCGCAGGCAAGACCGGACATGGCAGTGAATCGTTCGGCACGGTGAACCCGCTTCAGCGCCCGTTCAGGCAGGGGCAGGTCCCACCCGCGTCCGGCGGCGGCCACAATCGGTCGGTACACAGGCTGTGGATAACTTGTGGATGACCACCGGTCGACCGTCCGGGTGGGTGTTGTTCCACCCGCGAACGCGGCGGGCCCGGGACGGCCGGCTGGCAGACAGCGGCGGCCGGGAGCAGAAGCGAGGGGGTGGCACGACGGTGGCCGGTACGACCGACCTTGCCGCGGTGTGGTTAGCGGCGACCGACGAGCTCGCCGACGAGATCATCTCCGCCCAGCAGCGTGCCTATCTCCGACTGACCCGGCTGCGAGCGATCGTCGAGGACACCGCACTGCTCTCCGTTCCGGACGCGTTCACCCGCGACGTGATCGAGTCACGGCTGCGCCCGGCCATCACCGAGGCGCTCACCCGCCGGCTCGGCCGACCGATCCAGGTAGCGGTCACCGTTCGGGTGGCCGAGGACGCCACCGGCCGACCGGCCGGCACCGTCTACCGCAGCGCTCCGGAGACCGGGCAGCTCGACATCGACGGCCCGGGTCTCGCGCCGTTCGACGACGACCACGGCTCTCGACCGTCGGCCGACGCGATGATCCCTGAGCAGTCCTCCGTGCCGCGCACCGATCCGGTGGCGCCGCCCGCGCCGGCGGGTCCGCCGCTCGCGCCGAGCATGGAGGGGCATCGCGCGGGGTTGATTCCCGCCAGCAGGGACGGGCAGGAGGCGTTGTTCAGCGCCTCTTTCGCGGAGCCCCTGCGGCCCTCCCGACCGGGCCCGGACCGGCGCGGCTACGACGACCAGGCCGCCCGCCTGGATCCGCCCGGCCCGGACACCCGCCCCTACGAGCCCCGCTACCGGGACGACTCGGCGTCGCCGCGCGACCAGCACGTGATCCGTTCGCTCCCTCGGGACAGCGGAACGGACAGCGGCCCGGGTCGCAGCGCGGTGGACCATCGGACCGGTGGCCGTGACGACCGACGGTTGCCCGGTGCCGACACCGGCGGCAACCGGCTCAACCCGAAGTACATGTTTGAGACGTTCGTCATCGGCTCGTCCAACCGCTTCGCCCACGCGGCGAGCGTGGCGGTGGCGGAGTCACCGGCCAAGGCGTACAACCCGCTGTTCATCTACGGGCACTCCGGGTTGGGCAAGACACACCTTCTGCACGCCATCGGGCACTACGCCACGACACTCGGCAACGCCCGCTCGGTCCGGTACGTCTCGACCGAGGAATTCACCAACGACTTCATCAACTCGCTCCGGGACGACAAGACCAGCGCGTTCCAGCGGCGCTACCGCGACGTCGACATCCTGTTGATCGACGACATCCAGTTCCTGGAGAACCGCGAGCGCACCCAGGAGGAGTTCTTCCACACCTTCAACACGCTGCACAACGCCAACAAGCAGATCGTGATCACCTCCGACCGGTCGCCGCGCCAGCTCGCCACCCTCGAGGACCGGATGCGAACCCGGTTCGAGTGGGGGCTGCTGGCCGACATCCAGCCGCCGGATCTGGAAACCCGGATCGCGATCCTGCAGAAGAAGGCGGCGCAGGAGCGGATGTACGCCCCGCCGGACGTGTTGGAGTTCATCGCCTCCCGGGTGTCGAACTCGATCCGGGAGCTGGAGGGCGCGCTGATCCGGGTGACCGCGTTCGCGAGCCTGACCCGGTCGACAGTCGAGCTGTCGCTGGCCGAGGAGGTGCTTCGGGACTTCATGCCCGACGGCGCCGGTCCGGAGATCAACGCCGACCAGATCATGGCCTCGACCGCTGACTACTTCGGAGTGAGCCTGGAGGATCTGCGCGGCCAGTCCAGGTCCCGTGTGCTCGTCAACGCCCGCCAGGTGGCCATGTACCTGTGTCGGGAGTTGACCGAGCTGTCGCTGCCCCGGATCGGGCAGGCGTTCGGTGGCCGGGACCACACCACTGTCATGCACGCCGACCGCAAGATTCGTCAGCAGATGGCGGAGCGCCGCTCGCTCTACAACCAGATCGCCGAGCTGACCAACCGGATCAAGCAGAACAGCTGAGGCGTACGACCGCCGTACGGCGGCGTACAGCCCGGAACACGCCCGGCCGGATCTCCGGTCGGGCGTTCTTTTTGGGTCGGTCAGCTGGACTCTCGACATGGTGGAGACCACAGCATCGAGGCCGTGACCGCCTCGATCCCCACTCGTTATCCACAGCTCGCTGTCCACCGTCGGTGGATAACTACGGTCCGTCCTCCGCCAGTTACCCACAGGCTGTGGAAAAACCCTGTGTACGAGGCTGTGGACGCCTGGGGACGACGGCCAGGTTATCCACCGATCATCGTCAACCTGTGTACGAGCTGTTGAAGGTTCTGGGGATGACGGCAATGGTGATCTTCCCCGCGATCCACAGGCTTGGGGAGAAAGTCGGTGGATTACCGGTGGATAACCGGTGGACAACGGTGGACAACCGGCCGTCGTCACCGGGCTGTGGACACACAGGCCGGTTGCACCCCGGGTTCTCCACAGCTAAATCACCGGTGGATAACCTGTCTGAGCTGCCCAGACTTCGGTTTTCCACAGTTTGCACAGGTGCGATGAAGACGATGAGTTATCTCTTCTAAGAGAACAAAAACCAATCATCACCGTTGGGCTTTCTGTGGATCGGGCCGAACGCTGTCGGATCAGCCGGTCAGCATCGACACGATCCATGGGGTCGGGCGCACAGCCGATGTCCCCGCGCCCTAAGGTGCGATGGGTACCCGCACGGTCGGGCGGGACGGTAGGCAGCGGTCGGCATGAGAGAGTTGTCGCTGACGTCGACGCGGAGGCATTGATGAAGTTCCGAGTGGAGCGCGACGCGCTCGCCGAGGCTGTGGCGTGGACCGCGAAGAGCCTGCCCAACCGGCCATCCGTACCGGTGCTCGCCGGGGTGATGCTCCGCGTCACCGACGGCAACCTGCGGGTCTCCGGGTTCGACTACGAGGTCTCCAGCCAGGTGACCGTCGAGGTGCAGGGCGACGCCGACGGCGCCGCGCTCGTCTCCGGCCGCCTGCTCGCCGAGATCACCAAGGCGCTGCCGGCCAAGCCGGTCGACATCGCCGCGGTCGGCGCGCACCTCGAGCTGGTCTGCGGCAGCGCCCGGTTCACCCTGCCCACCATGCCGGTGGAGGATTACCCAGCGCTGCCCGAGATGCCGCAGAGCGCCGGCACTGTCGACGCCGCCGCGTTCGCCACCGCCGTGGCCCAGGTGGCCATCGCAGCCGGTCGCGACGAGACGCTGCCGATGATGACCGGTGTCCGCGTCGAGCTGTCCGGCGACACCCTGTCGATGCTCGCCACCGACCGTTACCGGTTGGCGCTGCGCGAGATCCAGTGGCGGCCGGACGACCCCGAGGTGAGCATCAACGCCCTGGTGCCGGCCCGCACCCTGAACGACACCGCCAAGGCCCTCGGCCCGCTGGGCGGCGAGGTCACGCTCGCCCTCGCCCAGGGCGCCGCGGGCGAGGGCATGGTCGGCCTCGCCGGCGGCACCCGACGCACCACCAGCCGGCTGCTCGACGGTGCCAACTACCCGCCGGTGCGGTCGCTCTTCCCGGCCACCCACAACGCCGCGGCCCGGGTGCCGGTCAGCACGCTGATCGAGGTGGTCAAGCGGGTCGCGCTGGTCGCCGAACGGACCACCCCGGTGCTGCTCAGCTTCAGCGCCGACGGCCTGGTGGTCGAGGCCGGCGGTTCCGAGGAGGCACGGGCCAGCGAGGCGATGGAGGCCACCTTCACCGGTGAGCCACTGACCATCGGCTTCAACCCGCAGTACCTCATCGACGGTCTGGCAAACCTGGGCGCCCAGACGGCCGTGCTCTCGTTCGTCGACGCCTTCAAGCCCGCGGTGATCTCCCCCGCCGGCGAGGATGGCGAGGTCATTCCGGGGTACCGGTACCTCATCATGCCGATCCGCGTCTCGCGCTGATCGCGCCCAGCAACACCAGATCCACGGAGGTAGGAACACATGCAGCTCGGCCTGGTAGGACTCGGCCGTATGGGCGGCAACATGCGGGAGCGGTTGCGTTCGGCCGGGCACGAGGTGGTCGGCTTCGACCACAACGCGCAGATCAGCGACGTCACGACCATCGCGGGCCTGGCAGAGAAGCTTGAGTCGCCCCGCGCGGTCTGGGTCATGGTGCCCGCCGGTGTCACCGACGCCACGATCGACGAGCTCGCCGAGGTGCTCGGCGAGGGCGACATCATCATCGACGGCGGCAACTCGCGCTTCAGCGACGACGCGCCCCGCGCGGAGCGGCTCAACCAGCGGGGCATCGGCTACCTGGACGTCGGGGTCTCCGGCGGCGTCTGGGGCCGGCAGAACGGCTACGGGCTGATGGTCGGCGGCGCCCAGGAGCACGTGGACCGCCTGATGCCGATCTTCAACGCGCTCAAGCCGGAGGGTGAGTTCGGCTTCGTGCACGCCGGCCCCGTCGGCGCCGGGCACTACTCGAAGATGGTGCACAACGGCATCGAGTACGGCCTGATGCACGCCTACGCCGAGGGCTACGAGCTGATGGCCGCCTCGGAGCTGGTGACCAACGTGCCGGGTGTCATCAAGTCCTGGCGGGAGGGCACCGTCGTCCGTTCCTGGCTGCTCGACCTGCTGGACCGGGCGCTCGACGAGGACCCGGAGCTGGCGGACCTGAGCGGCTACACGGAGGACACCGGCGAGGGCCGGTGGACGGTCGACGAGGCGGTCCGGCTGGCGGTGCCGCTGAACGTCATCACCGCTTCGCTGTTCGCCCGGTTCGCCTCACGGCAGGAGGACTCGCCCGCCATGAAGGCCGTCTCCGCGCTGCGTCAGCAGTTCGGTGGCCACGCCGTCCACAAGCGCTGAGCGGTATCCACAACCTGTGTACGTTCACCGGCTGGAACTGGTCGACTTCCGCTCGTACGAGCGGGTGGCCGTCGACCTCCAGCCGGGAGCGAACGTCCTGATCGGCGCCAACGGCGTCGGCAAGACCAACCTCGTCGAGGCGCTGGGCTACGTGGCGACCCTGGACTCGCACCGGGTCGCCACCGACGCGCCTCTGGTCCGGATGGGCGCCACGTCAGCGGTGATCCGCTGCGCCGTGGTGCACGACGGCCGCGAGCTCCTGGTCGAGCTGGAGATCGTGCCCGGCAAGGCCAACCGGGCCCGACTGGGCCGCTCACCGGCGCGGCGGGCCCGGGACGTGCTCGGGGCGCTCCGGCTGGTGCTCTTCGCTCCGGAAGATCTTGAGCTGGTCCGGGGCGACCCGGCCGAGCGCCGCCGCTACCTGGACGACCTGCTGGTCAACCGGCAGCCCCGGTTCGCCGGCGTGCGGGCCGACTACGAGCGGGTCGTCAAGCAGCGCAACGCCCTGCTGCGCACCGCGTACCTGGCCCGCAAGACCGGTGGGTCCCGGGGCGGCGACCTCGGCACCCTCGCGGTCTGGGACACCCACCTGGCCCAGCACGGGGCCGAGCTGCTCGCCGGCCGCCTGGAGCTGGTGGCCGCGCTCACCCCGCACGTGGCGAAGGCGTACGACGCGGTGGCCGCCGGTCGAGGCGCGGCGAGCATCACCTACCGGCCCTCGATCGAGCTGGCCGAACCGACCACCGACCGGGCCGCGCTGGCCGAGGCGCTGACGGCGGCCCTGGCCGCGTCCCGCTCCGCGGAGATCGAGCGGGGCACCACCCTGGTCGGCCCACACCGCGACGAGTTGGCCCTGACTCTCGGCCCACTGCCCGCCAAGGGGTACGCCAGCCACGGTGAGTCCTGGTCGTTCGCCCTCGCGCTGCGGCTGGCCGGGTACGACCTGCTGCGCGCCGACGGCATCGAGCCGGTGCTGGTGCTCGACGACGTCTTCGCGGAGTTGGACACCGGCCGCCGGGAGCGGTTGGCAGAGCTGGTCGGCGGGGCGAGTCAGCTGCTGGTCACCTGCGCGGTGGACGACGACGTGCCGGCCGCCCTGCGCGGCACCCGCTATCAGGTCGGCGAAGGGACGGTACGCCGTGTCGGATGAGCCAGGCACCAAACGGCCAGCGGCCGGCGACGGCCCTGCTGCGCGTACCCCCAAGGCGGCGGAGGGATCGGCGGCCGGTGGGTCGGCGGCGGCCGCCAGCGGCCCGGAGCTGGCCCGGGCGGTCCTCGACGCGGCGCTGTCCCGACGGCAGGCGGCGGCCCGCGCCCGGCGTACCCCCGGCGGCGGCGACGCTGCCGGAGGCTCCGGGCGGCGGTTGCGCGGCTACTCCGGCCCCGGCCCCGATCCGCGCGATCCGCAGCCGCTCAGCGCCGTGCTGAACCGGCTGGTGAAGGCGCGGGGCTGGCAGCAGCCGGCGGCCGAGGCCACCGTGTTCGGCGCCTGGGAGCGGGTCGTCGGCGCGGAGGTCGCGCAGAACAGTCGCCCGGTGAAGTTGGAGAACGGCGAGCTGACCGTGGAGGCCCGGTCGACCGCCTGGGCCACGCAGCTGCGGCTGCTCGCCGGCTCGCTGCTCAAGCAGATCGCCAGCGAGGTCGGTCACAACGTGGTGCGCAAGCTGCACATTCACGGCCCGGCCGCGCCCTCCTGGGGGAAGGGCCCACGCCGGGTACGCGGCCGGGGCCCGCGCGACACGTACGGCTGAGCCGGCTTCAGCCGCGCCGGTCGGCGGCGCGGGCTGCCCGCCTGCGTTCCCGCTGCTCCCGGGTGAAGCGCTTGCGCTCGGCCAGGTCGCGTTTCCACGCCTCGCGGGCCTCGGCCGAGCCACCCTGCACCGCGCCCTGCACACCCTCGGCCGGGCCGGCGAGGTGCCGGAAGGCCCAGCGCATCAGTCGGCCACCCTCGCCCACGCGGTGCTCACGCGGCTGATCTCGGCCGCCAACCGGCCAGCCGCCTCGGAGACCGACGCGGCGGCTCAGGCGTCGGCGTAGACGGCGAACCCGCGCTCGGCGCAGCGCCGGTAGAACGCGGCCAGCACGCCCAGCTCGGCGCAGGTGAAGTTCCACTGCGGCGGGTCACCGCGCTCGTCGCGCAGCGCGTCGAGCCGGCTCTCCAGCCAGCGCAGCTGCTGCTCGGCCAACCGACCATCGCCGAGCAGGGAGCGCAGCACGGTGCTCACCGAATCGAAGGTGACCGCCTCGCCGGTCGCGCGGTGCGCGGCCACGAACCGCTCGATGCCGCTCGCGATCCAGGAGCAGCCGTCCGGGTCGATCACCGGATCCTCGTCCTCGGCGGCGGCGTCTGTGGCGTACAACACACCCTCGAGGCCGAGCAGCAGATCCACCAACTCGGTGTACGCGGTCGCCCGGATGGTGCCGGTCTTCGCGATCAGCTCGGCCAGCGCCGCTGTCGGCGCGGAGATGCGCGGCAGGTCGACGATCTCGCCGAAGTCGACGAACTCGGCCGGCGCCACCGGATCGTAGAAGCGGCCGGTCCGCGGCCAGTGCACCGCGACGTTGTCCAGCCCCATCTGTCACCTCTTAAAGAGCACGTGTCGGGTCGATCGGGTCGATCGTCCCGGTTCCAACCGGTAAAGATCAAGGCTGGTTCCGGGGCGCCGCAAACGTACGGCACTGACGCTTCGGCCGCGACCCCCGACCCGCCCGACCGCGGGTCAACCCGTTCCGGGGCGGCGCGTGCGATGGGGGCCTGGCGTGTGGGGGGAGTCGTGGGCGGCGGGGTTCTGCCGGCTATGGACTTCTCAGCCGCCTCTCTGAGGGTGCCGAGTGGTGGTTCTGTCCTCCGGGCACAGTAGGATTGACAGCGAGACGAAGACCCGGTGCGGGAGTGGGACGGGGCCGCTAGCCCCAGATTCATTCTCCACGTCGGGTCGAGCCGATCGCGATCCGCGGGCAACCGCGGCGACCGGCGCGTTCGACCCGCTGTCCGGAGGTCTCCGGCGCCGGTCCACGCGCCGACGTCGCGTCCTGTCCGCCGAACCCGCGCCCGACGCGCCCTAGCGGCGCGGCTGACGCGAGAAAGTGGCCGAGGGTGGCAGCGCAGGACAAGCAGGAGTACGGCGCAGAGTCGATCACCGTTCTCGAGGGGCTGGAGGCGGTTCGCAAGCGGCCCGGTATGTACATCGGGTCCACCGGCGAGCGCGGTCTGCACCACCTCGTCTGGGAGGTCGTCGACAACGCGGTCGACGAGGCGCTGGCCGGATACTGCGACACCATCGACGTGGTGCTGCTCGCCGACGGCGGCGTCCGGGTCACCGACAACGGCCGTGGTTTCCCCGTCGACCTTCACCCGAAGCTCAAGAAGCCCGGTGTCGAGGTCGCGTTGACCATCCTGCACGCGGGTGGCAAGTTCGACGGCAAGGCGTACGCGGTCTCCGGCGGTCTGCACGGCGTCGGTGTGTCAGTGGTGAACGCGCTCTCCACCAAGATGTTCGTCGAGATCCACAAGTCCGGCTCCGTGTGGCGGCAGCACTACACCAACTCCAAGCCGAGCCAGCTGGAGAAGGGCGAGACCACCGACCGCACCGGCTCGGCGGTCTCCTTCTGGCCCGACCCCGACGTCTTCGAGACCGTCGACTTCGACTTCCAGACCATCTACCGGCGCCTGCAGGAGATGGCCTTCCTCAACCGTGCCCTCCGCATCCACCTGCTCGACGAGCGGGTGGCCGAGGAGGAGGACGGCCGGCAGCGCGAGGTCACCTTCTATTACGAGGGCGGCATCGCGGACTTCGTCCGGCACCTCAACGCCTCGAAGAGCCCGATCCACAAGACCGTGGTCGAGTTCGAGGCCGAAGAGGAGGGCATGTCCCTCGAGATCGCCATGCAGTGGAACGAGTCGTACGGCGAGTCGGTCTACACCTTCGCCAACACGATCAACACCCACGAGGGCGGCACCCACGAGGAGGGCTTCCGGTCCGCGCTGACCAGCGTGGTCAACCGGTACGGCACCGACAAGAAGCTGCTCAAGGGCGACGAGAAGCTCTCCGGCGAGGACATTCGCGAAGGGCTGGCGGCGATCATCTCGGTCAAGCTGGCCAACCCGCAGTTCGAGGGCCAGACCAAGACCAAGCTGGGCAACACCCCGGTGAAGAGCTTCGTGCAGCGGGTCTGCAACGACCGGCTGGTCGACTGGTTCGACCGCAACCCGGCCGAGGCCAAGATGATCATCACGAAGGCCTCCCAGGCGGCCCGGGCTCGGATCGCCGCCCAGCAGGCGCGCAAGCTGGCCCGGCGCAAGTCGCTGCTGGAGTCCGGCTCGATGCCGGGCAAGCTGGCCGACTGCCAGTCGACAGACCCCCGCGAGTCCGAGGTGTTCATCGTCGAGGGTGACTCGGCCGGCGGCTCGGCCAAGCAGGGTCGCGACCCACGGACCCAGGCGATCCTGCCGATCCGCGGCAAGATCCTCAACGTGGAGAAGGCCCGGATCGACCGGGTGCTGAAGAACAACGAGGTCCAGGCGCTGATCACCGCGCTGGGCACCGGCATCCACGACGACTTCGACATGGAGAAGCTGCGGTACCACAAGGTGGTGCTGATGGCCGACGCGGACGTCGACGGCCAGCACATCCAGACGCTGCTGCTCACCCTGCTGTTCCGCTTCATGCGTCCGCTGGTCGAGATGGGGAACGTCTACCTGGCCGCCCCGCCGCTCTACAAGATCAAGTGGAACAAGAAGGGCGACGACGCCCAGTACGCGTACTCCGACCGCGAGCGGGACGGGCTGATCGCGCTGCGCCAGCAGAAGAAGCCGAACGCCAAACCGGACGACATCCAGCGCTTCAAGGGCCTCGGCGAGATGAACTATCCCGAGCTGTGGGAAACCACTATGAACCCGGCGACGCGTACCCTGCGTCAGGTCACTCTCGACGACGCGGCGACCGCCGACGAGTTGTTCAGTGTGCTGATGGGTGAGGACGTCGAGGCGCGCCGGTCGTTCATCCAGCGCAACGCCAAGGACGTCCGGTTCCTGGACATCTGACAGACCGTGGTGGGGGGGGGGGGGGCGGGGCGGCGGCGGCGCCGGGGGCCAGCGGGTTTGAAACCGCGGGGGCGGGAGGGGGCCCGGGGGGGGCGCCCGGAAGACAGGGGGC
>NZ_JBEXGE010000011.1:0-191937 GCF_040607155.1 Micromonospora sp. NPDC005324 | reverse complement strand
AAGACCATCTCACCGCTGAAGCCACCGGCCTCGGCGAGCAGCGTCTTGGCCGTGGCCGGGTCGAACTTGCAGGCGGTGCAGTTGCCCGGCTTGGCCGCGGGCAACGCGTTCTTCGTCGCGGCTGAGTTCGCCCTGGTCACGGTCGACCGGGCGGAGATCGACCGGCGGGCCGCCGCGGGCGACCAGGCCGCACTGACGGTACGCACGGCGTTGCGCGAACTCTCCTTCCAGCTCTCCGGGGCGCAGCTCGGCATCACCATCACCGCGCTGCTCACCGGCTACCTGGCCGAGCCGGCCCTGGCTCGGCTCTTCACCCCGCTGCTGCGCCCGTTGGCCGGAGACAGCACCGAGCGGCTCACCCCGTTCATCGCGTTGGCCCTGGCCACGCTGATCTCCATGCTCTTCGGCGAGTTGGTGCCGAAGAACGCGGCGCTGGCCCGGCCCATGCCGGCGGCGCTGGCCACGGCCGGCCCGATGCACACCTTCTCCCGGACCTTCGGCTGGGTGATCCGAGGGTTGAACGGCTCGGCGAACCGACTGGTCCGCGCACTCGGCGTGGAGCCGCAGGAGGAGTTGGCCAGCGCCCGCTCGCCGGAGGAGCTGGGCCTGCTGGCGGGCATCTCGGCGCGGGCCGGCGCACTGCCCACCGACACCGCGATGCTGCTGCGTCGCACCATCCGCTTCGGTGACAAACGGGCCGCGGAGGCGATGACCCCCAGGGTGGACGTGGTCGCGCTGCGCGCCACGGCCACAGTGGCCGAGCTGCTGGAGGAGTCGCGGCGGACCGGGCGGACCCGCTTCCCGGTGTACGAGGAGACCCTGGACCTGGTGACCGGCGTGGCCGGCGTGCCGGACGCGCTGGGCGTGCCGCTGGCCGACCGCGCGTCGACCCGGGTCGCCGCGGTGGCCCGCGAGCCGGTGTACGTGCCGGAGAGCCTGAACCTGGACGGTGTCCTGGCCGCGCTGAAGGCGGCCGGGGCCGACCTGGCCATCGTGGTCGACGAGTACGGCGGCACGGACGGCGTGGTGACCGTCGAGGACCTCGTCGAGGAGCTGGTCGGAGAGATCGCCGACGAGTTCGACCCGGCGAGCGTGGACGACCACGGGTCGGCCGAGCTGACAGTGCCGGGCGGTGAGCGCACAGTGCTGGTCGACGGTGTGCTCCGCTCCGACGAGTTGGCCGAGCAGACCGGCTTCCGGCTGCCCGAGGGGCCGTACGAGACGTTGGCCGGGTTCCTGATGGCCCGGCTCGGGCACATCCCGCTCGCCGGGGAGACGGTCGAGGCGGGCGGCTGGGAGTTCACTGTGGTCGAGGTGGAGCGGCACCGGATCGAGCAGGTCCGGGTGTTGCGCCCGGCGGATCCGGACGACGATGACTGAGCTGCTGGTGACAGCGCTGCTGCTGCTCGGCAACGGGTTCTTCGTGGGCAGCGAGTTCGCGCTCATCGCGTCCCGGCGGACGGTGATCGAGCCGCTGGCCGCCGGGTCGAAACGCGCCCGCTGGGCGTTGTCGGCGATGAACCAGATCCCGTTGATGATCGCTGGCGCGCAGCTCGGCATCACTGTCTGCTCGTTGGGTCTGGGCGCGATCGCCGAGCCGGCGTTGGCCCACCTGCTGGAGCCGCCGTTCCACGCGGCCGGCCTGCCGGAGCGGGCGGTGCACCCGGTGGCGTTCGTGCTGGCGCTGGGCGTGGTGGTCTTTCTGCACACTGTCGTCGGCGAGATGGTGCCGAAGAACATCACGCTCGCCGGTCCGGAGGTCTCCGCGCTCTGGCTCGGCCCGGCGATGCTGGCATTCTGTGTGGCCACCAAACCGTTGTTGCTCGCTATGAAATGGGCGGCCCGACGGGTCCTCGCGTTCTGGCGGATCGAGGCGTCCGAGGCGGTGAAGACGGTCTTCACCGCCGAGGAGTTGGCCGGGTTGGTCTCCCAGGCGCGAACCGAGGGGCTGCTCGACGCGGAGCAGCACGCGCGGATCACCGGCGCGCTGGCCCTGCACGCGCGGACGGCGGCGGACGCGCTGCAACCGTGGTCGACGGTGGTGACGGTGGCCGAGGACGTGTCGCCGGCGTCACTGGAGGTGCTGGCGACCCGGACCGGCCGGTCCCGGTTCCCGGTGGTGCAGCGGTCGACCCGTCGGGTGCTCGGCTTCGTGCACGTCAAGGACGTGCTCGGGTACGCCGGGCAGGGTCGCCGGTCCCCGGTGCCGGCCGACGTCTACCGGCCGCTGGCGGTGGTGCCGCCGGAGCGTACGTTGGCCGATCTGCTGCTGGCCATGCGCCGGGAGCGGCGGCACATGGTGCTGGTCAGCGATGGGCGACGGCCGCTCGGTGTGGTCACTCTCGACGATGTATTGACCGCAATCGTTGGGTGATGGACCAATACCCATTGTGTGCAAGCGGTTGCACGACAGTGATGGTTACCGCGCTCGCCTTGATTACCGCCTCAAGCTTCCCTAATGTGGGGCACCGACCGCTGTGGGTCGTCTGCCTCGGCCCTTCCCTCACGCGAGGCGCCCGGCGGTCGGTTGCAAAGGAGTCGGTGCCGGTGGCAACCATGCCCCCTCATCGTCACGACCTCAGTGCGTCTGCTCGCTCTGGCGGCCTGCGACGCGCCGCGCACCGGGTGCTGATCCTGGTCGCCGCGGCGGCGGTCGGTGCCGGTCTGCTGACCGCGCCGGCACATGCCGCGCCCACGGTCGACGAGATCGAGGCGCAGATCGACAAGAAGTGGGAGCAGTTGGAGCCCACCATCGAGCAGTACAACAAGGTCCGGGCGCAGCTGAAGGTCAACCGGCAGAAGTCGGCGAACCTCCAGAAGAAGATCGAGCCGCTTGCGCTGCAGAGCGAGATGGCGCTCAACCGGGTCGGTGACCTCGCCTCCCGCTACTACATCTCGGGCCCGTCGCACGACATCGGCGCGCTGCTGGTCAGCGCCAAGCCGGACACGCTCACCGAGCAGCTCACCATTCTCGACCGGCTCGCTTCGCAGGAGCGCAAGGAGGTCGAGGGTGTGCTGGCCGTACGGGCCAAGTACGACGGTGAGAAGCAGAAGCTGGACGCGCTGATCGTCACCCAGACCAAGCAGCAGAACGATCTGGCGGCGAAGAAGAAGCAGATCGACGCCGAGATCAAGCAGCTCGAGGCGTCGATGCCCAAGACCACTGTCAAGACCGCGGCCTGCCCGACCATCAACGGAGTGGTCAGCGCGGCGGCCCGCACCGCGATCAGGACCGCCTGCGGCAAGGTCGGCAAGCCGTACGTCTGGGGTGCCACCGGCCCGAACTCGTTCGACTGCTCGGGGCTGACCCAGTACGCCTACAAGGCGGCCGGGATCTACCTCACCCATCACACCGGTGACCAGTGGAACGAGGGCAAGGCCGTCTCGCGAGCGGATGCCCGCCCCGGTGACCTGGTCTTCTTCTTCTCCGGCCTGAGTCATGTCGGGCTGTATCTGGGTAACAACCAGATGGTGCACGCGCCACGCGCCGGCAAACCGGTGCAGGTGTCCAGCATCACCACCATGCCCATCGCCGGGTTCCGCAGACCCGGCTGATCCACCTCGCGCGACACGACGGCCCCCGGTCACCGACCGGGGGCCGTCGTGGTTCTCAGCGGGGCGCGCCCACCGGGGACGGCAACAGCTGCACGTCGGCGAGGTCGACGTACATGATCCGGTGGCCGAACTGGATCTGCGCGTACCGGTTCTTGCCGCGAATCACCGTCCAGTCGCCCGGCGAGGAGCCGTCGAACGTGCTGGCCCGGTAGTACTCGCCGGCCAGCACCGCGCCGACGGCGTACCGCTGCCCGGCCGCCAGGGTGTACTGGAGCGGCGAGATCGTCTGGTAGGGCACCCCCTCCGGGTACGCGGACTGCTCCGGGTATGCCCGCCCGTAGACCGGAATGGTGGTCCGTCCGGGCTTCGGCGTGGCCACGACGCCGACGGTCCAGCTGGCGGTCGGCGCGGAGGTTGGGTTGTGGAACCAGGCCCGCTGCCCGAGGTACCAGATCGCCGTCCAGTCGCCCTGTCGTCCGGCCAGCGCGTACGTCTGCCCGGCGGACGCCCGGGCCCCGTGGTCCGACACGACCATCGTGTTCGGGCTGCCGTCTGGGCGGAGCGCGATGTCGTTGACCAGCGGCGCGTCAGCGGACGGTGCGCTGCGCAGCACCACTGCGGAGGAGCCGCGCGGCGCGCAGGGCACGCCTGCGGTGACGCAGCCGGTGAACGCCGGCTGGTTGGTGGCGTAGTCCGGGTCGATCCGGACCAGCCCGGTGGCCGGGGTGCCGGTGTCCAGTCGAGGCGCGTGCAGCAGGTCGAAGTAGTGCGTCCAGTCCCAGTACGGGCCCGGATCCCAGTGCATCCCCCGCACTGTCGAGGCGACGGTGCCGGGCACGTTGTCGTGGCCGATGATGTGCTGACGGTCCAGTGGGATGCCCAGCCGCAGCGCCAGGTGCCGGACCAGCTTCGCCGAGGCCCGGTACATCGCCTCGGTGTACCAGGTGCCCTGCGCCGCGAAGCCCTCGTGCTCCAGCCCGATCGACTTCGCGTTGACGTACCAGTTGCCGGCGTGCCAGCCGACGTCAGTGGTCTTCACGTGCTGGGCGATGTGCCCGTCGACCGAGCGCAGCGAGTAGTGCCAGCTCACGTAGGTCGGGTCCTGGACGAGTTGCAGGGTCGTGGCCCAACTCGCCTCGGTGTCGTGGATGACGATGTACTCGATCTTCTGCCGCGCGGGTCGGTCGGAGAGGTCGTGGTTGCCGTAGTCCCCGTCGCCAAACGCCTCGTAGGGCGCCGGGATCCACTCGCAGGAGATGGTGCGGGGGCACTCCACACCGTCGGGGCGGGCCAGCCGGCGCAGGCCCAGCCGGTCCAGCCAGGCACGCTCGGGCCGCACCGCGCGGGCCGGCAGGGTGATCCGCTGGCCGTCGTCGGTCACCCGGGCTTCGCCAGCGCCGATGGTGGTGAAGACCTCGTCGGCGAAGGCCGCCGCGGCGTCGGCGCTGTCCGCGCCCGAGTAGCGGGCCACCGCGCCGTACCAGGCCGCCGGGTCGGTGTCCGCGCCGACCGGCGCGCTCAGATCCCGTTGGTACGCGCTCAGCAGCGCGGCCCCACCCCGGATGTTGAGGCCCGCGTCGGTGCGCAGTGCCTCGGGGGTGGCGCCGGTCAGCGTGGCCGCGGCGTCCACGGTCTGCAACGCGGCGGTGGACGGCGCGGGGGCCTCGACCGGGCGGGGCGCGGGCACCCGCGCGGGACGGGAATCGTCGCCGCGTGGGTCCTCGGCACCGGCGTCGTGGTGGCCCCGCCCGGGTAGGGCGGCCACGTGCCGCGCGTCGGTCAGGTGCATCGGGCCGTAGCCGCCACTGGTGCTCGGTGTGCCGGCGTTGGTGTCCCAGCGCGACTCCAGGTAGGAGACGCCGAGCAGCACGACGGCCGGCACGCCGTACTCGGTGGCCGCGGCGGCGTACTGCTGCTGGCGGTCGGTGGTGGGCGCGGCGACGGCCGGGCCGACGGAGAGTGGCACCGTTGTCGCGGCGGCGACCACGGTGGCGGCGAGCAGTGCGCGCCAGCCGGTCGACAGGGTTGGATGGTGCATCGAACCCCCTAGATTCTCTCGGAGTGAGGTCAGGTCACCATCGCGCCGGCCGGGAGGTTACGTCAATACCTTTCCATCTATCGAAGTATGCGGAAAGAATTCTTCACACACGGTCGGTGACCTCGTCCAATCCGTACGGAGTGTCACGGCCGCACGGGTTGCGGATCGGTAACAAGCGTCTCTACTCTGGTCATTCGTCGGCCCGACAGCAGCTCCGCCCAGCCCGGGCGGTAACGGACCGACACCGCCGAGTCGTTTCCGAACGAACCGGGGACCCAGGTCCCTCGGGGTGAATCCGCAGCAACTGCGGTAGGGCGCCGACTTCCCGCCCGAACCCGTCAGCTAACCCGGTAGGCGGTCAGGAAGAAGGAGTACGAGACCCCGGTGGCACTCCATGCCCCGCGGCCGTCGTCCGAGCGGTCGGCATCAGCCGGCCCGGCGTCGATCGTGCCGCGCCCACGCTGGTCCCGCTTCACCACCGCTCTCGCCGCGCTGGCCGGCATCGCCGTCGTCCTGACCGGCAGTGCCACGGCGGCCCACGCCGACCCGTCCGTCGCCGAGATCGAGCGCCAGATCGACGCCGACTGGAACAAGCTCGAACCAATCATCGAACGGCACAACGCCACCCGCACCGACCTCGCCGCGAAGCGCAAGCAGGCCGACGCGCTGGCCGCCCGGATCACTCCGCTGGAGCGCCAGGTCGACGCCGCGATGGACAAGGTCAGCGCCCTGGCCGTCCGCGCCTACAAGGGCGAGAACGTCTCGACGGTCAACGCGGTGCTGGGCAGCCGGTCGCCCAGCGAGGTCGTCGGCCAGCTCGAAATGCTCGACCGCTTCGCGCACAACCAGCAGAAGGACGTACGCCAGGTGGCCGACCTGCGCGACCAGTTGGCCGCGCAGAAGGCGCCGCTGGACGAGATGGTGGCCCAGCTGACCCGCACCGAAGCTCAACTGGCGGCGAAGAAGAAGCAGATCAACGACGAGATCGACCGCCTGCAGAAGCTGCGCCTCAAGGTGTACGGCAGCGGCGGCGGCGGTCCGCTGCGCCCGGCGCCCTGTCCGGGCAGCTACCCCGGCGGCGCCGCGGGCACCGCTGTCAAGTTCGCCTGCGCGCAGATCGGCAAGCCCTACGTCTGGGGTGCCGAGGGCCCGAACTCGTACGACTGCTCCGGGCTGATGTTGGCCGCCTGGGCGAAGGCCGGCGTGTCGCTGCCGCACAACGCCGCCGCGCAGAGCCGGGTCACGAAGAACGTCAGCAAGGGCGACCTGCGCCCCGGCGACCTGGTCTTCTACTACAGCGACATCCACCACGTCGGTATGTACGTCGGCGGCGGCTGGGTGGTGCACGCCTCGCAGGCCGGTCAACCGGTCAAGATGAAGAAGGTCGACGACGGCCCGATCCACAGCTACGGCCGCCCAGGCTGACCCCGGGTGACCGAAGGGCCCGTCGCGATCCGTCGCGGCGGGCCCTCGTCGTCTGTGTTCTGGCGGGTGGTGGGCCTCAGCGGGTTGGCCAGGTGCGCCAGTGCTGCCAGGCGCGGCTGGGCGTCGGCCCCCGCTGGCCCTGGTAACGCGAGCCGTAGACCACCGAGCCGTACGGGTGCTCGGCCGGCGAGGAGAGCCGGAAGATGCAGAGCTGCCCGATCTTCATGCCCGGCCACAGGGTGATCGGCAGGTTCGCGACGTTCGAGAGTTCCAGCGTCACGTGGCCGGAGAAGCCCGGGTCGATGAAGCCGGCGGTGGAGTGCGTGAGCAGCCCGAGCCGCCCCAGGGAGCTCTTGCCCTCCAGCCGGCCGGCGAGCTGGTCACCCAGCGAGATGACCTCCAGCGTCGAGGCGAGCACGAACTCCCCCGGGTGCAGCACGAACGGCTCACCGTCGGGGACCTCGACCACCGATGTCAGGTCGTCCTGCTGCATGGCCGGATCGATGTGGGTGTAGAGGTGGTTGTTGAAGACCCGGAACAGCCGGTCGAGTCGGACGTCGATGCTGGACGGTTGGACCAGGGTGGGCTCGAACGGCTCCAGGCCCAGCGTGCCGGCCTTGATCTCGGAGACCAGGTCGCGGTCGGAGAGCAGCATCGGACCACCATAGCCGCGCTGCCGAAACTGACCGGATTCGGTGCCGGTGACCAGCGCGTCGAGGTCGCTGCTCGTACATTTGTTCGATAGAATGCCCACATGGCTTCCTGGTCCGAATTCGCCGCCGACGAGCCCCGACTCGCCGACGGGATCCGCGTTCTCCTCCAGCAATACGGGCCGGGCTTCGGCTATCTGGCCACGGTCCGCGCCGACGGCGGGCCCCGCGTCCATCCGGTCTCCCCGGTCATCACCGCCGAGGGGCTGTTCTGCTTCATCATCGACTCACCCAAGCGCCGCGACCTCGAACGTGACGGCCGTTACGCGCTGCACTCGTTCCCTGCGGAGGAGAGCGACGACGAGGCGTACGTGGCGGGGCGCGCCCGTCCGGTGACCGATCCGGTCCGGGTGGCGCAGCTGGCGCAGAGCGCGCGGGCCGAGCCACAGGTCGACTGGCGGCTCTTCGAGTTCACCGTCGACGTGGCCATGCTCACCCGCCGCGAGCAGCACATCGCGGGCATTCCGGGCCTCCCGCCTGGTCGGCCGGCGGTTCGGGTCTGGCTCGACCCAAACGCCCCGTCGGCGGTGGCCGCGCCCCTCGCCGTCCCGCAGGCGCGCCCGACCCGCCTCAGCCGTGACGTCCAGTACACAGCCGCCTGACCACAGCCGGAAGATCATCGGTGCCGGATCCGCCGTCACGGAGCCGGCACCGGGCGTACGCACCGGCCCCGCGCCCCGCCGCCCCGGAAGATCAACTCGGCTTCGGCACTATCGCGGTGTCCCGGCGATCCGGATGCCCCGACGCTCAGGAAACCGAGTGGATCAACCCGGCGGCACGGTACGCGGACAGCCGCGGCCGGCGGGGGTACCTGGGTGCACGGGCTCGACGACTCGGGTACAGTGGTGCCGCTTGCGGGTGTAGTTCAATGGCAGAACATCAGCTTCCCAAGCTGACAGTGCGGGTTCGATTCCCGTCACCCGCTCCACTGCGAAGGCCCTGGCCAGGACGACAGTCCGAGTCAGGGCCTTCGATGTTCCAGGGTCAGCGATCACACGCCGTGCCATTGGCGTGCCATTAGGCCCGGTCGGAGGGAGCACGTGGCTGCGAAGTTGCCCCGAGATGAGGCCACCCATCTCGTCCAGCGGATCATGCGCTTCGCGGCCCCGAGCCGGCAAGGTCCCAACCGCCGCATTGGCCGATGCCGCTCATTGGGTACACCTCCTACGTTCCATGCATGACTGTCGTTTGGGCGGCACGGGGGCTTTTGCTTCTCGGTCTGGTGTGCGGGCCGGCCGCATTGGTGGCGATATTCGTACGACGGCGAAGGCGGGCTGCTTCGCAGCAGGACCGAGAGGCGGTGCTGCGAGCGGCGCGGGCCGCTACCCGCCAGATCGCTCGGGATAGGCGTCGCACTGGGCGGGGCACTCTCCGCGGCAAGGGCGGTGGAGGCAACGATGGTCTCGCGGCGGATGCGGCCTACGGAAGCGACGGCGGAACGCCGAGCGGCGTGTAGTCGATTCGAGGGTTCTCGCGTGCCGTTAGGCCAGGACAGTCAAGGTCAACCCAGGCCATCAAGGACCGCCGAGAGCAGGCAGGCGGGTCCCCGACCAGCCGTTCATTCGCAATTCCCAAGCTGACAGTGCGGGTTCGATTCCGTCACCCGCTCCACGCGAAAGGCCCTGACCAGGACGACAGTCCCAGCCAGGGCCTTCGCTAGTAGCCCCGTACCAGCCGCCGCTAAGGGTGGGTGCCCAACGGGAACTCGCGGACGGTGCGCCACGGGCTGACGTCCGGTGTTCCGGCGATGAGCCGGACCCCGTCGACGGTCGCGTTGATCGGCAGGTGCGCGGAGACGGTTTCCGCGGCGTGGCTCAGCACGGGCTTGGCGGTGTCTTGACCGATGGTCAGGTGCGGCACCACGTCGCTGTGCGTGCCGGCACAAGGGGGCACCTCGGGAGACCGCTGCCACACTGCCTTGGTGAGGTCGCGGAGGCGGGCCCTTACTGGTAGTCGGCGAAGATTCGACGCTCCACGCCATCCACTGTGACCGGGCCGCCGTGGGGAAGGATCCACTGCGGTCTGGTGTGGCCGAATGGCACGCCGACGCAGACGACCGCCTCGGGGTTGTAATGGTTCACCACGCCGAGGACCGTGTCCCGCTGCTGCTCGCGTAGGCGTGCCCGATCCGCGGCCGCAGGTCGACGGTTGTGGTCGGAGGCCGGCGGACGGGCGACCAGGACCGCGTCGACGGCGCTGAGGAGACCACGTTCACCCAGTGATCGGACGATCCAGCCGACCTCGCGGGCGGGGAGAAGCTCCTCCGACGTCTCGATCATCAGCACCCCGCCGTTCAGGACTTCCGGGGAAAACGGGAAGCGCCCCGCCGTCAGGATCCACTGGATGACGTCCAGGCAGCCACCCCAGGCGGGGCCGGTGACTGCGCGGGGCGGCCCGTACCAGCTCCACGGCTCCGTCGGTTCGCGCTCTCCAAAGGACTTCAATGCCTGCGGATCTGCCCAGTCGACGCCGATGTCCTCGGACTCACCCGGATCGGTGATCTCCAGCCGCTCCCCGGTGAGTAACGCCGCCCGCAGCGACCGTACGTGGATGTCATCGACGGCAGGCCCGGGGCCAAGGTGCACCTGGGAGGATCCGCCGTAGAAGCTGGCGATGCCGAGGCCCCACAGCCAGTGGTGCAGGTTGGTGTTGTCGCTGGTGCCGAGGAACGGTTTCGGGTCGGCTCGGGCCAGGTCGGCGTCCAGGTGGGGGATGACGGTGATCTGGTCGTCGCCTCCGACGACGGCGAGAATGCCGCGTACCTGGGGGTCCGCGAAGGCGGCGTTGATGTCCGCCGCCCGCGCCGCCGCGCTCGCGCCCACCTGGCGGGTGGTGGGGTATTCGACCGGAACGAGGCCGGTCAGGTCGGCGAGCCGTCGCATGGCCTGCTCGTGGATCTCGGGATAGGCGCCGGCCGCGGCGAAGGACGGCGACAGGACCGCGAGGCGGTCCCCCGGGCGGGCCTTTCGAGGACGAACAAGCTCATGCACCATGTCGAGATCCAACAGGTGTGCCAGCCGATGCGCATCTCATTTCGTAGGGGTTCCAGGAGAACCGGCTGCTTTTCACGTTCATGGCAGGATCTGCCAGGTGCAGGTCGGGATGCTTGGTCCATTCGAGGTTCGCACGGACGTCGGCACCGTCATCGACGTGCCGGGCGCGCGGCTGCGCGGGCTGCTGACCGCCCTCGCGCTCAACCCGGGTCACGTGGTCCCGAAGGGGACCCTCGTCGACTGGATCTGGGGCGAACATCCGCCCACCGACGCGGCGAACGCCCTGCACCGCCTGGTTTCCCGGCTGCGCAAGGCGCTGCCGGAGGGGTCGATCGAGGGACAGACGGACGGCTACCGGCTGATTGTCGAACCCGACGTCGTCGACGCCGTACGGTTCGAACGCCTCGTCGGCCTGGCTCGCGACGACGAGGGCCCACAGCGGGTACGGCGGTTGCGTGAGGCCCTCGACCTGTGGCGCGGTGCGGCGATGCAGGACGTCGGTCTGGTCGACAGCACCGCGCTCGACGCGGCGGTCACCCGATTCGACAGGCTGCGTCTGACCGCCCTGGAGGATCGCTTCGACGTGGAGGTCAGCCTCGGCCACGGTCCCGAGCTGGTCGCGGAGCTGACCGACCTGGTGGCCGAGCACCCGGTACGGGAGCGGCTGGTTCTCGCGTTGATGCGGGCCCTCGCCGCGAGCGGCCGCGACAACGAGGCGCTGCTGGTGTATCAGCGCACGAGTGCGGCCCTGGCCGAAGCGCTGGGCGTCGACCCCTCGCCGGAACTCTCGGCGTTGCACGTCGCGCTCCTTCGGGGCGAGGTGCGACGGCGCGAGGAGGGCCGGAAAACCAACCTTCGTGCCGAGTTGAGCAGCTTCATCGGCACTGACGAGGCCGTTGCCGAGGTCGGCATGCTCGTCGCCGAACATCGGCTCACGACCCTGATCGGGCCTGGTGGCTCCGGGAAGACCCGGTTGGCCACGGAAACCGCGCGCAGAATGCTCGACGACCTGCCGGACGGCGCCTGGCTGGTCGAGTTCGCCGCCATCGGCGCGGACGGTGACGTGGTGCAGGCGACGCTCGCGGGGCTCGGACTGCGGGACGCTCTGCTCGGCGAGCCACCGAGCATGGAGTTGGTCGACCGGCTCGTCGCCGCGATGCGCGAGCGGGAGGCGTTGCTGATCCTGGACAACTGCGAGCACGTGATCGAGTCTGCGGCGGTGCTCGCCGACCGGCTGCTCGGGGAGTGTCGGCGACTGCGGATCCTCGCGACGAGCAGGGAACCGCTCGGCATCACTGGTGAGGCGCTCTGGCCGGTCGCGCCACTGGCCCTGCCGGACGTCGACGCCGACCCCAGCGAGATCGAAACCTCTCCCGCTGTCCGGCTGCTGCGGGACCGAGCGGGCGCGGTGCGGAGGGATCTGGCGGTCGACGCCTCCACGTTGTCGACGATGGCGCGGATCTGTCGGGCGCTGGATGGGATGCCACTGGCGATCGAACTGGCCGCTGCCAGGTTGCGCACCATGTCCATCGACCAGCTCGCCAGGCGCCTCGACGATCGGTTCCGCCTGCTGACCGGCGGCAGCCGTACCGCGTTGCCCCGGCACCGGACGCTGCGCGCGGTGGTCGACTGGAGTTGGGAGTTGCTGACCGACGCCGAACGGACGGTCCTGCGCCGGCTGTCGGTGTTCTCGGGTGGGGTGAGCCTGGAAGCGGCCGAACGGGTCTGCGCCGGCGACGAGGTCGAGCAGGGGGACGTGCTCGAGCTGGTCGCCGCGCTGGCCGAGAAGTCGCTGTTGGTCGCCGAGGGCGGCGAAGCCCCGCGCTACCGGATGCTCGGCACGATCAAGGAGTACGCCGCGCACCGCCTCGCCGAGGCGGGGGAGACGGAACTGGCCCGGCATGCGCACCTGGCGTACTTCACCGAACTCAGCGAGACCGCAGAGCCGCAGCTTCGCCGCGCGGACCAGGTGGAATGGCTCGCCACTCTCGAAGTCGAGCACGACAACATCGGTTCCGCGATGCGCGGTGCCCTCGCCGCCGGCGAAGCGCACGCAGCCATGCGGCTGGCCGCGGGTGCCGGCTGGTACTGGTGGCTCGGTGGCCACCGTACCGAAGGCATGGAGTTGATCACGGCGGCCACCGAGACGCCTGGTGAGGTCAGCGACGAGATCCGGGCCACTGTGTACGCGCTCGTCGTGCTCTTCATCAACTCGGGGCCTGGTGACGAGCACCAGGCGGCGGAGTGGATCCACAAGGCGTACGAGTTCAGCCAGCGCAGTAACGGCAGACACCCGGGGACGGCTCTCGTCGTCCCGCTGGAACGCATGTTGCGAACCCCGGACGCGATCCTGCCCGCATGGGAGCCGCTGCTGAACCACGAGGATCCCTGGGTACGCGCCCTGGCCCGGTTGCAACTCGGCAAGATGCGGATCATTTTCGGCCAGGACGGTCGGGAGGTGGACGCCTATCTCGTGGCGGCGCTCGCCGAGTTCCGGGCACTCGGCGAACGGTTCGGGATCTCATTCGCCCTGACCGAGCTGGCGGAGCTGATTGCCGTACGCGGTGAGTTCGTCGGTGCGTGCGAGCTCTACGAGGAGGCGACAGCGGTCGTCACCGAGGTCGGCACCGTCGAGGACATCATCCGGATGCGGTCCCGGCAGGCTCAGCTGTACTGGTTGCTCGGCGATGAGAAGTCCAGCGCGGCTGCCATGGCCGAGGCGCAGCGATGCGCGGCGAGGGTCACGTGGCCGGGTGCGTTGGCCGTGCTGGCCCTGTCACAGGCGGAACTCGCTCGCTGGATCGGCGATGCCCAGGAGGTGGCCCGGCAGGTCGGTGTCGCGACGAGTCTGTTGCGCGACGAGGCGGAGCAGGCGCACATCCGCGTGGTGACGCACGACCTGCTCGGCTATGTCGCGGACGATCTCGGTGAGGCACGCAGACACCACTCCTTGGCCTGCGAGGCGGCAGCCGAGACAGGGCACGCACCCTCGATCGCGCGGGTACTCGTCGGCGTCGCGGACCTGGCGCTGCGCCAGGACCAGTACGAGCACGCCGCCCGGCTGCTCGCCGCGAGCAGCGGTGTGCGCGGACGGCAGGATCATTCCCAGCCGGATGTGGCCCGGATCGAGCAGGAAGTACGGCGCCGCCTCGGCGAAGTGGGCTTCGCTGAGGCGGCGCGAGAAGGCAGTCGGACGGACTGAACCGGCTGGTCGCTGTCACGCTCGCTTCGTGAACGTGGAACGTGCCCACAGGTAGCCGACGAGAGCGATGCCGACGCACCAGGCGAGGGCGGGGATCACGTCACCGCTGGACGCCGTCCCGTTGAGGAACCCGCGCAGAGTTTCGATGATCGGCGTGAAGGGCTGGTATTCCGCGAACTCCCGCAGCCCGGGCCCCATCTTGTCCGCCGGCACGATCGCGCTGCTGAAGAACGGCAGCATGACCAGCGGTACGGAGGCCAGACCCGCCGTTTCCGGAGATTTCGCCGCGAGCCCCAGGGCGACAGTGAGCCAGCCGGCGGCGAAGCCGAGCAGCACGATGATGCCGATCGCGCCGAGCCAGCCGAGGAGGCTCGCCGACGGGCTGAATCCGAGCAGGAAGGCCACCCCGACAAGGGCCGCGATGGCGACCAGGTTGGTCAGCACGCTGGCGACGACGTGACCGGTCAGCACCGCACCGCGGGAGACGTGCATGACTTTGAACCGGTTGATGATGCCCTTCGTCATGTCGGAGTTCACCGCGGTCGCGGTGGCCCCCAGCCCGTAACAGACCGCCAACAGCATCAGTCCGGGAGTCGCGTAGTCGATGTAGTCGACACCGACGTTGAAGGCGTCACCGAACATGTACACGAACATCAACATGATCACGATGGGCATCAGGACCGCGTTGAACACCGAGGTCGGGTTTCGGGCGATGTGCTTGAAGTTGCGACGCAGCATGACGATCGAGTGGGACTTGGTGCTCATTTCGCGGAAACCTCCTGGGTGCGGCTGCCCGTCAGGGCGAGGAAGACGTCGTCGAGGTCCGGCGTCTGCACGGAGAACCCTTCGGCGCTGATCGCGTACTCGTCGAGCCGGTCCAGCAGTGCCCGCAGCGAGGCCGTTCCGCCATCGCTGGGAATCCGCAGCGCCAGTGCCTCGTCGTCGCGTGTGGCGTCGTTGAGCACCCGGGCGGCCGTGTCGAGTTCGGCGACGGTGGTGAACCGGAGCCGGACGTGAGTGCCGGGGATCTGGCGCTTGAGCTCGTCGGGCGTGCCCTGGGCGACCAGACGCCCCTGGTCGAGTACGGCGATCCGGTCGGCGAGCTGATCGGCTTCCTCCAGGTACTGAGTGGTGAGGAAGATCGTCACGCCGTCGGCCACCAGGTCACGGATGATCGACCACATCGTGCGGCGGCTACGTGGATCCAGGCCCGTCGTCGGCTCGTCGAGGAAGATGATCCGCGGGTCGCCGACGAGCGTCATCGCCAGATCCAGCTTGCGGCGCATACCGCCGGAATAGGTCGACACCGGCTTCTGTGCCGACTCCACCAGATCGAACCGCTCCAGCAGCTCCGTGACGACCCGCCTGCCGTCCTTTCCGGGAACCTGGCTGAGATCCACCATCAGCTGCAGGTTCTCTCGGCCGGTCAGCAGCTCGTCCACCGCCGCGAACTGACCGGTGACACCGATCGCCGCGCGCACCGCCCTGGCCTCGGTGGCGGCGTCGTGCCCCGCGATGCGTACGGTCCCGCCGTCGGCCTTCACCAACGTGGTCAGCACGTTCACCGTCGTCGTCTTACCCGCCCCGTTCGGGCCGAGCAGGGAGAAGATCGTGCCCGCACGGACATCCAGATCGATGCCATCGAGCACGACCTTGTCCTTGTAGGCCTTCCGCAGCCCGGAGACTGCAATCGCTGAACTCGTCATGCACCTACCATCGGCGGCCGGGCTGTCACCCCCCTGTCATGGCCCTGACACGGCCACTGACACGGGGTTTCACCCCGTCCCCGCCCGACTTCGAGCAGACTGCAACAGATTCGCCCTGACCGGCAATAGTCAGGTGTGACAAGCCAGATACGACCGTCTGACCAAGATCTGTTGTCGACCATCGCAGCCGGTGACGAGTTCGCCTTCGCCCGGCTTTTCGACAGGTATGCCCGGGCGGTCTACAACCACGTATTCCGGCTTAGCGGCTCTTGGACGCTCGCCGAAGACGTGACGCAGGCGACCTTCCTGATCGCGTGGCGTAGACGCGGCGAAGCGGCGGTCCTGGTGGACGGATCGGCGTTGCCGTGGCTGCTGGTGGTCGCCACCAATACGACCCGCACCGAGTGGCGCTCGGCCCGCCGGTGGCTGACAGCCCTGCGGAGGATGCCACCGGAGCGGGAGGCGGACGCGGACCCGGCCAGCGACATAGTCGCGCGGCTCGACGACGAACGGCAGATGAACAAGATCTTGGCGGTGGTCCGCCGATTACCTCGCGCGGAGCGGGAGGCGGTGGCCCTGTGTCTGTGGTCCGGCGTGCCGTACGGCGAGGCGGCAACAGTCCTCGGCATCAGCGAAGGCGCGCTCCGTTCGCGCGTGAGTCGCGCACGGGCTCGGCTGTCACGGATGGTCACTGATAGCAACAAGCAGGAGGAAGAGCGATGAAGGACCTTCTCGACACGCCTACCGAGCGCGATCTGCCGCCCGGCGAGGCGGCGCGAATGCGAGCGGAGCTGATGACGTCGGTCCGCCGGCCTCGGCGCCGCACGGCCGTACGACTCGGAATCGCAACCATGGCGACGGCTGCGGCGGTGGTGGCCGGCATGGCGATGGTGCCGAACGACGAGGAGGTGCGGCACCTGGCGATGAGTTCGAGTGAACTGTCACCGACGCTGCACCAAGCTGTGGAGCAGTGCCTGGAGTGGAACGCGCAGATGGAGCGGCTCCCACTGTCGATGGACGATCTGGCCGTGGCCGCCGAGCAGGACCACCAGGGCGTGGCGCTGTTCATGACGGACACCGGATATTTCACCTGCGAGGTCTCGATGCAGCCGCGTCAGGAGATCAGTGGGGGTGCCACCGGTGAACGCGTCTGGCCGCAACGGGCTTGGTTGCCCGGCTCGATCCAGCGGCTCCTGCTCATGTCGACCGAGGCCGACGGGGGCGACGTGGCGGTGACCGGCCGGGTCAGCGCTCGGGTACAGCGGCTGGTGCTGGAACACGGCGACGGGAAGACGACCACGGCTCGGTTGGTCAACGGAGTGTTCGGCCTGCTCACCGGTGATGCCAGCGTCACCAGAGACGCCGAGTTGGTCAGCTATGACGCCGCCGGGGTCGAGATCGACCGCCGCCTGCTGTTTCGTCCGTCGGACGAGTTCGATCACTGTTACGTGGACTCCTCCGGCAATCTCGTCTACGGCAAGCCGGAAGCTGACTGCCGACCCGCCGAGCCCTGGGGCCGATAGGGAAGCCCGGTGAACCGCCCGCGTGTCCGTCGGGCGTTCACCGGGATCAGCAGGTCGATGAGGTGCTGTGCCGGCGTCGACGCATCCTTGAACGGCAACGTGCGACACCCGTACGGAAGGCTCCTACCCGTTTGGCCGCGACGGGTCGCCCAACTCCTGGTGGCGGCGGAGCAGTTCCCGTAGGGCGTTGATCTCGGCGGCCAGCGCGGCCTGCCCCTGGTCGGTGATCCTGATCCAGGTCTTGGGCCTGCGGCCGTGATAGCCCCGTTCGATCTGGATCAGGTCGGCCTCCTCCAGAACGGCAAGGTGTCGGGAGAGGTTGCCGGCGGTGAGTTCGAGTGCATCTCGCAGGTAGGCGACCTCCACCCGCTCGGCCTCGGCGGCGATGGTGAGGATGCCGAGCCGGTTGCGTTGGTGGACGGTGTCGCTGAGCCCGTTCGTCGGGTGTCCGCCGTTGCCGGTGCCGGCGGCCTCTTCGTTACTGCTCACGCCGACCTCTTGATCGTGTTGAGGAGGGCGGTGCCGCCGCCGACGAGCAGGATCGGTGCGGGCAGCAGGGCGGCCAGCAGGAGGCTGTAGCGGTTCAGGTCCCCCGGCTCGAAGTTCGCGGTCTGGAAGTAGATGTTCACGAGGACGACCGCGGCGGCGTGAAACGCGGCCACGACCGTCAGGCCACGGCTGCGTTCCAGTCGGGCCAGGACCAGTAGTCCCACAGCGATGACGAGGTGCGGGAACATGCCGCGATCGGAGATGCCCAGCAGCGGTGTGGTCACCCAACTGGTAGCGCTCGAAACCACCGTCGCCGAGTTGAGCAACAGGAACCGCAGCACGATCGGCAGCACGAGCCCGACGATGGTGCCCACGATGCCGGCGACGACGTACGGCCGAGCCGGTGTCTGGACGCCCACCCGCACACCATGCCATCGATACCACCAGAGGCTGAGCAGGTAGCCGCCGATGAGCGCCGCCAGCCAGTACCAGCCGAGGGTCGCGGAGCGTTCGAGGAGGTCCCCACCGAGGCCGGTCAGCGCGGGGTTGTCCTGCCCGCCGCGCATGGCGAGCGGGTCGGCCGACTCGACGTACAGGGGTGCGGCCGCCGCCATCAGGAGGCCGAACAGCAGCAGCGGCAACCAGTAGGCGTTGCGGACGGCCCGGGTACGCCGTTGGAGGGCGGTCACCGAGGCCAGCAGCTCTTCGGGTGTGCTGCCGCTGCTGTTCGGCGCGGGGCTCGATCGGTCCGACACGGTGACCTCCAGGCCGTTGCATGTTTTCTGCACTGCCAATAGGTTTGCATCGCAAATCATTCTGCGCAAGAGTCCTGGAGAAGTGATGACATCCGCGGGGATCGACAGTGGTAGTTCCTGCCGGGCCTCGGCACCGGCTAGGGTCCGCTTGGAGGTGGTCCGTGTTCACCGAAGCGTTTCCGATCATGACGACACCTGACCTGCCACGACTGATCGCGTTCTACCGGGACGTGGTCGGCTTCGAGCTGACCTACCGGTTCCCGGACGAGGGCGCCCCGGAGTTCGTCGCTCTCCGGCTGGGCAGCAGCGAACTCGGCCTGGCCGCCAACCCGGAGGCTGGCGAGCCGGCCGACTCGCATCGCTGGGAGTTGTGCGTCTACGCCGACGACTGCGACGCGGCCGTGGGCGCGCTGCGCACGGGTGGGGCGACGGTCACCGAGGAACCGGTCGACCAGCCCTGGGGTGAGCGGTCCGCGCGGGTCACCGACCCTGACGGCAACCGGTTGCTGGTGCTGGCCCGGCTGTAGACGATCCTGCCGGGGAGAGTGCGGTCATCGTCGCCAGAACAGGAGATGGGTGACCCCGCTGGGGCTGGGCACCGACTCAAGGTGGAAGCGGTCGAGCAGCTCGTCGGGGCTGTCCCACAACCGCTCGCCCCGGTGGAGGTCGACGGGCGCCACCGCGATGTGCATCGTGTCGACCAGGTCGGCCTCGATGAACTCACGGATCGTCGCCACCCCACCACCGAGGCGTACGTCCCGACCGTCGGCCGCCTGCTTCGCCTCGGCCAGAGCCTCGGCCGGGCTGACATCGCGGAAGTGGAACGTGGTGTCGGACAGGCTGAACGACGGGCGCACGTGGTGGGTGAGCACGAAGACCGGCGTGTGGAACGGCGGGTTGTCCCCCCACCATCCCTGCCACTCGTGGTCCTTCCAGGGGCCACGCTGGGGGCCGAACTTGTTGCGACCCATGATCTCCGCACCGATGTTGCACTCGGCGTCGCGGGTCAGGTAGTCGTCCAGGCCACGGGTGCCGCCCGGCTCGGTGCGATACACGAAGCTGGCGGTGGCGGCACGCCACGAGAACAGCGGGGTGGGGTCCGCGTGACCGAAGGGCCGTTCGAGGCTCTGCCCCTCGCCGGTCCCGAACCCGTCGCGCGAAACGTTGAAGCACTGCACCCGCAACAGTTGCGCCATGGTGTCTTCTCCTTCCTTCGATGGGCCGGGTTTCAGTTCGCGGTGACCGTCGGGCCGCCTCCGCTGCCCCGATCGTCGAGCACGAGCGGGGCGCGGCCGCGCACCGCGTACCGGATGTGGGTCACCTGCGGGGTGGCGAGGACGCGGGTCGGCGTCAGCTCGACCCCCTCCCGGTCGCCCAGGTCGAGGTCCGCGTCGAAGAGCCGCAGGCCGGTGCCGAGTACGACGGGTACGACGTGCAGCTCCAACTCGTCGAGCAGGCCGGCCTTGAGCACCTGCCGCACCAGGCTGCCGCCCCCGGCCACCGCGACATCCTTGCCACCGGCCACGGCGCGCGCCTGCTCCACGGCACTGGCCACGCCGTCGGTGACGTAGGTGAAGCTGGTGCCCCCTGCCCTCAGCAGCCGCTGGCGGGGGCGGTGGGTGACGACGAAGACCGGTGCGCGAAACGGCGGCTCCTCACCCCAGGGGATCTCACCACCGTCGGCCATCCGGCGCCCCATCACGTACGCGCCGGCCGCGCCGAACGACTCGGCGATCACCTCGGAGTCGGTGTCCTGCTCTCCGCCGGCGAAGCCCTGCCGTTCGCGCCAGGCCGCGGCTTCGGTCGCCCACCGTGTGACCCGGAAGAATTTCGCGCTCTCCGCCGAGTCCATCCAGTTGCCGTTCCCGTCGAACTGTGGGCCGGCGTAGAAGCCGTCCACCGACACCGACAGCTGTGCGGTCACCTTCGTCATCGCGCCTGGTCCTCTCCTCGGGCGACACCCCGCCTGGGTGCCGCTCACCGAGTGGTCGGAGCCGAGCGCGATGTCCCTACCGGGTAGAAGTGTGACCCGTGTCACCTGCTGGCTCGGTCACGAGCCAGGTCCCGGCGTGTTGCGGGTCGCGCGACCAGCGCATCCGGGGCTTCTCCTCCGGGCGGGGGCTCCAGTCTCGGTACGGCGCGAGGGCCACCCGCCAGGCGATCACCGTGAAGACGTAGATGCCCGGGCCGACCAGCCAGAGCAGGGCGTCGCGTCGCCGGTAGGAGGCGTACGGCGCGAGCCACGCGGTCGCCGCCATCGGCAACGCGACCGCGCTGAGGTCGGCGAGCGGACCGCGGCCGAACCGGGCCTCGATCAGCTCGCGAAGAATGAGGGACGGAACGACCACCCCGACCAGCAACGCCACCGTGCGGATCATGCGGACCCGACGCGTCCGATCCGGGGATATGTGGGCGGCAGTCGCTTCGGCGGGCATCCCCGCAGGGTACGGGCTGGTCGCAGCGGTAGATAGCGAGAACCTGGCTCCGGTGGTGTCCCCGGCTAGGCTGGCGATCATGCGGATTGGCATCGTGATCCTGCCGGACCAGCGGTGGGCGGAGTCGCAGCGTCGCTGGCGGCAGGTCGACGAGTGGGGTTTCGACCACGCCTGGACGTACGACCACCTGGGCTGGCGTGACCTGGTCGACGGCCCGTGGTTCGACTCGATGACCACGCTCACTGCCGCCGCCACGATGACCTCGCGGATTCGGCTGGGCACCCTCGTGGCGTCGCCGAACTTCCGGCACCCGGCCGCGTTCGCCCGGCAGATCACCACTGTGGACGACGTCTCCGTGGGCCGGCTGCTGCTCGGCCTGGGGGCGGGTGGCATCGGCTTCGACTCGGCGGTGCTGGGCGGGGAGACGCTGCCGCCGCGTCAGCGGGTCGACAGGTTCGCCGAGTTCACCGAGTTGTTGGACCTGATCCTGCGGGAGGACGGCACCACCTGGCGTGGCGACTGGTTCGCCGCTGTGGATGCCCGCAACAACCCCGGCTGCGTGCAACAGCCCCGGGTGCCGTTCGTGGTGGCAGCCAACGGGCCACGGTCGATGCGGTTGGTGGCCCGCTTCGGGCAGGGGTGGGTGACCACCGGCACCGGTGACGACAACGACCTGGCGGGTTGGTGGGCCAGTGTGTCGGCGCTGTCCGCGCGGATGGACCGAACCCTGGACGAGGCCGGCCGCGACCCGGCCAGCCTGGACCGCTACCTCTCGCTGGACGCGGCGCCGGTCTTCTCGCTCAGCAGCGCACAGTTCTTCGCCGATCAGGTCGGCCGGGCCGCCGAGCTGGGCTTCACCGACGTGGTGACGCACTGGCCGCGCGCCAGCAGTTGGTACGCCGGTGACGAGGCCGTCCTGGTTGACGTGGCGACGCGGTTGCTGCCACAACTACGCGGCTGAGGCCGACGCACCTACCCGGCCGGGTCAGGTGCCGCCCTCGCCGCTGGCCACCCCGCCCTCGCCGCCGGAAACCAGGCGGAAGCGCAGGCAGACGATCGGGGTGTCGCCGTCGACCGGTGTGCCGAGCCGCGCCCAGTAGGTCGAGTGCCCGGCCCGCCACTCCTCGATCGAGCGGTCGCCCTCGCCCTCGGCGTGGGCGAAGTCCCAGCGCACGTCGGCGAAGCGGACCACCTCGACTCCGGTGATCTCCACGACGCCGGCCAGTGCGTTGTCGTCGTCGACCAGGGCCAGGCGTTCCCCGACGTGCTCCAACTCCTCGCCTTCCTCCGCGTACTCGGCGAGCCGGCCGGCCGTCGCGGTCTTCACACCGGCCAGCACCAGGGTGTTGAGGGTTGCCCGCAACTCGCCGGGGGTGCCGAGGGCGAGGGCGCGCAGTTCACCGATCCGGGGCCACATCCTGCCGAGGCTAGGCCAGCGCTGCCCGAGCCGCCGCCGCAATACCCGTCGCCGCGCTCAGATCAGCTGGCCGGCGTAGCCGGGTGCGGTGAGGAGCCGCTCGTCAGCACTTGTCGCGTAGGCGTCGAGGATCGCGTCGGCGAGCTTGACCACGTGCTCGTCGCCGTGCCGGGCCGCGCGGGCGAAGACCTCCGCCGGCGTCGCGGGGGTCACGGTCGGTGCCGCGATGCCGTCGGCCGGGGCGTACACGGAGGTCATGGCCGCCGTCGCGGCCCAGGCCGCGGCGAAGCTCGGCGCCCACAGACCCCGGTCCAGTGCCGGCAGGGTACGCAGCACGGCGGTCGGCGCGGTGACCGCGTGCACCAGCATGACCGGCGCGGCGTGCCCGAAGCGTAGGTAGTCCAGGCCGGCCCGGTGCACGAGCGTGGTGAGCCCGCGCTCCGCCCCGCCCGGGCTCCGCACGGGGCGCAGCGTCGCGAGTGCCGGCTCCCATCGGGGTACGGCCGGCAGCTGGTCCAGCCGATCCCGGACGCCGCCGGTCTGGTCGTCGATCCGGGGCAGCCCGTTCAGCGCGGCTGCCACGTCGATGTCGTCGCTGCCCGGCCCTTCCGTCTCGCTGGTGAGCAGTCGGTCGGTGCCGGGGATCGGCTGCCAGCGGGCCGCCCAGTAGCCGAGGGCCTGGCCCAACTCGGTGAGGCGCTGCCGGTTCTCCTCGTCCGGGTCGAGCGCGCGTACGGCGTGCCCGACCCGGATCACACCGTGTGTGGCGCCGGCGGCGATGCCCGGCAGCAGCCGTGGCCACCAGGTGCCGAGCACCGCTCGCCACGGGTGTTCGCGTAGTTGCCGGTCGAAGTAGGCCAGCCAGTCGCCGGCGCGCTTCGGATCGCCCAGTGCCGACCGCCAGTCGTCGATCGGGTGCAGCCCTCGGGGCAGCTCGTCGAGGCGCACGAGGTAGTCGTCGAGCCAGCGGTGCACCCGGTGTGGGTGCCCGTGACGGACCAAAGCCTCGACGGCCATCGGCCCGTGGTTGGACAGCCAGCCCTGATATTCGGGGCCGGTGCGGTGCAGCCGCTGGTACGCCTCGTCGAGAACTCCCTCACTCATTCGCCCATCGTCGGTGCTGAACCTCGCTTCAGGTCAAGCGGGCAGATTCGCGGCGTCGATCAGGCCGGTGATCCGTAGGTCGGCCGCGACGTCGGGCGGGCAGTCCACGGCGACCACTGCGGTGCCCAGCACCTCGGCGCCCCGTGCGGCGCAGATGTCGTAGAGGGCGCGTAACTGCGCGCCGGTGCGCACCCAGTCGTCCACCACCAGCACCCGGTCGTGGGGGCCGAGGTGTCGGTCCCGTACGGCGAGGTCGACCCGTCGGCCCCGGTAGTCCGGTGGGCTCTGGGCCCAGGTGAGCGGCCCGGCCGGCAGTCGCCCGTCACCGGGCTTGTGGGCGGCCACGAAGCCGACCCCGAGGGCGGTGGCGGCCAGCGGCCCGAGCAGCAGCCCGGTGACGGCCGGCGCGAGCACCACTGTGGGCCGGGCGGCCCGGTACGGCGCCACCAGGGCCGGCCCCAGCTCGGCCAGCACCGCCGGGTCCCGCCACCAACCGGAGATGTCGCTGACCAGGTGACTGGTGCCCGGGCCTGGGTCGATCCACTGGAACAGGGCGGCCAGGCGTTCGGTCAGATCGGCGGGCATCCGCTCATCCTGCGGCACGGGCGGTGGGCGTGGCGGCACCCGGGCCACCCGGCCCACCCCGGGTCGGATGATCGGCTACACGTACCTGTGCAAATACGGGCATACCACCATGATCACGTTGACTTCGGAAGTGCTTCTCTCGTTACGGTCCGACCCGGTTTGTTCAGACGACGAAAGGACCGGGCCGGTGGCTGGCAAGCACTCCCGTACCCGCATCTTCTCCTCCCCGGCGGGCATCGTCGCCACCGCGGCGGTCGGCGTCGCCCTCGCCGTCGGCGGCACTGTCGGTGCCGTGCAGATGGTCTCCGGGTCCGACCAGTCCGGGCAGGTGGCTCTCGACCTCACCCCGACCACTGCCGCGAGCAGCCTCACCCCCAGCTCCCCGGCCGTCACCCCGAGCGTCAGCGCCTCGCCCAGCGTGGCCCCCAGCCCGTCGGCGACCCGCTCGCAGCAGGCCGCCTCCCGGGGCAGGGAGCGCACCGCGTCGCCGAAGCCGAAGCCGACCGCCAAGAAGACCACGGCCGCGGCGAAGGTGCTGGAGAGCGGTTCGTGCGGCGCCTCGTTCTACTCCGATGGGCAGCTCACCGCCAACGGCGAGTCGTTCAACCCCGACGCGCTGACCGCCGCGCACAAGACTCTGCCGTTCAACACCAAGGTCCGGGTGACCAATCCGGCCAACGGCAAGTCGGTGACGGTGCGGATCAACGACCGCGGCCCGTTCATCGACGGCCGCTGCCTGGACCTCTCCCGGGCCGCCTTCGCCAGCATCGCCTCGGTCGACGTGGGCGCGCTCACCGTCCGCTACGAGGTCCTCGGCTGAGTGGGACCGGCGCCGCCGATTCGGCCGGCCGAGTGGGCCGGCCGGACAGAACCTCCTCGGACGACGGGTCAGGTTCATTCACCGGTTCACGTGGATCAGGCAAACTGTCCCTCGTACCCACGCGACTCCTCCAGTCGGGCCATCGCCCGCTGAGCCCCGGATCCCGCGCCGGCCTCGGCGCGGCCCTCGTTCTGCTCGCGATCGTGTCGGCGGTGGAGGCGGCGGACGGCCGTAAGGTGCACTACGTCGCGCTCCTGGCGGCCGCGCCGATTCTCGCCGCCGCCCTGGCGTCCTGGCTGGTGGTGCTGGGTGTGGGTGTCGCGGCGACAGTGATCGGCGCCGGCTTCGCGCTGGCCGCGCCGAAGGTCTCGTTGGTCACCTCGGTCAACGTTGTCGCGGTCGCGCTCGCCACCGGCCTGGCCGTGGCGGTGGCGTGGGTCCGGCAGCGGCAGGCCGAGCGGATCGTGGAGCTGACCAAGCTCGCCGCAGTGGCACAGCAGGCGGTGTTGCGCCCGCTCGGGCCGCAGGTCGGCACGCTTTCGGTCGCCGGACGTTACATCTCCTCCACCGCGACGGCCGAGATCGGCGGCGACCTGTACGAGGCGATCGACACGCCCTACGGCGTCCGCATGATCATCGGTGACGTGCGGGGCAAGGGCCTCGACGCGGTCCGGCTGGCCAGCATCGTCCTCGGTTCCTACCGGCACGTGGCGTACGAGCGGGCTGACCTGCGGGCCGTCGTCGCCGACCTGGACCGTGCGGTGGCCCGCAACGTCGGCGACGAGGACTTCGTCACTGCGGCACTGGTCGAGGAGCGTGGCGGCACCCTCACGATCGTCAACTGCGGGCATCCGCCACCGCTGCTGCTACGCCGGGGTGCGGTGATCCCGCTGGAACCGCCGGCCCCGGCGCCTCCGCTCGGGTTCATGCCGGTGGTCCGCCCCCGGGTCGAACGCCTGGAGCCCGGGGACCGGCTGCTGCTGTTCACCGACGGCCTCGGCGAGGCGCGGCGGGACGGCGAGTTCTTCCCCACCGCCGACCGGGCCTGGCGACTGCTCGGCCATGGCACTGTCGCCGACGGGCTGGCGTCGCTGGAGACCGCCCTGGTCGAGTGGGTGCACGGTCGGCTCGACGACGACATCGCGCTGGTCCTGATGGAGTACGTCGGTGCCCGTACCGGCGCGGCCGTGGCCGTCCCGAGCTGGGAGGTCGGCGCCGCCGAGAGCTGAGCCGGTCGACCGCGCCCGCAGGTGTGTAATCGCCGTCACTTGGGTGATCCGCTTGTCGCTGCCTACCCGCGAGTAATACAGTCGGGGTTACTGATCGGTAACACCTGTCCGGAAGCGGGGCCAGCGAGCATGACCCACTACAAGAGCAACCTCCGGGATCTCGAGTTCAACCTGTTCGAGGTCTTCGGGGCGGACCGGGCGTTCGGCCAGGAGCCGTACTCGGATCTCGACACCGACACCGCCCGCAGCTTCCTCGCTGAGGTCGACCGCCTCGCCCGCGAGGATCTGGCCTCCAGCTACACGGACAGTGACCGCAATCCGCCGGTCTTCGACCCGGCGACGCACACCGCGCCGCTGCCGGAGTCGTTCAAGAAGTCCTACCAGGCATTCATGGACTCCGAGTTCTGGCGCCTGGACCTGCCGCCGGCGCTGGGCGGCACCAACGCGCCGCGCGCCCTCTGGTGGGCGCTCGCCGAGCTGGTGCTCGGCTCGAACGCGCCGGTCTGGATGTACGCCTCGGGCCCGTCCTTCGCGCACGTGCTGCACGTCGAGGGCAACGAGCGGCAGAAGAAGTGGGCCAGGCTCTTCATCGACAAGCAGTGGGGCTCCACCATGGTGCTCACCGAGCCGGATGCCGGCTCGGACGTGGGCGCGGGGCGCACCCGGGCGGTCGAGCAGCCCGACGGCACCTGGCACATCGAGGGCGTGAAGCGCTTCATCACCTCGGGCGAGCACGACCTGAGCGACAACATCGTGCACTACGTGCTGGCCCGTCCGGTCGGTGTGGAGGGTGTCGGTGGCCCCGGCACCAAAGGCCTGTCCCTCTTCGTGGTGCCGAAGTTCCACTTCGACGAGACCACCGGTGAGCTGGGCGAGCGCAACGGCGTCTACGCCACCAACGTCGAGCACAAGATGGGCCTGAAGGTCTCCAACACCTGCGAGGTGACCTTCGGCGAGCACGGCGTACCCGCAAAGGGTTGGCTGCTGGGCGACAAGCACGACGGCATCCGGCAGATGTTCATGATCATCGAGTACGCCCGGATGATGGTCGGCACCAAGGCCATCGCCACCCTCTCCACCGGCTACCTCAACGCCCTCGAGTACGCGAAGAACCGGGTGCAGGGCGCCGACCTGATCCAGCAGGCGGACAAGACCGCCCCCCGGGTCACCATCACCCACCACCCGGACGTGCGGCGCTCGCTGCTGCTGCAGAAGTCGTACGCCGAGGGTCTTCGCGCTCTGGTCCTCTACACCGCCACCTGGCAGGACACTGTCGCGCTTGCCGAGGCTGCCGGCGACGAGAAGGCAACCAAGCTGGCCAAGCGGGTCAACGACCTGCTGCTGCCGCTGGTCAAGGGCGTCGGTTCGGAGCGGGCGTACGAGATGCTCGGGCACGAGGCCCTGCAGACCTTCGGCGGCTCCGGGTTCCTCCAGGACTACCCGCTGGAGCAGTACGTCCGCGACGCCAAAATCGACACCCTGTACGAGGGCACCACCGCCATCCAGAGCCTCGACCTGATCTTCCGCAAGATCGTTCGGGACAACGGCAAGGCGCTGCTCGCGGTCTCCGGCGAGATCCAGGAGTTCATCTCCTCCGAGGCGGGCAACGGCCAGCTCAAGGAGGAGCGGCAGGCGCTCGGCAGGGCGCTGGCCGAGATCCAGAACATCCTCGGCGTGCTGACCGGCTGGCTGGGCGAGGCGCAGGGCGGCGACACCCGCGCGCTCTACAAGGTCGGGCTGAGCAGCCGGCGGTTCCTGCTGGCGATCGGCGACCTGGTGGTCGGCTGGCTGCTTCAGCGGCAGGCCGACGTGGCGCTGAAGGCGCTGGCCGGCGAGGTCTCCGCCAGCGACAAGGCGTTCTACACCGGCAAGGTGGCCGCTGCCCGCTTCTTCGCCCGCGAGGTGCTGCCCCGCATCGGCGCCGACCGGCGGATCATCGAGGGTGCCGACCTCGACATCATGGACCTCCCGGAGGAGGCCTTCTGAGCAGGCCACGGCAGGTTTGATCTGTGCTGGGTCGCACCACCCGGCACGGCAACGGCCGGTGGGGCTTCTGCCCCGCCGGCCGTCGCCGTCCCAGCCTGGGCGGCGGCACGTATTGGCCGAGCCCGGTCGGGTATGCCGCAGGCGTGGCGGGTAACCGTCGCGTGACCTCGAAAGGGAACGCCCAGAGCCACCGCACGGGGGAGTGCAGCGCACATGGGTGTAGGAAGCGGCATTTTTCTCATCGCGATCGGCGCGATTCTGACCTTCGCGCTGAGAGCCAACGTCTGGTGGATCGACGTACGCGCGGTCGGCTGGGTGTTCATCCTGGCCGGGCTGGCCGTACTGCTGACCACTGTCTGGTTCTGGCAGGACCGGCGCAAGCGGGCTCGAACCCTCATCGTGGAGGAGAACCGGCTGTCTCATCCGACGGCGATGATGCCGCCACCGCCGGACCCGCCGCCACCAACCGCGCCGCCGTCCTGATCCCCGCACAACGCGTACCCCTGAGCCACCCGTCGGACCGGCGGGTGGCTCAGTCGCGTGCTGTGTGCCGGGCCGTGAGCGGCGCTCCCGCCCTGCTCAACTCCGCCCAACCGGACGGGAGGCGGTGCACCGCCAGTTCGGCGGTGCGCAAACCCTCATCGTCCACGCCCTCGGGATCGAGGAGGGCGGAGAGCAGAGTGATGCCGGGATTGTGGGCAATGAGCAACGCGGTGCGGGCCGCCGGGTCCACCGTGCGGACCAGCGACAACAACTCTTCGGGGTGCGCGTCGTACGCGCCCGGCTCATAACGGACGGTCGGGCGAGGACCGGTCGGGCCACCCCCCGGCGGTGAACCGGTCATCCCCATCGCCACCCCGTGCCAGGTCTGCCGGGTGCGTCGGGCCGTCGAGCAGATCACCACGTCGGGCAGCAGCCCATGGTGCGCCAACCAGGCCCCAGCCGAGGCCGCGTCGGCGTTTCCGCGTGCGCTCAGCGGCCGCTCGGCGTCGTCCGCCGCGTCGCTGCCCTGCTCGGCCTTCGCATGCCGCAGCAACACGAGTGTCCGTGTGTCGGCGTCGGCGTCCGTCATGCTCCCAGCTTGCCCGATTGGCGATCTCCGTGCCTGGGTAAGTCAATGGATGCCGCACCCCCACCGACGGCCGCGGCGCGACGTACGCCAGGTTAGAGCCGAGGAGCGAGACATGGGCATTGGTGGCAGCATCTTCTTGATCGCACTAGGTGCGATCTTCGCGTTCGCAGTGGAGGCTGACCTGGGCTGGCTGGACCTGGCCGTGGTCGGCTGGGTGCTGATGCTCGCCGGCGTCGCCGGCCTGGCCGCCACCCTCTACTTCTGGAGCAGCCGCCGCCGCGCGGTGGTCGCCGCCCCGGTACGCGAGGAGCGCGTGGTGACCGACCGGGTCGTGCCGGTTCAGGACGACCAGGTCATGCGGGAGTACCGCGAGGTGCGTCGGCCGGGCCGACCGGTCTGATCCTCGCCCACACACTCCGGGGTCCCGCAGCGTCGCGGGGCCCCGGCTCGCGTGTGAACCCGGCTCGCGTGTGAGCCCGGCTCCGTGGGCGACGGGATTGCCGGCACCCCGCTACCCCTGCGGTGCGGGCCCGATCCCGGGAGCGGCGATCGGCCGAAGATCGTGCTCGATCGAGAAATAGGGCTTTCGGGTGCGCGCGAGGTGACTGCATCTTTGACAACACCGTTGCGTAAGGCGATCGGTTGCTTGGGTCAAGGGGTAATTGTGCACCTCCGAAACCCAGGTTCGGACTCCAGGAACGCCCCACTCGCGCCGATCTTGCACTTTCGGTTGCCGAAAAGCACGGAATGCCCCTTACGTCGGGACAGTAAGTGCAAGATCGCGGCGTGGGCACAGCCCGGCCTCGTCGATCATGGGGTTGTGGTGCCTGGTTTGGTGCTGTGCGGGCGCTTTGTCACCCACCACAACTCCATGATCGACGAGGCGGTGCGGGGTTGACGAACAGCCACTCCGCCTAACGCACCGGTGTTGAAATCTTTGATCAAGCACGATCATGGCGGCTGCCGCCGCCGTGCGTTCCCGCCGAGCGGCATTGCCGGGACCGGTTCGGGCCGTGCGCTGCGTCCTGGCCGTCTGGGTCAGGCGAACAGCGCGAAGTAGATCGCGATGTGGTGACAGAGCGCCGCCAGCAGCGTGCACGCGTGGAAGAACTCGTGGTGGCCGAAGACGGTCGGCCACGGATTGGGCCGGCGCAACGCGTAGAAGACCGCGCCGATGCTGTAGATCGCACCACCGACGATCAGCAGCACCAGTGCGGCGACGCCGCCCCCGTGCAGAATCTCCGGCAGCATGGCCACCGCCACCCAGCCCAGCGCCAGGTAGAGGGGCGCGGACACCCAGCGCGGTGCGTGCGGCCAGACCACCTTGACCGCCACGCCGGCCAGGGCGCCGCCCCAGACCAGGGCCAGCATCACGGTGGCCGGCCGAGGCGCGAGCAGCATCGCGCAGAGCGGTGTGTACGTGCCGGCGATGAACACGAAGATCATCGAGTGGTCCATCCGGCGCATCACCTGGTAGCCGCGCTCTGACCACACACGACGGTGGTACAGCGCGCTCGTGCCGAAGAGCCCGCACACCGTCAGGCTGTAGATGAGGCAGCTCACCAGGGGTGCCCACCCCGGCCGGGTGGCGGCGATCGAGCAGAGCACGATGCCGCAGGCCAGGGCGACGAAGAAGGCGTACGTGTGTAGCCAGCCGCGCATCCGGGGCTTACCGATGTCGACCGGCTTCAGGCGAAGCGGGGCGGAGGTGGTCACCCGGTCAGGTTACGGCACCGTAGGTTACTTGTAAGTAGTGGCGTTGGTGACACCCGGCACCGTCCACGTGAACACCGCAGCGGCACGACATCGGCGAGGATGAGCGGATGCGGATCCGACAGGTCGGGGCGCACGCCCTGCTACTCGACTGCACCGCCCCCGCCGACACGCCCGAAGCCGTGGCCGACATCCGGGAGGCCGCGTCTGTCGAAGCGTGGCGGGCCGAGCTGTGGCGGCGTCGGGAGCGTGGCGACCTGATCGCCGTGGAGATCGTGCCGGCGGCCCGGACCGTGCTGCTCGACGGCCTGCCCGACCCGACCACCACGGCCGAGCAGCTGACCCGATGGGCGTCCGTCGTCACCGCCGCGACCACCAGCCCCAACCAGGCCGACGAAGACGCCCAAGCCCAAGCCGACAACGCCACAACCGGAAACGGTGCCGACGACGCGGCTGACGTGGTCGTACCGGTCACCTTCGACGGGCCGGACCTGCCGGCGGTGGCGGAGCACTGGGGCGTGGACGTGCCGGCAGTGCGGCACCGGTTGACCAACACCCGGTTCCGGGTCGCCTTCTGCGGCTTCGCCCCCGGATTCCCCTACCTGACCGGGCTGCCCGCCGAGTTGGCGCTGCCCCGGCTGGCCACACCCCGTCCCCGGGTGCCGGCCGGCTCGGTAGCGCTGGCCGGCCCGTACGCCGGCATCTATCCGGGCGCTTCCCCGGGCGGCTGGCAGGTGGTCGGTCGCACCGACCTGGTGCTGTTCGACGTGGCGGCCCACCCACCGGCCCGACTCGGTCCGGGCACCACGGTCCGGATGGCGGCGGCGTGACCCACCCGGCCACCATCGAGGTGCTCAGCGCCGGTGTGCTCACCACAGTGCAGGACCTGGGCCGGCCCGGCTGGGCGCACCTGGGCGTACCCCGGTCCGGCGCCCTCGACCCGGGCGCCCTGCGGTTGGCCAACCGACTGGTCGGCAATCCGGAACACGCGGCCGGCCTGGAGATCACAGTGACCGGCTGCACAGTGCGGCTGACCCGGGCCGCCACTGTGGCGGTCACCGGCGCCGATGTCCCCGTCCAGGCGGGTGCCCGGCCCGGTGACACCGGACGTCCGCTCAGCGTGCCGGCAGGGACGGTGCTGCGGATCGGCCCCGCGCGGCGGGGCGTACGGAGTTGGCTGGCGGTGTCGGGCGGCATCGACGTGTCACCGGTGCTGGGGAGCCGGGCCAGCGACACCCTCTCCGGGCTCGGCCCTCCTCCGTTGCGGGACGGCGACCGACTGCCGCTCGGCGCACTGGTCGGCACCCCCGCACCGGTGGACCTGACCGTGTTCCCCACGCCGCCTGAAGAGCTGCACCTGACGCTGGGCCCCGGCCCTCGCGAGGACTGGTTCACGCCGACCGCGTTCGACCGGCTCTTCGGCAGCGCGTACACCATCAGCCCGGTGAGCAACCGGGTCGGCGCGCGGCTCGCCGGCGCGACGCTGCCCCGCGCGGTGGCCGGCGAACTCCCCAGCGAGGGCATCGTGCTCGGCGCGGTGCAGGTGCCGGCGGACGGCCAACCCCTGATCTTCCTCGCCGACCACCCGACCACCGGTGGATACCCCGTCATCGGGGTGGTCACCGACGTGACAGCGCTCGCGCAGGCCCGGCCAGGTACTACCGTCAGATTCCATGGACCTCAACGCTGACCTGGGCGAGGGATTCGGCATCTGGCGACTCGGCGACGACGAGGCGCTGCTGGGCCTCGTCACCTCCGCCAACGTCGCCTGCGGCTTCCACGGTGGCGACCCGTCCACCATGCGGCGGGTCTGCGAGGGCGCCGCGCGCCGCGGGGTCGCGGTGGGCGCGCAGGTCGGTTACCGCGACCTGGCCGGATTCGGCCGGCGGCACATCGCGTACGACTTCGCCGAGCTACGCGACGAGGTGACCTACCAGCTGGGGGCGCTGGACGCGTTCTGCCGGCTGTTCCGCACCCGGGTCCGCTACCTCAAGCCACACGGCGCGCTCTACCACGCGGCCAGCACCGACGAGTCCCAGGCGGCGGCGGTGGTCGCCGCCGTCAGCGGTTACGACCCTGAGCTGCCCGTGCTCTGCCTGCCCGGCTCGACGCTCGCCCAACTCGCCGTCGGCGCGGGCCTGCCGGTGGTCGCCGAGGCGTTCGCCGACCGCGCCTACCTGCCCAACGGGGCGCTGGTGCCGCGCGGCACCCCCGGCGCGGTGATCACCGACCCCGAGCAGGTCGCCGAACGGGCGGCGCGGATGGCCACCGAACGCAGCGTGGTGGCCGTCGACGGCACCGTCATCCCGTGCTCGGTCGACTCGATCTGCGTGCACGGCGACACCCCGGGCGCGGTCTCCGCCGCCGAACTCGTCCGCGCAACCCTGATCGACGCCGACATCACACTGGCCCCCTTCGCCTGACCGGAGGGGCCCACCGGCCCCCTCCGATCGCGTCAGGCGTCCAGGCCGCGAAGCACCAGCGGCAGCCGGGTCACGGCGCCGTCGACCACCCGGACCGGTACGCCCCAGTCCTGCCGGGTCAGGTGGCACGCCGCGTGCTCGACGTCCGCGTCACACGTCGCCGCCTGCGCGGTCACCTGGAGCACCCCAGCGGTGATCTCGCCGTTGAGCACCAGCCGACGGGACAGCTCGGTGCCCGTGCCGGCACCGTCCAGCAGCAGCTCCGGCGGGGACGCGGAGACCACCAGCCGGGTCGACGGGCCGTACGTCTCGTCCAGCTTCTGCCCCGGCGCCGGGGTGAAGACGATGTCCAGGGTGACCTCGCCGGCCGCGACGTCGGTCGGCGTGCGCTCGGTACGGTGCCGGGGCCCGTCCACCGTGCTGGCACCCGCCGCCGACAGGGCACCCGGCGCGAGCCGGGTCAACCGGTGCGCGGCGGACTCCACCACCAGCACCTCACCGGACGGGGTGAGCACCAGGTCGCTCGGCTCCGCCAAGCCGTCGGCGACAGTGGAGACCTGGTTGCTGGCCGGGTCGAAGCGGCGCACCGCGCCGTTGTACGTGTCGGCGATCAGCACCGAGCCGTCCGGCAGCGCGCACACGCCCAGCGGGTGCTGGAGCAGCGCCGATTCCGCCGGACCGTCCACGTGCCCGAAGTCGAACAGGCCCTGCCCGACGGCGGTGCCCAGCACACCGTTCTCGACGTACCGGATCGAGCTGGTCTCGCTGTCGGCCACCCAGAGCCGGGTGCCGTCGGCGGAGGCCGAGAGCCCCGACGGCTGGGCCATCCACGCCTCGGCCAGCGGGCCGTCGCGCAACGCCTCAACTGTGGTGCCGGCGTACATGCCGGCGGTCCGCTTGATCGGGTCGAACCACCAGAGCTGGTGGATGCCGGCCATCGCGATGATCAGCTTGTCGTCGTACCAGGCCAGGTCCCACGGGGACGAGAGGTCGACGGCGAACGCGTCGTGGGCGTGGTCGTCGACCTCGGCGCGCCACTGCCGCCCACTGCCGGCCACTGTGACCACCTCGCCGGACTCCAGCCGTACGCCGCGCAGCAGGTGGTTGACAGTGTCGGCCACCACCAGGTCGTAGCCGGCCACCTCGGCGACGTGCGTGGGCAGCAGACACACCCCCTGCGGCTCGGAGAACGTCGCCGCGGCGGCCGGCCCGTCCGCCCGGCCCCGCTCACCCGAGCCGATCCGACGCACCGGCGTCTCGCCGTCCGGGTCGATCTCGACCAGGGAGTGTCGGGCCGAGTCCGAGACCAGCAGGTTGCCGGTGGGCAGCAGCACCGCCTTACCCGGGAAGCGCAGCGCGGTCTCCGGTGCCGGCGGCGGGACGTACGGGCCGTTCCCCCGGTGCAGGGTGCCCTTGGCCTCGTGGGTGGCGATCAACTCGTCGATCAGTCGAGCCAGCCCCTCGGCGTGCCCCTCGCCGGCCATGGTGGCCACCACGTAACCCTCGGGGTCGATCACCGACAGGGTCGGCCAGGCCCGGGCCGCGTACTGCTGCCACATGTTCAGCTCAGGATCGTCGAGTACGGGGTGGTGCACCCCGTACCGCTCCACGGCGGCGGCGAGCGCGTCGGCGTCCTTCTCGTGCTCGAACTTCGGCGAGTGCACGCCGATCACGACGAGCACGTCGCCGTACTTCTCCTCCAGCGGGCGCAGCTCGTCGAGCACGTGCAGGCAGTTGATACAGCAGAACGTCCAGAAATCCGCGATTACGATCTTGCCGCGAAGGTCCTGCAAGGTCAGATTCTGTCCGCCGGTGTTGAGCCACTGCCGGCCCCGAAGTTCGGGTGCACGCACCCGCGCTGTCGTTCCCATGTCTGCCAGCCTGCCACGCCCCGTAGGCCCAGCCGCCGTGACCCGGACGACAAGGCGTCCTGGCCTGCACCGCCTTCGTTGCGTTCCCGGCGCTTTGCGGCGTACTCGCGGACCTGGGCTGCGTCCCAGATGCGGCCGACGGTCAACGTCTCCATCGGGGGCGGGAAGTCAGGGCGGTCGGTTTGACCTTGGATGGGACCGTCGTGGCGATCGTTGGCGGCTCAGCAGTGCGGTGCTCGGCGTGTCGAGTTGCTCAGCTGTCAATGATCAAGGGGGCGAGTCACGACGCCTGACCGGCATCTGGACTCCGCCCCTGCTCGACCGAGGACTCGGACATAGGCCCGCAGGGCGGCCAATTGGTGGCACGGCCCAGTGACCACAGTGCCTCCACCGCCCAGTCCTGAACCTGGTCGGCGAGCGCGACGACCTGTGTCACGGCGGGTAGTCCGAGGTCGATCGAGATCCCTTGGCCGGAACCGTCGGAAGCGTAGAGGAAGGCGCTCGCGGTCTGTGGGTCCTCTCGCCACGGCTCATCGCGAAGCTCGGGCTGAACCCCGCCAGGCTTCCCAAGATCGGACAAGATGGGCTCCAGCGCCGCCGCCAGCTCGCGTTCCACTACCGAATTGTGCCTGACGCAAGAGGCTTGGGTACGACGGCGGCGGGGCCACGGTTACCCGTGACCCCGCCGCCGGTGGAGCTACTTCGTGGCCGGCTTCAGGCAGAGCACCCGGTTGGTGCCCTCACCCGGCAGCACCACGTGGGGCTGCGTCGTGTCGGTGCACTTCTCCTTGGCGTCCACCTTCGAGACGATCGTGAACGCGCCCGCCTCGCCGCAGTCCGCCGCCGAGGCGCCGCCCTGCCCGGACTGCTTCACGCAGGTGCCGACCGCCGGGTCGAAGGCCGGCGTGTCGTCCCCGCCGACCTTGCCGAGCAGCAGCAGCAGGCCGAGCGGCACCGCGAGGATGAGCATCGCAGCGATCAGCACTGCGGCCAGCACCCTGCCGTTGCGTATCTTCGGCGTCGGTGGCTCCACCTTCGGCTCGTCGGCGTCCGGCTTGAACGCGTCGAACCGGCCCTGGTCCGACTGGCCGGCCTCCTGGCCCCAGGACGGCGCGGGCTGCGGCGGTGGCGGGAACGACGGCGGGAAGCCGCCGCCCGGCACCGGCTCGGTCGCCGGCCCGCCGTAGCCCGGCGTGCCGGAGCCCGGGCCACCGAAGTTCGGCGCGCCGAAGGTCGCCGTCCCGTTCACCGTGCCGGCGGCGGGTGAACCGGGGCCGCCGAACTGGTCCGCCGGCGGCTCGGCACCCGAGTGCGGGCGGGTGCCGTTCACCGGCCTGTTGTTGCCCGGGGTGTCGACGAAGGACGGCACACCGGGCGGGAACGCCGGCGGGGCCTCGTTGAACGCGTTCGGTGCGTGCTGCCGGTCGTCGAAGCGCGGATCGGCCGGGGACTCGCCGCCCCAGCCGGGCCCAGCCTGCCGCTGAGCCTCGTTCTGCCAGTCGGGTACGGCCTGCTGCCGCTGAGCCTCGTTCTGCCAGTCGGGAGCGATCTGCCGCTGCCCCTCGTTGTGCCAGCCTGGTGCGGCCTGCCGTGGCGCGTCGTTCTGCCACTCCGGAGCACCCTGGCGGTCGGCGCCCGGGTCGCCCTGGAACGCCTCCGGCTCCGGCTCGGCCTCCGGCTCCGGTCGTGCCGGACGGCCGTACACCCGGGGTTGCGGGGTGGCCGTGCCGGTCGGTCGGATGGACTGGTCGGTCGGGGGCATCACCCGGCTGGCCAGCGGCACCGAAGCGCTCGCCGTGGCCCGGGCCGCCGCGCTGGCTGCCGACTCGGCGTCCGACACCGGTACGACCGCGCGGCCCGCTCCGGACTCCGGAGAGGTACGCGGGGCGGGCACCACCGCGGCACTCGCCTGCACGTCCTCGGCGCGGCCACCGTACTGCGCGGCGGCGTCCGGGGTCTCCCGCTCGGGGTAGGCGGGCTGCTCGGGGATCGGGGCGAACTTCGCCTGGGGCGCGTAGTCGACCGGCGGTGCGGCAGCCAGGCTGGCACCCGGGACGCGCTGCTCCTGCGGAGGCAGCGGCACCGCGTTCGCCGGCGAGATGCCGGGCGCGGGCCCGGGCTGGTAGGCCGGTGCCTCGTCGCCCCGGTCAGCTTCCCAGCCCCCACGGGACTGGGCGGAAGCCTCGGCCTCCGCGCGACCCCACACCTCACCGGGGGCCCACGGCTCGACGTCCGGCGAGCCGTGGGAGTTGCCCTGCCCGGCATTGTCCGGGCCGGCGGCCCAGTTGGGCGCGCCACCGCTGGTGGGCACGCTGGCGCTGGCCCGGGCGGGGAGGTTGCTCGGCTCTGCCGGGGTCCACCCCGCCTGCTCCGGCCGCTCGGTCGGCTGCTCCGGCTGGGAGAGCACCCAGTCGGGCTGCTGTGGACGGCTCTCGGCGCCGCCCCAGGCGGCCGGCTGCGCGGGCTGGTCCTGCCGCGCGTCGCTGCCGTCGTTCCATCCTGCGGGCTGCGCCTGCTGCTGCTGCGCGGCCCATCCGCCGGAGTTGGCCGGGTCGTCCTGCGCGGGCCAGGTCGTCGTCGGGGCCGGGACCTGGGCAGCGCCACGGGCCGAGTTCGGCTGGGCAGCCTGACCCCAGCCGGGGGCGGGCTGCTCGGTCGCTTCGGCGGGCTGGCCCCAGGCCGGTGGCGACTGCTCCGCCGGCGTCCACATCGGCTGGTCGTCGCGGGCGGCGCCGCCCGCGGGCCAGCCGCCGTTGCCAGTGGCCTGGTCCTGCTGAGCGCCGCCGGACCAGCCGGCGGCCTGCCCTGCGTCGGGTTGCGGAGATTCGGCTCCCCGCCAGTCGGCGGCGGGCGGGTTGGCCTGCGGCGCGTCGCCCCAGCCGCCGGCGCTGGCCGGGTCCTCCTGGGCGGGCCAGGCGGCGGTGGCCGGGGGAACCTGCGCGGCGCCCCGCGCGGCCGGCTGGACCTGCACCCAGTCCGGCTGCTCAGCGGGGGCGTTCGGGGTCCAGGTCGGCGCGGGTGCGCTCTGCTCGGCGGGCGTCCAGCCCTGCTGCTGCGCGGCCCAGAGGTCAGGCTGGGCCGGAGCCTGCGCGCCGTCGTTGCCGGGCCACGCGCCCGGCTGCTGCTGCGGCGGCGGCTCGCTCGCGCCGCCTGCGGCCCAGGCGGGCTGCGCCGGGTCGTCGGGCTGCGGAGCGGCGGCGGCACCCCAGGCGGGGGCCGGCGGCTGCTCGGGCTGGGTCGCCCATGCCGGTGCCGACGGGTTGGACCGCGTCGGGGGCGGGGGCGCCCAGCCCAGGTCGGGGCCGCCGGCGTTCTGGCCGTTGTCCGGCTGCGCCGGGCGGTCGCCGTACGGCGCCGGTCCGCCGGCGCCCGGTGACACCTCGTCCGGCTCCTGGCCGGGTCGGTGCGGGCCCTCGGACGTCATGGGTGCGCCTCCTCCATCACATGTCGGCTCGCCGGTGCCGATCGGTCTCCTCGGCGTGGCTGCCGGCGTCACCGGCGTACCGCTGTGCCGGCTCCCCGCACGGTATCGGGTGGTCGCACGACACGTCCAAGGAGCACTGGTCGTCACTCACCGTGGCCGGTTGATGCCGAGCAGTTTTGTCGGCTCGGCCTCTGCCGGGTCGGCGGGCGGCGACCGAAGCCCACCGTACCGGGCGCTGCGGCAGGGCGGAATCCCGGTGGTGGTGGTTGGGAAACGCCGATGGCCCACCCGGTGGGCCGGGTGGGCCATCGATCTGGAGGAGGTGAGGAATGTCGTGGAGCGTCAGCTCAGGTGACGCTGGGCGATGACGAGGATTTCCTCGCGGACCGCCGGCGAGTTCGCCGAGCGCAGCGCGTGCTCGATGGCACGGGCGCGGCGGGTGGCATCGCGGTGGTTGCGGATTCGCTCGATCATGCTCATTGGTGGGTCCCCCTAGCTATTCGGTTGTCAGCCCCTTGATGCCTCTATTCAACAGCAGAAGCCGGCAAACTTCCATCGATTATTAGGTGAGCTGAGACACCTGCCTAACAATCAAAGGTCAACAGGCCATCTGGCCGACGGTTCCGTCGCCCAACGGACACGGCCGGTGTGCCGGGCGTTAACCCGTGGCACACCGGCCGTGGCTGGCGTTCGAACCGGTCAGGTCCAGGCGAGCAGCGCCGCCTCCGGATCCGTGAGGAAGTCGCCGACGTCCCGCAGGAACTTCGAGCCCAGCTCACCGTCGACGATCCGGTGGTCGAAGCTCAGCCCCAGCGTGGTGACCTGGCGAACCCTGACCTTGCCCTTGTGCACCCAGGGCATCTCCCGCACCGCGCCGAAGGCCAGGATCGCGGACTCACCCGGCGGCAGGATCGGTGTGCCGGTGTCCACCCCGAACACGCCGACGTTGGTGATGGTCAGGGTGCCGCCGGACATGGCCGCCGGCGAGGTGCGGCCGGACTTCGCCGTCTGCACCAGGTCGGTCAACGCGTCCGCCAACTCCCGCAGCGAGAGTCGGCCGGCGTCCTTGACGTTCGGCACGATCAGGCCGCGCTCGGTGGCCGCCGCGATGCCGAGGTTGACGTACTCCTTGACCACGATCTCGTCGCCCGCCCAGGTCGAGTTGACCATCGGGCGCCGTTGCACCGCCAGCAGCACCGCCTTCGCCACCAGCAGCAGCGGCGAGACCCGTACGTCGCGCCACTCCCGCCGGCCGCGCAGCCGGTCCAGCGCCTTCATCGCCCGCGTCACGTCGACGGTCAGGAACTCCGTCACGTGCGGGGCGGTGAACGCCGAGCGGGACATGTTCTCGGCGGTCAGCTTGCGGACGCCCTTGACCGGGATGCGCTGCTCCCGGTCCGCACCGAAGCTGGGCGCGCTCGTCGCCGCGATCGGCTCGGCAACCACCACGCTCGCACCGCTCGCCGCCTGCTGCACGTCCTCCCGGGTGATCGAGCCGAGCGGCCCCGACCCGGTCAACGTGCCAAGGTCGACCCCGAGGTCCTTGGCGAGCTTGCGCACCGGCGGCTTGGCCAGCACGCCGCCGGTCGCCCCGTTGCGTCGATCATGGACTTGTGGTGCCGGAATCGTGGGGGTCGCGGCTGGTTTGTCACCCACCACAACTCCATGATCGACCCCAGCAGGGGCGGTCGGGACCGCGCCCTTGCGGGGGCGGCGCTTCGCGGCGGTCGTACGCGGGCCGTACCCGACCAGCACCGCCGTCCGCCCACCCGGGGCCGCGCCACCGATCAGGCCGGGCTCGACCATGCCCTCGGCCGGCGCCACCTCCACCGCCGCCAGCGAGGCCGCCGACGGGGTGGGCAGGTCAGCGCTGGGCGTGGCAGTGGTCGACGGCGCCTCCAGCGGGCCGGCACCCGGGTCGGTGTCGATCGCGATGATCGGCGTACCGACCTCGACCGTGGTGCCCTCCGGGTGGTGGATGGCCTGCACCTGGCCGGCCCACTTCGCCGGGATCTCCACCGCCGCCTTGGCCGTCTCCACCTCGACGATCGGCTGGTTCAGCTCGATGGTGTCGCCGACCTTGACCAGCCAGGCCAGGATCTCGCCCTCGGTCAGCCCTTCGCCCAGGTCGGGCAGGTTGAACGTCTTGATCCGGGACATGTCGCTCACCAGCCGAAGGAGCGGTCGACGGCGTCGAGCACCCGATCGAGGTCGGGCAGGAACTCCTCCTCCACCCGGGCGGCCGGGTAGGGGATGTCGAAGCCGGTCACGCGCAGCACTGGCGACTCCAGGGAGTAGAAGCACTCCTCGGTGATCCGGGCGGCCAACTCGGCGCCGAGGCCGATGTTGGACGGCGCCTCGTGCACCACTACCGCGCGGCCGGTGCGCTTCACCGACTCGTACGCCGCGGTCAGGTCCAGCGGCGAGAGCGAACGCAGGTCGATGACCTCCAGCTCCCGACCGTCCTCGGCGGCGGCGGTCGCCGCCTCCAGGCAGGTCCGCACCATCGGGCCGTAGGCCAGCACGGTGACGTCGGTGCCGGGCCGCACGACCCGGGCCGAGTGCAGGGGGTACGCGTCGGCCAGCGGCGCGTCCAGGTCGACCTGGCCCTTCTCCCAGTAGCGCCGCTTGGGCTCCAGGAAGACGATCGGGTCGTCCGAGGCGATGGCCTGCTGGATCATCACGTACGCGTCCTGCGGGTTGGAGCAGGTCACCACCTTCAGGCCGGCGGTGTGCGCGAAGTACGCCTCCGGCGACTCGGAGTGGTGCTCGACAGCGCCGATGCCGCCGCCGAACGGGATCCGGATGACCATGGGGATGCTGAGCCGGCCGCCCGAGCGGTAGTGCATCTTCGCCACCTGCGACACGATCTGGTCGTACGCCGGGTAGACGAAGCCGTCGAACTGGATCTCGCAGACCGGCCGGTAGCCGCGGATGGCCAGACCGACAGCGGTGCCGATGATGCCGGACTCGGCCAACGGGGTGTCGATCACCCGCTGGTCGCCGAAGTCCTTTTGGAGGCCGTCGGTGATCCGGAAGACGCCGCCGAGCTTGCCGACGTCCTCGCCCATGATGATGACCTTGGGGTCGTTCTCCAAGGCCCGGCGCAGACCGGTGTTGAGGGCCTTGCCGATGGTGAGCGTCTCCGTGGCCATCAGTGGGCGCTCCCCTCGAACGACTCCATGTAGCGGCTGAACTTCGCGCGCTGCTCGTCGAGCAGCGGAGACCCGTTGGGGTAGACGTGGTCGAACATCGTCACCGGCTCCGGGTCGGGCATCTCGAGCACCCGCTCGCGCAGGTGCACCGACTCGCGGCGGGCCTGCTCGTCGACCTCGGCGAAGAAGCCCGCGTCGGCGATCTTCTGCTTCTCCAGGAAGGCCTTGACCCGGGCGATCGGGTCCTTGGCCTGCCACGCCTCGACCTCGCTGGCGATGCGGTAACGGGTCGGGTCGTCGGAGGTGGTGTGCGCGCCCATCCGGTAGGTGTACGCCTCGATCAGGCTCGGGCCCTGCCCGAGGCGGGCGTTGTCCAGAGCGGTGCGGGTGACCGCGTACGTGGCGAGGACGTCGTTGCCGTCCACCCGTACGCCGGGGAAGCCGAAGCCGGCGGCCCGCTGGTAGAGCGGGACGCGGGTCTGCCGCTCCAGCGGCTCGGAGATCGCGTACTGGTTGTTCTGGCAGAAGAAGACCAGCGGCGCGTTGAACACGCTGGCCCAGACGAACGCCTCGTTCACGTCGCCCTGGCTGGTGGCGCCGTCGCCGAAGTAGGCGATCGCGGCCTCGCCGTCGTCGGTGCCGGTCTTGCCGTCGATGGTGATCCCCATCGCGTAGCCGGTCGCGTGCAGGGTCTGCGCGCCGATGACGATCGTGTACATGTTGAACTTGAACTCGTTCGGGTCCCAGCCGCCCTGGTCGACACCGCGGAACAGGCCGAGCGGCATGATCGGGTCGATGCCCCGGCAGTAGAGGACGCCGTGCTCCCGGTAGGTCGGGAAGGCCATGTCCTGGGTGCGCAGCGCCCGCCCGGAGCCGACCTGGGCGGCTTCCTGGCCGAGCAGGCTGGCCCAGAGGCCCAGCTCGCCCTGGCGCTGGAGAGCTGTCGCCTCGGCGTCCAACTTCCGGACCAGCACCAGGTCGCGGTAGAGACCGCGGTATTCCTCGTCGGTGAAGTCGACGCGGTACTCGGTGCCGTCCGGCCCGGTGGCGCTGTCGATCCGCTCGCCTTCGGGGGTGAGCAGCTGCACCAGCGCGGGGTCGCCGGCCGCGCCCTTCCTGGAGCGGGGTGCAGCCCGCCTGCTGCGGGTGGTGCCCCCGGGGTCGCCCTTTGCCATCGGTCTCTCCCTGTCGTGTCTGCGTCGGCACCGGGGGGTCACCCGGCCGCGCAACTCGTGCGCCTGCCCGGCTGCTGCCGGACCGGTTCCTGGCGGCCGCGCCTAGCCCCGGTGGGGGTTGCCGCACGGCGTGATCCGGGTTCTGGCCGAGCCCGGATCGGGAGCGCCGGCGCTCAACCGCGCCTGCCGCGAGGGTGCGCGGAGGTCACGGCTGCGTTGCCGTCGTGCTCCATATTCGCAGAGCAGGTGAGCGCGCCCACAGTACGCCTGCCTCCGCAATCCGACCGCCCATGCTTTGACGCCGTTTGTCGCCATCATGCCGGCCCGCGTTTCCCATGCGTTGCGGCACGATTCGTCACCGTTCGGGCAGCACCGCGTGTCGACACGCGGTGGAGGTTGGCTGACCCACTGTGACTGCGCGAGGCTGTTTCCCGCAGGATCGCGCCTATCGGGTTATTTGTCGGGTTTTTGCTCCCGGCGGCGTCCATCCATGTCCTCCAACGGCCGACGACAAGGGGTGTGCGGTGTACGAGCCAGGTGACGGTCCCGGCACGCCAGCGCTTGGTCGGCACCGGTCGGCCGACGGCTACCGCCGGGTGGTCGGTGTCCACCGGGCCCCCGGCGCCGGTGGCCCCTCCCGCGGTTACCTGCTCACCGTCGCGCTGCTGGCCGGCACGGCGTCGATGCCCATCCTCGCCGCGATCAGCGCGGGCTCGGCCACCCCGGGCAGCACCGCCCTGCCGGACAGCAGCACCCCGTTCATGCCGACCCCGTCCGTCGGGCCGGTGGTGATCCCGCTGCCGATGACCAGCCAGCCACCGCTTCTCCCGCTCGGCACACCCAGCGTCGGCCCGACCAGCGGCTGGCTGCCAGCAGCCCCCTTGCGTCCACGGGAAGGGCCCGCCGCCGCCGATCCCGGGCCCGCCCGATGGACGACCGCCCCGCCGGTGGCACCGAGACCCACGCGGCCCACCGTGCCGCCGGTACCCCCGCCCGTCGTTCCGCCGCCGACCGACCCCGACCCGACCGACCCGCCGAACCCCGACCCGACCGACCCGGACCCGACCGACTCGCCGGACCCGGACCCCACCGACCCGGACCCGACCGGCTCGGCCGATCCCGATCCGACCCCGACCCTGACGGTGGACCCGACGCCCACACTGGACCCGACGTTGGGGCCGACACCCACACCGACCGACGACGCGACCGCGACCGCGGTGCCGACCAGCACCCGATCCGTGCCGGCCCCCACACCCACGCCGCCCGCGGTACCGACCCGCCGACCCAGCCCGGCGATCCCGTCGCCGTCGGCCGTCGCCCCAACGCCCAGCGTCAGGCCGGCACCACCGGCCGGACCGACGTACCCTGCGGTGTGGCCGGCGGTACGGTGACGATCAGGCGCGGCTCATGCGGCGACGGCGGTGTTCGGCGGTAGGCGTGTACCGGAGGGGGTGGCGTGGGCGGCGGTGCGGAACCCCGCCCGGTCACCACCCGGCCCGGCCCGGGGTTGCGGATCGCCCGGCTGGTCACCGAGGTGACCGCCCCGGCGGTGCTCGTGTCGCTGCTGATCATCACGGTGAGCTGGCACAGCGCCAGCCGCCCCGGTCAGGGCCTCGTCTGGGGTCTGCTCGCCACCCTCTTCGTCACCGGCATTCCATTCGCCTACATCGTCGGCGGGGTACGCCGTGGCCGGCTCACCGACCACCACGTCGGCCGCCGGGAGCAGCGCCGGGCGCCGCTGCTGGTCGGCCTCGGTTCGGTCGCGGCGGGGCTCGCCCTGCTCGCCGTGCTGGGCGCGCCCCGCCCGGTGCTGGCGCTGGCGGTGTCCGGCCTCGTCGGCCTCGTCGTCGCCGTGTCGGTCAGCCACTGGTGGAAGATGTCGATCCACTCGGCGGTCGCCGCCGGCACGCTGGTCATCCTGATGCTGACCTTCGGGACGCGGCTGGTCGTCGCCGCACCGCTGCTGGCCGTGGTCGGCTGGTCCCGGGTACGCCTGAAAGACCACACGGTGGCGCAGGTGCTGACCGGAGGCGCGCTCGGCGCCCTGATCGCCGCAGTGATCTTCGGCCCGCTGCGCTAGCCCGGCCTACGTCCGCTGCGGTAGCCCGGCCCAGGGCGGGCGGCGCGGGGCCGCCCACCCTCGGACGCCGTCAGGCGCCGTCGTCGGCGAGACGGTGCCGGTTCGCCTCGATCCACGCGTCCAGTGCGGCCGGGTCGTCCGGGTCCACCCCGTCGGCCATCAGCTGCGCCACCGCGGCGGTGGCAGCGCTGCGCCGCTCACCGGTCGAGTAGAGGCGGGCGAACTCCGGCACCATCTCCTCGATCGCCTCGTCGGTGCGCGTCGCCGCCGCCTCGGGCAGCCCGCGCTGGCGCGACGCGTACCGTGCCCAGGCCCGCAGCACCCGGGGCAGCATCGCCGCGTCGTCCATGTCCAGCACGGCCCGGCGGTGCACCCAGTCGAGCAGGAAGAGCCCGGACACGGCAGGGCTCCAGCGCATCGGATCGGCGTCCGGGAAGCTCGCCGAGTGGTCCAGCAGCAGGCTCAGGCAGAAGTGCAGGGAGGCCAGCTCGGGGCCGTCGACGGCGTCCAGCCCGAAGCGGGCGGCCTCCGGCGCGGCGAGGAACCGCCGGACCAGGTCGGTGCGCTCGGCCGCGGAGAGCGGCTCGGCCTCCGCCGGCCCGGTCGGGTCGGCCGCGGTGGGCAGGATCGCCAGCCGGGCCCCGACCAACGCCCGGTCGGTGGAGAGCGACCCCTCGCCGGGCAACTCGCTCAGGTCGTCGGTGACCGCCAGGTGACGGGCCACCTCACCCCGGAACCGGGCCGGATCTTCGGTACGGAACCAGGTGAGCTCGTCGTCGGCGCACATCTGCCGGACCTGGTCAAGGATCCGTTCGGCCGGCCCGCCCACGAAGATGTCCTTGGTGATCCCGATGTTGTGGTCCACCAGGGCCACCAACGCGTGCTCCGAGCCGCCGGACTCGTCGTCGTAGGCGAAGGTCGCGAGGTAGGAGGTCTGGTCGCCGTACACGTCCCCGTACGCCCAGGTGCCGGTGAGGTGCACCCGGCCGAGCTGAGCCGTCCAGGTGGGCGCCTGGCTGCCCGGGCGCACCCGATCGGTGCCCTCGGCGGTGGGGACGAGCGTGGCGAAGACCTGCCTGATGGTGGTCGCCGCCGCGATCCTGCGGCGGGCGGTGGCGGCGAGGAAGCCGGTGACGAACTCCCGTACGGCGGCGTCGCGGTCGGTCTCCGCGATCGCGTAGACACTGCCCAGCAGGGCGCTGCCGAGCATCTCGGCGTCGAGGGCGGACTCCAGCTTGGTCACGTCGCGTGCGGCGTGCAGCACCGCGTCGTAGGGGGTCTGAGGCGTGGCCATGCTCCGACCCTACGCCGCCTGAGGCGTACGCAGAGCGGTAGCGAGCCGTGCGGAGCGTCAGCGGCGCGCGGCGTCCCGCAGCGCGTCGCGTGCCTGTGCGTACGAGCCGAGCACGAGCCGTACCGGTGCCAGCACGTACTCGTCGCCCACCTGGGCGACACGCGCCGTCAGCCGCTGGTCGGCGCGGGCCCGGGCGCGCCGGGCGGCCCAGCGCACCACCGGACGGGTCAGCGCCGCCACCAGCAGCCCGGCCAGCAGGCCGCCGAGCAGCAGCACGGTCGGCAGCGGCACCTGGCCGACCATCGGGTTGTCCAGCGCGGGCAGGCCGAGCGCCCGCAGCGCGTAGCCGAGCACCAGCCAACCCAGCCCGACCACTGCGGCGAGGGTGACCAACCATTGCAAGCCGCCGACGAACCGCCACCACAGCGGGCGGCGGTCGAGCCCGAGGTCGGTGCCGGCGATCGTGCGATCCAGGGCGTCCGGCAGGTCGCCGAGGCGGGACCGGGCGGCGGCGGTCACCGCGCCGGGCCAGGCGGCGGGCAGGTCGGTGGCGGCCCGGTCGGCCACCGCGCGGATGGCGAGGCCGAGCGCCGACCGTTGGGCGGCCGTCGGGTCCGGTACCGAGGTGGCCGCGATCAGGCTCTCCGCCGGGTCGGCCTGGTCGCCGGTCGGGCCGGGCAGGTGCAGCCGACGCAGCGGGTCGGGTCGCAACCGCCGCCAGCCCCGGACCACGGGCCAGCCGGTGGCCACGCCGGCCCGGTGCCGGTACGCCCGCTCCACGGCCTCGGTCACCGCTGGCACCCCGGCCGCCCCTGCCAACGCCCGGTTCAGCCCCTTGACGGCGGTGTCGTCCGGCCCGTCCGCCGGTCGGGCCGAACCGACCAGCTCGTCCAAGCCGGCGACGACAGTGTCGACGTCACCCGCGAGCCGGCGCAACGCGGCCTGCCGCTCGGCGACAGTGCGCTCCAGCGCGTTGCGCAGCCCGACCATCCCGGCCGGATCGATGGCGGTGGTGGCCAGCAGGGGCACCCCGGTCAGCCCGTCCGTGTCGAGCAGCCGACGCAGGTCGTCCAGGACCCGGGGCACCTCGGCCGGGGGCAGCCGGTCGGCCTGGTTGAGCACGACCACTGTGACCTCGCGGTGCCGGTGGAACTCGCGCAGGTAGCTGTCGTGGATGACCCGGTCGGCGTACTTCTGCGGGTCGACCACCCAGACCACCTGGTCGACCAGGCCGAGGAGTCGGTCCACCTCGAGCCGGTGCGATCGTTGCACCGAGTCGAAGTCGGGCAGGTCGAGCAGGATCAGCCCGTGCAGGGCCGTCTCGTCGTCCGCGTCCAGGGCGCTCTCCCGGACGAAGCGGTGTCGGGGCAGGACGCCGATCCAGTCGAGCAGGTGGTTGGCGCCCTCCAGCGGCCCCCACACGCACGCGTGGGTGACGCCGGTGGTCGGCCGGCGGACCCCGACCGGCGAGAGTTCCAGTTGGGCCAGCGCGTTGAAGAGGCTGGACTTGCCGCTGCCCGTGGCGCCGGCCAGGGCGACCACTGTGTGGTCCCGGGACAGCGCGAGCCGGGTGCCGGCCCGCTCGACCACTGTGTGCGCGGGCACCAGGTCGGAGTCCGGCAGCAGACCGTCGACGGCGGTCAGGAATCGGCGTACCGCGTCCAGGCGGGCGATCAGCGCGTCGGCGTCGACCCGCTGGTCCCCGCGGAACACCTCGCGGACCCGGCCGGCGATGTTGCTCACCGGGAACCCTCCTCGTCGGTGGCGGACAGACCGCTGCGGTGCCGGGCCAGCTCGACCCGGCCGGCGGCCCGGCGCAGCCTGTCGCCGGCGTCCTCGGCGGGGCGGGCGTCGGCGGTGCGGCTCAGGAAGCGGTCGGCCTCCGCGTCGAGCAGCGTCCGCACCCGGTCCAGCAGGTCGGTGCGGGCCTTGGCGGCGAGGGTACGCACCGCCTGGTCGCCGAAGATCGCCTGGAGGACGGCCTGCGCGGCGACAGTGGTGCCGGCCCCGGTGGCCAGTTCCAGCCCGGTCGGGATGAACGCGGTGGAGGCGAAGACGGCGATCATCACGGCCAGCCCGGTGGCGTTCACCGCGTACGCGGCGGTGCGGGCCACGAACCGCTTGTCACCGCCCTCGATTCGGACCAGTTCCAGCACTCCGCGCTGCCAGTCCCGGACCATGCGCTCGGCGCGTTCGGGTAGGTCGTCGCTCGGGTGGGCGAGCGCCGGGTCGAGCAGCCCGTTGCCGGCCGGTTGTGCCTTCCACCCGGTGTACGCGGACTCGGCGGCCTCCGAGGCCACCCCACGCAGCAGCGTCACCAGTTGGGACTCGATGGCGTTGCGCAGCTCGACGGCGGGCGCCGGCCGACCGGTGACGGCGGCCACCACCCGGTCCCGGAGGCGGCCGATCCGTGCCTCCAGCGTGCGGAACAGCTCGCCGGTGCCGACGAACTCCTGCCAGCGGGCGAGCACCTCACCCCGGAGCAGCCGGCCGTCCTGGAGCCCCTGCTCGACGGTGCGCACGGCACCCCGGTACGCGGCCTGGACCCGTTCGTCCAGCCCGTCGGCGGCGGTGAGCTGCTCGTCGGCGGCGTCGGCCAGATCCTCCACGGCGGGGTGGAGGGCGGCCAACGCCCCGTCGAGGGTCTGGCGGACCACCGCCGCCCGCGCGTCCACGTCGGCGGCCAACCGGGCGAACCAGTCGGCCAGTGGGGCGGTGACTCCCTCGGGCAGCAGCCCCTGACCGTCGACCCAGGTCTCGGGCAACACGAACAGCGGCGCCCGGCCGAGGTCCTGCTCGGCGAGCATCTCGGTCAGGTGCGCGGCGATCTCGTCGGTGGCCTCGGCGGGCACCCGGTCCAGCACCATGGCGATCACCGCTCCGCGCGCCCGGGCACTGCGCAGCAGCTCCCAGGGCACCGCGTCGGCGTACCGGGCGGCGGTGGTGACGAAGAGCCACAGATCGGCGGCGGCCAGCAGCTGGGTGGCGAGCGCCCGGTTGGCGTCGACGACCGAGTCGATGTCGGGCGCGTCGAGAAAGGCCAGCCCGGCGGGCAGGGCCGGAGCGGTGACGAGGTGCAGGGCGCGCGGATCGTCGCTCGGCTCGGTGGTGCGGGTCAGCCCGGGCAGGAGGTCACCCTGCCGGAACCAGGCCGCGTCGGACGGGTTGCAGACCAGCACCGGCGAGCGGGTGGTCGGCCGGAGCACGCCGGCGGCGCTGACCCGGGCCTTGACCAGGCTGTTGACCAGGGTCGACTTACCCGCCCCGGTGGAGCCGCCGACCACCACGAGCAGTGGGGCGTCCAGCCGGGCGAGCCGGGGCAGCAGGTAGTCGTCGAGTTGGTCGGTGAGGGCGGTGGCGCTGTGCCGGGCAGGGATGGCAGAGGGCAGCGCGAGGGGATACCGGGTCGCGCCGATCGCCTCCCGGAGGCCCGACAGTGCGCCGGGGAGGCTGTCGTCCCCGGTGGTGGCGGGCGGCTCCTCCGCGGCGTCCGGCGGGTCGGTACGGGCTGCGACGGCGGGCGCACCGGAACGGGTGGCGGGATCGCCGTGCGTCGTCACCGCTAAAGCGTGCCCGACCGATGCAAGAGAAGACAACCGGACGGTAATAACGGCTGGGTTGCGTCGGGTTGGCTCAAGTCAACTTGACGATTGGCCAACGCGTGGCACTATTGAGTCAAGTTCACTCAACTTGTGGTGGGGCCCGCTGCGGGCGGTGCTCGCCAGCAGCCCACGGGCGACGCCCGTCACCTGCACAACCTTATGAAGCGAGGAAGCGAAGATGGCACGTGCGGTCGGTATCGACCTCGGCACGACGAACTCCTGCGTCAGCGTTCTCGAGGGCGGTGAGCCCACCGTCATCGCCAACGCTGAGGGATCGCGGACGACTCCGTCGATCGTCGCGTTCGCCCGCAACGGCGAGGTGCTCGTCGGTGAGGTCGCCAAGCGCCAAGCGGTGACCAACCCCGATCGGACGATCCGGTCGGTCAAGCGCGAGGTCGGCACGAACTGGTCCGTCGACATCGATGGCAAGAAGTACACCCCGCAGGAGATCTCGGCCCGGACGCTGATGAAGCTCAAGCGGGACGCCGAGGCGTACCTGGGCGAGCAGATCACCGACGCGGTGATCACCGTTCCGGCCTACTTCAACGACAGCCAGCGCCAGGCCACCAAGGAGGCCGGTGAGATCGCCGGCTTCAACGTGCTGCGGATCGTCAACGAGCCGACAGCTGCCGCCCTGGCGTACGGGCTGGACAAGGGCTCGAAGGAGCAGACCGTCCTGGTCTTCGACCTCGGCGGCGGCACCTTCGACGTGTCGCTGCTGGAGCTGGCCGAGGGCGTCGTCGAGGTCAAGTCGACCAGCGGTGACAACCAGCTCGGTGGCGACGACTGGGACCAGCGGATCATCGACCACCTGGTCAAGACGTTCCGCGGTGAGCACGGCATTGATCTGTCTCAGGACAAGATGGCCCTCCAGCGGCTCCGTGAGGCCGCCGAGAAGGCCAAGATCGAGCTTTCCGCCGCCACCACCACCAACATCAACCTGCCGTACATCACCGCCGGCGCGGCCGGCCCGCTGCACCTCGACGTGACGCTCAGTCGCGCCGAGTTCCAGCGGATGACGCAGGACCTGCTGGACCGTTGCAAGGGCCCGTTCGAGCAGGCCGTGAAGGACGCCGGGATCAAGATCTCCGACGTCGAGCACGTCATCCTGGTCGGCGGTTCGACCCGGATGCCCGCCGTGACCGACCTGGTCAAGCAGCTCACCGGTCGCGATCCCAACAAGGGTGTCAACCCGGACGAGGTGGTCGCCGTCGGTGCCGCCCTCCAGGCCGGTGTGCTCAAGGGTGAGGTCAAGGACGTCCTGCTGCTCGACGTGACCCCGCTGAGCCTGGGCATCGAGACCAAGGGCGGCATCTTCACCAAGCTGATCGAGCGCAACACCACCATCCCGACCAAGCGCTCCGAGGTCTTCACCACGGCGGACGACAACCAGCCGTCGGTGCTGATCCAGGTGTTCCAGGGTGAGCGGGAGATCGCGGCGTACAACAAGAAACTCGGCACCTTCGAGCTGACCGGCCTCCCGCCGGCGCCGCGCGGCGTGCCGCAGATCGAGGTCGCCTTCGACATCGACGCCAACGGCATCGTCAACGTGCACGCCAAGGACCTGGGCACCGGCAAGGAACAGAAGATGACGATCACCGGCGGCTCCTCGCTGCCGAAGGACGACATCGAGCGGATGCGCCGGGACGCCGAGGAGCACGCGGAGGAGGACAAGCGCCGTCGCGACGACGCCGAGGCTCGCAACGTGGCCGAAGCGCTGCAGTGGCAGACCGAGAAGTTCCTCGCCGAGAGCGGCGACAAGCTGCCCGGTGAGAACCGCGAGCAGCTCAACGAGGCGCTCGGCGAGCTGCGCGGCGCCCTCGGCGGTCAGGACATCGAAAAGATCAAGTCGGCGCACGAGAAGCTGGCGAAGGTCTCCCAGGAGGCCGGTTCGCTGCTCTACTCACAGCAGGCCGAGCAGGGTCAGCAGCCGGGTGGCGAGCCCGGCCCCGGCGCGACCGGCGCGACCGGTGCCACCGGTGCGACCGGTGCCACCGGTGCGACCGGTGCGCAGGCCGGCGGCGCCGACGACGTGGTCGACGCGGAAATCGTGGACGAGGACGGCAAGAAGTGACCGTCGGCCTCCGGCACGTTTTCACCGCGAAGGGGATGAGGTAGCCGCATGACGCAGAAGCCACGAGCCGCCGACCCGGGCGACACCGGGTCGACGCCGGGTGGCTCCGCGACCACGGAGCCGACCACCGGCGACGGGGAGCGGGTCGTCATCCGCAACAACCGCAAGCTCGTCGACACCGCCGAGCCGGAGGGCACCGCCGCCGACGCGGAGACCGGTGTGCCGGCCGAGGGTCTGGTCGAGGACGCCGAGGTCGTGGTCGACGAGATCGAGGTCGAGGTCAACTCCACCGACGGGCCGGAGCCATCCGGTCCGCCGGTGGTGGACGCGCCGGCGCAGCCGGTGGACGGCGGCGGCACGGGCACCTCGCTCGGCGCCGAGCTGGAGGCGCTCCGGGCCGAGCTCGACGAGCGGACCAGGGACCTGCAGCGGGTGTCGGCGGAGTACGCCAACTACCGCAAGCGGGTCGACCGTGACCGCAGCCTCGTGCAGGAACAGGCGACCGGCTCGGTGCTGGCCGCGCTGCTGCCGATCCTTGACGACCTGGACCGGGCCCGGGAACACGGCGACCTGGTCGGGCCGTTCGGCACGGTGGCGGAACAACTCACCACCGCGCTCGGCAAGTTCGGCCTGAACGCCTTCGGCGAGCAGGGCGACCCGTTCGACCCGACCCGGCACGAGGCGGTTGCGCACCAGACCTCGGCCGACGTCAGCGAGCCGACCTGCGTACAGGTCATGCGACGCGGCTACCAGCTCGGTGAGCGGCTGCTGCGCCCCGCGCTGGTCGCGGTCGCGGATCCGGAATAGTGCCAGACAGTGACCGGGCCGTCCCGTCCACCGCGCGGCGGTGGGCGGGACGGCCGGGCCACCAGGGTCGGAAGGAGGTGGACCGGTGAGTTCGAAGGACTGGATCGAGAAGGACTTCTACGCCGTACTCGGCGTGGACAAGGCCGCCTCCGCGGATGACATCAAGAAGGCGTACCGCAAGGTGGCCCGGGAGTCGCACCCGGACCACAACCCGGGCGACCCGAAGGCCGAGGAGCGCTTCAAGGCAGCGTCCGAGGCGTACAACGTGCTGTCGGACAGCGGCCGCCGTCGCGAGTACGACGAGATGCGTTCGCTCTTCGGCTCGGGCGCGTTCCGGCGCAACGCCCGGGGTGGGGGTCAGCCGGGCGGCATGCCGTTCGACGTCTCCGACATGTTCGGCGGCGGAGGCGGCGATCGTCGCTTCGGCGGCGCCGGCTTCCAGGACCTGTTCAGCTCGATCTTCAGCGGCGGTCAGGCCGGTGGGCAGGCCGCACCACATGGTCCGGCCCGTGGTCGGGACGTGGAGACCGAGGTGGCGCTGGACTTCGGCGACGCGGTGCGCGGAGTGACGCTGCCCCTGACGCTGCGCGCGCCGGGAGTCTGCGACACCTGCCACGGCAACGGGGCCAAGCCCGGCACCCAGCCGCGTACCTGCCCGGTCTGTCATGGTGCCGGCGTGACCACTCGCAACCAGGGGTCGTTCAGCTTCTCCGAGCCGTGCCGCAACTGCCAGGGCGTCGGCACAGTGGTCGAGGAGAAGTGCCCGGAGTGCCACGGCAGCGGCGGTGTCACCAAGACCCGCACCATGAACGTGCGCTTTCCGGCCGGCGTGTCCGACGGTCAGCGCATCCGGCTGGCCGGGCGCGGCGAGCCGGGCGAGCGCGGAGGCCCGGCTGGCGACCTCTTCGTGCAGGTAAAGGTTCGGCCGGACGAGCTGTTCGGGCGTACCGGGGACGACCTGACGCTGACCGTGCCGGTCACCTTCGCGGAGGCCGTGCTCGGCACGGACCTGCGGGTGCCCACGCTCGACGGTGCGATGACCCTGCGGGTGCCGCCGGGGACGCCGAGCGGGCGGGTGCTGCGGGCCCGGGGCAAGGGTGTGGTCCGCCGCGACGGGCAGGCCGGTGACCTGCTGGTGACGCTGGACGTGGTGGTGCCGGCCCGGCTGTCGGACGAGGCGCGCACGGCGCTGGAGTCGTTCGCCGAGCAGACCCCGCCGGCGGCCCGGGAACATCTCGACGCACGGGTGCGTCGAGTCAGTTAGTCCGGTGGAATGGACGCGGAGGTGAGCGGGATGTCGGGCGAGTTCCTCGGTTCGGGCGACCCTGCCTACGAGGCCAAGGTGCTGATGATCTCGGTAGCGGCACGGATGGCGGGGATGCATCCACAGACCCTGCGTCAGTACGACCGACTGGGGCTGGTGCAGCCCGGCCGAGCCGCTGGTGGCGGGCGTCGCTACAGCGTCCGCGACGTGGTGCTGTTGCGCGAGGTGCAGCGGCTCAGTCAGGACGACGGGATCAACCTGGCCGGCGTCAAGCGGATCATCGGGCTGGAGCGGCTGCTGGAGCAGGCGCAGCAGCGGGTGGCCCGACTGGAGGCGGAGCTGGACGTTGCGTACCGCCGGGTGGCGGAGCTGGAGTCGCTGGCCCGCTTCCCGGGCCGGGATCTGGTGCCGACCAACCGCACGTCCACCGCCCTGGTGGTGTGGCGCCCGCGCCGCACGCCCGATCGCTGAGCTGCCGCTCACCCGGATCTGTCTTGTCGGCCCGGACCACGCTGGATTCCCCGGCGCGGTCCGGGCCGCTTCGGTTAGCCTGTCGATAAGGGTCCAATCGGCTTAATCCGGACCTACCGGCATGGCGAGGGGGAGCGATGGCGGAACCGGCGAAGAAGGTGGCCCAGCAGACCGAGGACCGGCTGGAAAATCTGGCCGAGACCGTCCGCAAGAAGTTCGACAAGGTGACCGAGGGGACCTACCGGGACCGGATCATCGCGGGCCGGTTCGCCGAAGACGGCGACCACGCCGGCGAACGGGGCCGAACCGAGACGGAACGCAAGCAGGACTGACCGGTGACCGACGTGCGGGCCGGGACCCACGGGGGGTCCCGGCCCGTTCGGCCCGTGCTCAGCCGAGGCGGCGGTTTTCGCGGACCAGGCCGCCCTCGCACCAGTCCCGGTAGACGAAGAGGTCCGGTCGGGCCAACAGCACCCGGCCGTTGTGCGCCCAGATCTTCATCAGCTCGTCGCCGTCACGCTCGGCCTGTTCGACGAGCTTGCGGAAGCGGCGCTTGGGGTGGGCGCGGAAGTTCGTCCGGATGCCGTCGGCCGCGTAGATGTAGAGGCAGTGCAGCGCGAACCGCCGGGCCGGGCAGGTTGGATCCATCGCTAACTCGAAGAGTGTCAACACCAGCCGGTCGCCGGAGACCAGAAGGTCCCAGTCGGGTGGCATCGAGGCCAACGGCACCGAATCGGGTTTGTACGCCCAAGCTCGCAACTCCGCCGGAGTCGGATCGACGGGGTTGGCGAAGCCGTGGAACGTCGACTCCTGCACGCTCACCGGCCAACCTTCCGCTCTCGCCCGCGTGTGGCAACGCTGCCTGCGGACCCTGGCTGCTGGGGCGAAACGGTAACCCGCCGTCGGGTGCTGCGGTAGTACCCGCGAGGAGCAATTCCGCAACCGTTGGCACGGGCCGGTCCATTGCATCGACAGCGCAGCCGATGATGCTCCTATGACAATCCACGTTAGACGGTTCCAGCGGGGCTCCGAGGCCGAGTTCGTCATGGGGATGGAGTGGCTTCTCGCCCCTCCCGGTCGCCGTCCCGTGGATTGGGACCACGACCGCGCCGTCGAGCGGACCGCGCAACTGCTCGCCGACGAGGACGTCGCACTCTTCGAGGCGCGATCGGACGAGGATCAGTTGGTCGGCGTGGCCAGCGTCTACGTGGACATCCTCTCGGTGCGCTTCGGCCGTCGGGCGTCGATCGAGGATCTCGCTGTGCACCCCGAGTGGCGCTCCCGGGGTGTCGGCTCCAGCCTGCTCGCGGCGGCCAGGGCGTGGGCGCACGACAAGGGTGCCGACTACGTCTTCCTGGAGTCCGGCCTGGCCCGCACCGAGGCGCACCGCTTCTACCTCCGCGAGGGTGCGACCCACGCCGCCGCGGCGTTCAGGTGGAGCTCAGTGCAGTGATTCGACGACCGGGGTCGGCTCCCGCCGCTGGGCCGCCGCGCGGTTGCGCAGCCACCGCTTGAACCACGGGAAGTCGGGCAGCCGAGCCAGGATCGGCCCGGTCACCACGGTGATCAGGACGTACGTCGCGGCCAGCGCTGCCAACCGCGGCTCGACGCTCCCGGCGGCCACCGCGAGACCGGCGATGACGATGGAGAACTCACCGCGAGGTACGAGTGCCAGGCCGGCCCGCCATCGACCAGGCTCCGCGATGCCGACCCGGCGGGCCGCGAGGTAGCCGGTGAGCGTCTTCGTCGCCATGGTGACAACGGCCAGGGCGAGCGCCGGCAGCAGCACCGGCGGAATGTCCTGCGGATCGGTGGTCAGGCCGAAGAAGACGAAGAACACAGCGGCGAACAGGTCCCGCAGGGGCGAGAGCAACTCGGTGGCGTGGTGCGCCACCGGGCCGGAGAGGGCGATGCCGACCAGGAACGCGCCGACCGCCGCCGACACCTGGAGCGACGCGGCGAGGCCCGCGATCAGCAACGTCAGGCCGAGTACGCCGAGCAGCAGCGCCTCCGGGTCCTTCGCCGACAGGGCGGACGAGATCAGGTGGCCGTACCGGATGGCGACCACCAGCACGATCAGCACCGTGCCCACCGCGACGGTGAGCGCGATCCCGCCGCCGAGCAGGCCGGTGCCGGCCAGTACGGCGGTGACGAGCGGCAGGTAGAGGGCCATCGCCAGGTCCTCGATGACCAGCACCGAGAGGATCACCGGGGTTTCCCGGTTACCGAGCCGGCCCAGGTCGGCGAGGACCTTGGCGATCACGCCGGAGGAGGAGACCCAGGTGATGCCGCCGAGCACCAGGGCGGCGACCCAGTCCCAGCCGAGCAGCAGGGCGAACCCCGCGCCGGGTAGCGCGTTGAGGACGCCGTCGATCAGCCCCGCCGGTGCCGCCGAGCGCAGGTTGCCGACGAGTTCGTTGGCCGAGTACTCCAGGCCGAGCATCACCAGCAGAAGGATTACGCCGATCTCGGCGCCGACTGCGAAGAACTCCTCGCTGGCGTCCAGCGGCAGCAGCCCGCCGTGCCCGAACGCGAGCCCGGCGAGCAGGTAGAGAGGAATGGGAGAGAGGCCGAAGCGCCGGCTGAGCCGGCTGAGGAGCCCGAGCAACAGCAGCAGCGCACCGACTTCGATGAGCAGCGTGGTGAAATCGTGCATCCGCCTCAGCCGTCCGGGTCACTGTCGGCGAGGATGGCGGAAACGCCGTCGAGACCTCTACGGGTCCCGACAACGACCACCACGTCGCCGGCTGCGAAGCGGAAGGAGGGGAGTGGCGAAACGATCACTTCGCCTTCACGCAGCACTGCCACGATGGAGGCGCTGGTGCGGGTACGCGCCTTGGTGTCGGCGAGCTTCCGGTTGACGTACGGGGACCCGGCCGTGATGGCGATCTGCTCGGTGAGCAGACCGGCGGCCTGCTCGCGCAGCCCGGAGAGCTGGCCGAGCATCAGCGACGCGCCGAGGATGTCGGCCAGAGCCTCGGCCTCGTCGTCGGTCAGCGGAATGTCCGCCTGGCAGGCGTCGGGGTCGTCGGGATCGTAGAGAACGAGATCACGGCGGCCATTGCGGTGGGAAACGACGCCCAGGCGGCGTCCGGACTCCGTCACCAGATCGTGACGTACCCCGATCCCGGGTAGGGCGGTCTGCTCGACACGTACTCGCACCCTCCAAGGCTACCGCTTGATGAACAATCCGCAGATCTTGGACGGACAGCGCCCCTCGGGCCGGCCCGGACGCAGCTCAACAGCCATGATCCACTCGACTTCTTTGAAGTCGGGGCATCAGGCGAGGAGGCAGGACACCCCAACTTCAAGGAACCCGAGTGGATCTACTTTGGGCCGCTGACGTAGGTGCCTTTGCCTTGATGCCCCTCGGTCAGACCCTCGGCCTGCAGGATCAGCAGCGCTGATCGGACCGGCTCGGCGGACACGCCGTAGTGCGCTGTCATTTCACGCAACGAGGGCAGCTTGTCGCCCGGTGCGTATTCGCCGGAAGCGATCCTGTCGCGGATGTCCTGCGCGATGCGTTGTCGGTCCGAAACTCGGGGCATGGGGCAACTCCTGGTAGGCCCCAAGATCTTCCCACGCGGTTGGCCGGTCGGCCAACACCTCGCGTGCTAAGCATGGTCACTGGTTGTCCTGCAATGCTTTGCATTGTATGTTGGTCAGGCGGGCACTCGGGAGTGGAAAGCCTGGTAGGCAGCCGGCCTCCTCGGCCGGGTCGTCCGCGTCGCCGCTGGCACGGCCGTGCGCTCCCCTCGGGTGAACGGCCGTGCCAGCGATCCGCACCTCCAGGAGAGGAGCACCGCTCATGGTTGACCGAGGGTGGCGGCGATGACCGGGCGGTTCGTCATCCACCTGCCGATATCCGCGCCCGATCTGGCCCGCGCGAAGATGCTGGGGCGGACCGCCGGTCGATCGCTGGCCTTCCTGGCCCGGATCGACCTCGGCGGGATCACCGTCTCGACCGAGGACAACCAGGGGGTACGGCACTGGGTCTTCTGCGACCGGCGGCTGGACGGTGACCGTCGCTGCGTGCTCCGCGCCGACCACGAAACCCCCTGCACCGCCCGCTTGCCCCGGCGAACCGGCCCTTAGAGGCCGTACGAGGCCGTGATCGACTCGGTCTCCATGATGTCGGGGCGTCCTGGCGGTCCGGATACCGCGACTTCCTGAAAGTCGAGTGGATCAATTCGAGGTCAGCGGAGGCCGGCGAAGAACTCGCGGAGGTCGGCGACCAGCACCTCGGTGGCCTGGTGGGCCGCGTAGTGGCCGCCGACGTCGCCCCGGCCGTCGACGTCGGTGTCGTACGCCGTCCACCGGACGATGTTGGCGTGGTCCCGATCGGCGAAGCGGCGGGTGGACTGGAAGTCGCCGGGGAACATCGCCAGCGCGGTCGGAGCGGTGGTCGGCTCGGTCGGCGGCTCGCCGGCGTGCGCGTCCTCCCAGTAGAGCCGGATCGCCGAGGCGGCCGTGCCGGTGAACCAGTAGAGCGCCACGTTGGCCAGGATGAAGTCGGCGTCCAGGCTCTCGTCGAAGAGTTGGGCGTTCCAGGCGAGCAGCCCGACCGGCGAGTCGGTCAGTGCGAACGCCAGGGTCTGCGGCTGCTGACTGTGCACCTGGTTGAAGGAGAACTTGTTCTCGTAGAACCACTGGAGGTGCCCGAGCGCCGCCTGGTCCGCCTCGGAGAGCCCGGCGAACTCGGCCGGGTCGCCGGAGGGGAACGAGAAGAGCTGGGTGACGTGTACGCCGAGCACCCGCCTCGGGTCGATCCGGCCCAGCTCCGGAGCGACCATCGAGCCGGCGTCGTTGCCGACCGCGCCGTAGCTGTCGTACCCCAGGCGGTTCATCAGCTCGGCCCAGGCGCGGGCGATGCGGAACCGGTTCCAGCCGGCGGCGCGGGTCGGGCCGGAGAAACCGAAGCCGGGCAGTGACGGGATGACCACGTGGAAGGCTGGCGCGCCCGGGTCGGTCGGCTCGGTGAGCGAGGCGATCACGTCGAGGTACTCCAGCACCGAGCCGGGCCAGCCGTGGGTGAGCACCAGCGCGGTGGCGTCCGGCCGGGACGACCGGATGTGCAGGAAGTGGATCTGCTCGCCGTCGATCTCGGTGACGAACTGCGGGTGGGCGTTCAGACGGGCCTCGACGGCTCGCCAGTCGAACTCGCCCCGCCACCGGTCGACGAGGGTGCGCACCCGGTCGATGCTCATCCCGTACGAACCATCCGCGCCGGGCAGGTCGGCGGGCCAGGGGGTGCGGTCCAGCCGGGCGGCCAGGTCGTCGAGGGCGGTCTGCGGGATCTCGACGCGGAACGGGCGGATCGCGGCGTCACTCATGGCGGAACTCCTTCGGAACGGAATGTTTCGTTCTGCAATGACCATAACAGATCGGAACGATCCGTTCCACTGCTAGGCTCAGGGCATGTCATCGACTTCCGGCAAGACGCTGGGCGGTCGCCGCGCCCAGGCCGCCCGCAACGACGAGGTCATCCTCGAAGCCGCCCGCGCCGTCTTCCTCGACGACCCGAAGGCCCCGATCGCCGCCGTCGCGGAACGCGCCGGCGTCGGGATCAGCGCCCTCTATCGGCGGTACGCGGGCAAGGAGGACCTGCTGCGTCAGCTCTGCCACGACGGGCTGCGCCGATATGTCGCGGAGGCCGAGACCGCCCTCGCCGAGCCGGACGACTGGGCCGCGTTCACCGGCTTCCTGGCCCGGGTGGTCGACGCCGACGTGCACTCGCTCACCGTCCACCTGGCCGGCACCTTCACACCGACCGAGGAGATGGGTCGGGACGCGATGCGCGCCGGCGAGTTGGCCACCGCAGTGGTCGACCGCGCCCACGCCAGCGGGCGGCTGCGCCCCGACGCTGTCGTACACGATCTGGGGTTGTTGTTGGAGTCGTGCGCCGCGGTCCGCGTACCCGATCCGGAGCGGACCCGCCAACTGCGCCGCCGCCAGCTCGCGGTCCTGCTGGCCGGCCTGTCGTCGGTGCCGGACGCGGACCCGCTGCCCGGCCCGCCTCCGGCGGCCGGCGAGTTCGACTGGCGGTGGCGGCGCCGGGAGTGATGGGCGTCACGCGCTAAGGTTGAGCGGAATACGCTCAACTCTGGTTGTGTCCAACCCAGTGGACAACGCCGATCCGGGGGAGCCCATGAACACCGAAAGACTCACCACCAAGAGCCGCGAAACCATCACGGGCGCTGTCGCGCTGGCCAACCAGCGTGGTCACGCCACAGTAGAACCCTGGCACCTGCTCCTGTCACTCCTGGACACCGACGGCTCGACCGCCACCGGTCTGCTGCGCGCCGTCGGGGCCGACCCGACCGAGCTGCGCCGGGCCGCCCAGCGCGCTGTCGACAACCTGCCGGCCGCACGCGGCTCCAGCATCGCCGAGCCGACGTTGGCTCGGGAGTTCGTCAACGCCATCGGCGCCGCCGAGCAGATCGCCCGGCCGCTGGGCGACGAGTACACCTCCACCGAACACCTGCTCGCCGGTCTGGCTCGGGTGGGCGGGGCGGTGTCCGGCGCGTTGAAGACCGCCGGCGCCACCGAGGAGGCACTGGTCGCCGCCTTCCCGACCGTTCGCGGTGGGGACCGTCGGGTCACCACCGCCGACCCCGAGCAGACCTACCAGGCCCTGACCAAGTACGGCGTCGACCTCACCGCCAGTGCCCGGGACGGCAAGATCGACCCGGTCATCGGCCGGGATTCCGAGATCCGCCGGGTCATCCAGGTGCTCTCCCGGCGTACCAAGAACAACCCGGTGCTGATCGGCGAGCCCGGCGTCGGCAAGACCGCGATCGTCGAGGGCCTGGCCCAGCGCATCGTCACCGGCGACGTGCCCGAGTCCCTGCGCGACAAGAAGCTGATCTCGCTGGATCTCGGCGCGATGGTCGCCGGCGCGCAGTACCGCGGCCAGTTCGAGGAGCGACTGAAGTCCGTCCTGGAGGAGATCAAGAACTCCAACGGGCAGGTCATCACGTTCCTCGACGAGCTGCACACCGTCGTCGGTGCCGGCAAGGGCGAAGGCTCGATGGACGCCGGCAACATGCTCAAGCCGATGCTGGCCCGTGGTGAACTGCGGATGGTGGGCGCCACCACGCTCGACGAGTACCGCGAGCACATCGAGAAGGACCCGGCGCTGGAGCGCCGTTTCCAGCCGGTGCTGGTCGGTGAGCCGACCATCGAGGACACCATCGGCATCCTGCGTGGGCTCAAGGAGCGCTACGAAGTGCACCACGGCGTACGGATCACCGATGCCGCGCTGGTCGCCGCCGCGACGCTCTCCGACCGTTACATCACCGACCGGTTCCTGCCCGACAAGGCGATCGATCTGGTCGACGAGTCCGCGTCCCGGCTCCGGATGGAGATCGACTCCCGTCCGGTCGAGGTGGACGAGATCGAGCGGGCGGTCCGCCGGTTGGAGATCGAGGAGATGGCCCTGGCCAAGGAGCCGGACGCCGCCTCGGCCGAGCGGTTGGAGCGGCTCCGCAAGGAGTTGGCCGACAAGCGTGAGCAGCTCACAGTGCTCTCCGAGCGCTGGCAGACGGAGAAGAGCCACATCACCAAGCTCTCCAGCGCCAAGGAAGAGTTGGAACGCCTCGGCGGTGAGGCCGAGCGGGCCGAGCGGGACGGCGAGCTGGAACGCGCCGCCGAGCTGCGCTACGGCCGGATCCCCGCCCTGAAGGTCGAGCTGAAGCAGGCCGCGGAGGAGCTGGCCCAGCTCCAGGCCGACGGCGCGATGCTCAAGGAGGAAGTCGGCGCAGACGACATCGCCGCGGTGGTCGCCTCCTGGACCGGCATCCCCGCCGGCCGCCTGCTGGAGGGTGAGACGGCCAAGCTGCTGCGGATGGAGGATTCGCTGGGCGGCCGGGTGGTCGGCCAGACCGAAGCGGTCGGCGCGGTCTCCGACGCGGTACGCCGTGCCCGGGCCGGTATCGCCGACCCGGATCGCCCGACCGGCAGCTTCCTCTTCCTCGGCCCCACCGGTGTCGGCAAGACGGAGCTGGCCAAGGCCCTCGCCGAGTTCCTCTTCGACGACGAGCGGGCCATGGTCCGCATCGACATGAGCGAGTACGGCGAGAAGCACTCGGTCGCTCGTCTGGTGGGTGCGCCGCCCGGCTACGTCGGCTACAACGAGGGTGGTCAGCTCACCGAGGCGGTGCGCCGACGGCCGTACTCGGTGGTGCTGCTGGACGAGGTGGAGAAGGCCCACCCGGACGTCTTCGACGTGCTGCTCCAGGTGCTCGACGACGGCCGGCTCACCGACGGCCAGGGCCGCACTGTGGACTTCCGCAACGCGATCCTGATCCTCACGTCCAACCTCGGGTCGTCGGTGATCAGCGACCTGACACTCGCCGACGAGCAGCGCCGTGAGGGCGTGCTGGCCGTGGTCCGGTCGCACTTCAAGCCGGAATTCCTCAACCGGCTGGACGACATCGTGGTCTTCGCCTCGCTGCGCGGGGACGACCTGGGCTCCATCGTCGACATCCAGTTGAACCGGATGCGGCGGCGGTTGGCCGATCGTCGGCTGGGCCTGGAGATCACCGAGTCCGCCCGTCAGTGGCTGGCCGAGCACGGCTACGACCCGATCTACGGCGCCCGCCCGCTCCGTCGCCTGGTCCAGACGGCAATCGGAGACCAACTGGCCAAGGCCCTTTTGAGCGGATCAATCCGCGACGGCCAAATAGTGAAGGTAGACCACGCCCCCAATACCAACGCCCTGGCGGTAACCCCCGCCTGACCCCACCCTCCCGTGTTGATCATGAAGTTATTGCCCGACCGCGCGTGTCGTGGCAATAACTTCATGATCAACGGGGTCGAAGCGGGGCGGGTGGGGAAAGAGGTGGGGCATGTCTGGGATTGGGAAGAAATGGGAGCGGGAACTTGGTGCGGCCGCCGACACGTTGGCGGCGGCTGACACGCTCGCCTTCGGGGGAGTTGGCATCGCCGGCACCCTGCTGCCGGTGACGGAGGCGTACGAGCGGATCTCGGCCGCTCTCGACGACCACCCCGAGGAGGTACGCCGCCAACTCGACCGGGTGCTGGCCGACGGCACACCAGCCGGCCGGGCGTACGCGGCCACGCTGCTGGAGCGCGTCGACCCAGCGGCGGCCCGAGCGGCCTGGACGTCGCTGCGGGACGATCCGAGCGAGTTCACCACCTTCGTGGGGTGCGTGATGGACCGCGAAACCCTTGGCACGTACGCCAGCCGGCGGCTCGCCGCAGCATGATCCATCCGCCGGTCCGGCGCGCCGGGCTCGTCACCAGGGCCGACCGGACCGTTGACGGCGCCGGCGCAGGACGCACCGGACGGCCTCCGCTAGCTGAGCTGTCGGCCACAGCGCGGGCCTTGCTGGTGCCGAGGGTTGTTACCGTCTGCGCCGACGTACCTGGGGAGGTGGTCGGGTGGACGCGCTGGTGACGTGCCTGGTGGCGGCTGTTGCCGTACTCGCGGTGGTAGTGGTCGTCGGGCGGGCCCGTCGGCGGCCGACGGACCCGCCCGAAGGCCAGCCGGCGGAGCCGCCGCGCGGCGGCCCGCTCCGCCTGACCCTGGGCGACCGCGTGCGCATCCGCGAACGGGAGTACGCGGTGAGCGCCACGATCCGTCTGGTCGAGGGCGACTGGAGCTGGGTGCAGCACCTCCTCGACGACGACTCCGGCACCCGCCACCGGCTCTCCGTGGAGGACGGCCCCGAAGTCGAGCTGGTGTTCTGGACCGCCGAACCGGGCGCCACCGTCACCCCGGGCGCCCCGACCATCGAACTCGGTGGGCGGCGCTACACCTGGGCCGAGACCGGGCAGGCGCGTTACACAGCCACCGGCGAGACCGCGCTGCCGTCGACCGGGACGATGCGCTACCACGACTACCAGTCCGGCGGCGCCGCGCGGCTCTCCTTCGAGGCGTACGGCGAAGAGGGTTGGCGGGTGGCGCGCGGTGACCTGCTCGACCCCGCCGACCTGACGATCCGACCGCCCCAGGCCTGAGGCCCACCGAGCCGGACCGGGCGGACGCGCCCGGGCTCGTCACGGCATGCCGAACTGGCCGGTTGTCGATACGGTGTGGGCGCGATCTTAGGGAAGGAGAATCGTGGTCGATTCCCAGAGCACGCCGGCCCGTCAGCGGCCATCCATTGTGTCGATTTCCAGTTACCTGCTCTTCCTGTTCCTGGCACTCCAGGTGATCAGTCTGATCATCACGCTCAGCACCTTCGGCAAGACGCGCGACGCGCTCCGTGCGGCGTACGAGGGCAGCAGCACCGACGGTGACCAGGTGGCCGACGTCTTCGCCGTCATCGGCATCGGCGGCAGCGTCGTCCTGTTGCTGCTCGCGGTCGTGCTGGGCGTGCTGGCCCTGTTCAACAACCAGGGCCGCAACGGCGCCCGGATCACCACCTGGATCGTCGGCGGCATCATGGTCTGCTGCGTCGGTGGTGGTCTGCTCAGCAACGCGGCCGGCGGTTTCAACACCGGTGGCGGGTCTACCGGCGGGCCGAGCCCGGAGGAGATCCAGAGCCGTCTGGAGGAGGCCCTGCCCTCCTGGGTGACCCCGGTCAGCCTCCTGCTCGGCGTGCTCAGCCTGATCGCGCTGATCACGGCGCTGGTCCTGCTGGCGCTGCCGAAGGCGAACCCGTTCTTCCGCAAGCCCACCGCGGGCTGGGAGCCGCCCACCCCGGGCGCCAGCTACCCGGGCCACCCGCAGGCGCCGGGTCAGCCCGGTTACCCGCAGGCGTCCGGTGAGCCGGGTTATCCGTCGAGTGGGGTGCCGAGCTACCCGCCGCCGCCGGCCGCGGACCGGCCGGACGACACGCCGCCCACGGATCGGCCCGGGTCAACCCCGCCGTCGACGAGCTGACGGCTCGATAAGCACGACGCCGACGATCCCTCCGAGTAGGTTGCAACCCGACGCCTACCGGAGGGATTCGTCGTGTCGTACCCGGAATCGGCACCGGCCCGCCGGCCCGCCGCCGTCCTGTCGGCCGCGACCGTGCTGTTGGTGATGGCGGTCGCCGCGCTCGCGTACGCCGTAATGGACCTGGTGGTGCTGGGCGGGACTGTCGACGCGTTCCGCTCCGCCGCCCGCGACACCTCGGCGAGCCCGGAGCAGATCGACGACGTGGTGACTCTGCTCCGCGCGTCCGCGGTGCTGTCGGCGGTGGTGGCGGTGCTCTCCGCGCCGCTGCTCGCCGGCCTGGCCCTCGGGCTGCTGGCCGGTCGCAACGGCGTCCGGGTGGCGACCTGGGTGGTCAGCGGGCTCGGCCTGCTTGCCGGTTGTTGCAGCGTGGCGGTGGTCGTCGGCGAACGGGCGGCACCACTGCAACTGGGCTCCGGCGAGCAGGCTCTCGCCGAGTTGCTGGGCCTCATCGGCGACGCGTACCCGTCCTGGTGGATCCCGCTCAACGCCGGGCTTTCCGTCGCACAGGCGCTCGGTTACCTTGTAGTAGCTACGCTGCTGGCGCTGCCGGCGGCAAACAGCTGGTTCGGTCGCCACCGCTCGACGTCGCCAACCGCGCCGCCCATGTTCACGCCCGCCCCGCACCAGCCCTCGTCGGCGCCGCACGCGCCCCCGTACCCGCCCAGGTGAGGACCACCCCGTGACGCTCGACCCCACGACTGCCGAGCGCAGAGCCCTGATCACCGGGGCCACCGCCGGCATCGGCGCGGCGTTCACGCGACGACTGGCCGCCGACGGCTGGCACCTGGTGCTCGTTGCCCGCGACGCGGCGCGCCTCACCGAGTTGGCCACCGAGCTGGGTTCCACGTACGGACGCGAGGTGGAGACAATCTCGGCCGATCTGTCCACCGACGACGGCTGCGCCATCGTGGAGCAGCGGTTCGCCGACGGCAGCCCGGTGCACCTGCTGGTCAACAATGCGGGCATCAGCCTGAACAAACCGTTTCTGCGCTCGACAGCGGAGGACGAGGCACGACTGTTGCGACTCAACGTGCACGCTGTCATGCGGCTGACCCTGGCGGCGCTCCGACCGATGACTGAACGGCAAAATGGGGCAGTGATAAATGTCTCTTCGGTCGCCGGTTTCGGTACGGCGATGCCCGGATCGACGTACTCCGCCAGCAAGGCGTGGGTCACCAACTTCAGTGGGTCCGTCGGGCAGTCGGCGCGGCCGTTCGGCGTTCAGGTGATGGCCCTCTGCCCCGGCTACACCCGCACCGAATTCCATCAGCGAGCCGGCATCAACATGTCCAAGACGCCGGAGTGGCTGTGGCTGCGGGCCGAGGATGTGGTTGACGAAGCCTTGCGTGACCTGGGCAAAGGCAAGATGGTCAGCATCCCGGCGTGGAAGTACAAGGTGGTCGTCGCCGGCATGCGACACGCGCCGCGGCGGCTGCTCCAGGCGGTCGCGCGGGACACCCGCGGCCGGATCGGTCGCGACGAGCGCTGAGCTTCGACCGGCCCGCCAACCCCGAGCGAGTGGGAGGACGGCGTTGGCGCGCCGCTGTCGGGCCAGTTGCTGAGCGTAGTCGAACATCGCCAGTCATCGGTTCCCCCCGAGGCTGATCAGGGTGGACCCCACACACGGCGTTCAGAGTTGCGCAGTAACCTCTATCGCCATGGGGGACCACGACGACCTGCGTAAATTCATTACCGACCTGGCTGTGGTCCACGGGCGGGTCGTGCTCTCGTCGGGGCGCGAGGCAGACTGGTACGTGGATCTGCGGCGCGTCACGCTCCATCACCGGGCCGCTCCTCTGGTCGGCCGGGTGTTGCTCGACCTCACCGCCGACTGGGAGTTCGACGCCGTCGGGGGCCTCACCCTGGGGGCGGATCCTGTCGCGCTCTCGATGCTGCACGCCGCCGCTCCGACCGGCCGGGCCCTGGACGCCTTTGTGGTGCGCAAGGCGGGCAAGGCTCACGGTCTTCAGCGGCGGATCGAGGGACCGGAGGTGGCTGGCCGTCGAGTATTGGCGGTGGAGGACACATCCACGACGGGCGGAAGTGTTTTGACGGCTGTCGAGGCGCTTCGCGAGGCCGGGGCGGAAGTCGTGGGCGTGGTGGTTATTGTTGATCGAGGCGCCGGCGACGCGGTGCGAGCCGCCGGATTGCCGTACCGGGCGGCCTATACGTTGGCTGACCTCGGCCTTGTGGCGTAAAAGTCTGCCGATTCGGATCTGCTGATATGCAGGCGGATCGATGCTGCTGGTGGAAGGATGGAATACGTGGGAACTGCGTTGGCCGAAATGACTATGCCTCAGATCTCGCCGCTAAACGGCGAGCCGATCGAACGTGCCGATGCCGAGCGTCTCGCCGGGGTCCTCAAGGCCCTTGCTGATCCTGCTCGGTTGCGGCTGCTCAGCCTGATCCAGTCGGCCCCCGAGGGCGAGGCGTGCGTCTGTGACCTGACGGCGCCGCTCGGCCTCTCTCAGCCGACGGTCAGTCACCACCTGCGCATCCTCACCGAGGCTGGCTTGTTGCAGCGGGAGAAGCGCGGTGTCTGGGCGTACTACAGCCTGGTCCCGAGTGCGATCGCGACGATCGCCGACCTGCTGACCCCGCCGCGTAAGCGGGCCACCAAGAAGGCCCGCTGACGTAGGAACTACACGCCGTCCCGAATTGGGGCGGCGTCCGGTGGCGAGCCAGGGGTGGCGCCACCGGTGGTTGACACCTGCTCGTCCCCGGTCGCACCACCGGAGGCCGGGTTCGACATGCCGACGGCCGACCCCCTCACCAGGGGGCCGGCCGTCGTCGTACCGCTCAACGATCCTGACCGTGCTCCGGGCGCTGACGACCGTGCTGGTGCCGGTCGTGGTCGAACGCCTCGCGGGCCGCCTCCACAGCGCCGGCGGCACTGGCCGCCGCGACCACCGCGACCGCCTCGCCGCGCTTACGAGCCCGCCGGTCGCGAAGGAACTCGAAGAAGATCGGCAGCACCGAGATCAGAACGATCAGGGCCACCACCGGCAGGATGTAGTGGTCGATCTTGTCGCCGATGGCCTGGTAGATCTGCTCGGCCAGCAGGTAGCCGATCAGCAGGATGCCGTCCACCCAGAGCACCGCGCCGACGATGTTCCAGAGCAGGAACTTCTTCGCCGGCATGCCGAGCGCGCCCGCAACCGGGTTGAGAAACGTACGGACGATCGGAATGAAGCGCGCCAGCACGACGGCCTTCGCCGGGCCGAACTTCTGGAAGTAGTACTCGGCCTTCTCCACGTACTCCTTCTTGAAGAGCCGGGAGTTCGGCCGCTCGAACATCGGCCGGCCGTACCGTGCGCCGAGCCAGTGCCCCAACTGGGCGCCGACGATCGCGCAGATCGGCCCACCGATCAGCAGGCCGACGAGGGAGAGGCGGGTGCCGTCGCCGAAGATCGCGTCCGCCACCGGTGACGAGGCGACCCCGGCGAGGAACAGCAGCGAGTCACCCGGGAAGAAGAAGCCCACCAGCAGGCCGGTCTCGGCGAAGAGGATCACCCACACGCCGATCAGCCCGAAGGTCTGCAACAGATCCTTGGGATCGAGCGGGTTCAGGGCGACGCTCTCCACGAGAGCGCGAGTCTTCTCAGCTGTGTCCACGGCCACAAAGGGTACCGAAGCCCAGGGCCCCGGCCGCGCCGGACCGGCCCGTCACCACCCGCCCGCGTCGTGGGTCGTGGGATCGTGGGTCCAACGACGGTGCCCCGCCGACCGTGTGGTCGACGGGGCACCGGTGGTGCGGGGTGGGTCAGGCGACGAAGCGGGTCCGGCGGCGCTTGGCCACCAGGTAACCGCCTGCGCCAGCGGCGAGCAACAGCGCGCCGAGACCGGCGATCAGCCCGGTGGACTGACCGGTGATCGGCAGCGAGCCGCCGTCACCGTCACCGTCACCACCGCCCGTGCCGCCGGCCACGTTGACCAGGATCTTGGCGACGTCGTTGGCCGGCTTCAGGTCCTCGGTGAAGCCCTCGCACTCGCACTTGGCGTTGATGGTGACGGTGCCCGCCGCGTTCTCGATCACCTTGTCGATCCGGAGGCCGATGTCGACCAGCTGCTTCTCACCGACACCGATGAAGATGTCCGGGTAGCAGCGGTAGAGCTCTGCGCCCGGCTTGCCGGCGTTCTCCCAGTCCTGCTCGTCGCCGTTGAGCGGCGCACAGAACTCGGGAACCTCTACTGCGGTGGTGCCCTCCGGAACGGCGATGTCGATCTTGGTGACCGGCGTGCCCGAGCGACCGAAGTCCAGCGCGGCCGGGCCGTCGTTGCGGACTCCGACGGAGGCCGTGACCACGTCGCCGGCCTTGCCGGTCAGCTGGCCGCCGACCGCCACCAGGTCCGTGCCGTTCTTGCCGGTGACCTTGACGGTCATGCCGGACCAGTTGTTCATCGGGTCGGTGTCAGCCTGGAAGCCGCGCGCCCCCAGCTTTGACGGGACCTCCGGAAGGCTCAGCACCGGACCGTTGCCGGGCTTCCCAACCGAGATGCCCCCGGCTTGGAGGTAGGCGTTGAAGTCCTCGAACTCGGCGATCGTCATCCAGTTGTAGTAGCCGTACTCGCTGCCCGGCGCGTAGGTGTCCTTGCCGAGCACGTAGGACAGCGAAACCGAGCGGGCCTTGCCGGCGGCGGTTACCTCGTCGAAGGCGCAGGTCCGCAGGTGACCGTCCTCGTAGGTGCAGTTGCTGTACTGCTTGTCGGGGCGGATCGCGTAGTCCAGGTCGAAGACCGCGACCGCTCCCTTGGCGGCGGTCTTGCCAGCGTTGCCGAGCGTCAGCGGAGCGCTGAACGTGCCGCCAGGAGCGGACGAGATGTTGGTTTCCTCGCCCGGGGCGGCCAGGTCGACGCCCTCGCCGATCCGCAGCTTGGCGGTGTGGCTGGCCGGAGCGAGACCCTCGGCGCTGACCGTGACCTTGAGGTTACCGGTGTCGCCGTCGGCAGCCTTCGCGGCCGGCGTCAGGGCCACCTCGAAGAGGCCGCCGAAGGCCCACTCCTCGAGACCGATCTCGAAGGGGTCGGTGCAGACCAGAACACCGGCCTCCGGCGACTTGCAGTCGAAGCTCGACGATTCGGGCTTGACCTGGACGACACCGCTGAGGTCCCGGTAGTCGTAAGTAACAGTGAGGCCTTCGACCACCACCGGCTCGGAGGCGAACAGGAGGGGGGAATCGATCTTGCCTTCGGACCCCGCGGCAATTGTGGTGTCGCTGAAATAGACGCCCAGTTCGATGGGCGCCTCCGGGGCGGCGACGGCCGGGCTGGCGGCGGCGGCGACGAACGCGCCTGCTACGCCCAGTCCGGCGAGCCAACGCCGGGTGGAGTGGGTGAGCATGAGGGGGGTTCCTCCAGTTGGGGGATCAGGTGGAGCCTGCGGATCTTAAGGAATTGCTAAGGCTGACTGCAGCCCCCAAAGCCGCCCGCTGAGCAAGACGAACCAAAAGGTTGATCAGAGTCACCGCAATGTTCGGTCGGTCCGCTTCCGTCATCTGAGGCAGGAGCCCCCGGGAGGTGCAGTGACATACGAGGAGTTCGCGGACACGCGGCTGGCCCCGCTACTGCGGTACGCGGTCATGTTGACCGGCGAACCGCACCAGGCTCAGGATCTGGTCCAGGAGACGATGGTCCGGGTCCAGCTCAACTGGCGTCGGGTCGCCCGCGCGGACTCGCCCGAGCGTTACGTACGCCGGATGCTCACAAACCAGTACGTCGACTGGCCCGCTGCGGGTCGCGATCGACCGGATCGCCGCCGTCCGCCGTCGCCGCCGGCAGCGGTTCCAGGCCGCCGGTGTCACGCTCGCCCTGCTCGCCGCGCTCGGAGTCGGGGTGCCGCAACTGCGCCCCGATCGACCGGTGGAGGGCCCGCCGCTGTCCGGCCAACCGGCTGGTGCGCAGTCCGGGGCGCTGAACGTCCTGCTGGTCGGTGTGGACGGCTTCGGCGAGCAACCGTCGTACCGATTGGCGGACTCCGTCCTGCTGGTGCACATCCCGGCAGACCGGAGCCGGCCGTACCTCATCTCGTTGCCGCGCGACCTGGAGGTCTCGATCCCCGGCCGGGGTGTCGGGAAGCTCAACAGCGCGTTCTACACCGGTGCCGGCGAACCCCGGCCCGACCTGGACGCCGGCTACGACCTGACCCGCCGGGTGGTCGCCGACCTGACCGGGGTACGCGTCGACGCCGGCGCGGTGCTGACCTTTGCCGGACTGCGCCGGACCACCGAGGCGGTTGACGGGGTGGAGGTGTGCCTACCGAAGGAGGTTCGGTCCTGGCACACCCGCCGGGTCTTTCCGGCCGGCTGTCACCTGCTCGACGGGGATGCCTCCGTCGAGCTGCTGCGGCAACGGCGGTACCTGCCCGACGGCGCCTCCGACCGGGACCGTAACGCCCAGCGCTACGTCGCCGGGCTGGTCCGGCGGGCGGTCGCCCAGGACGTGCTGACCAATCCGGTCCGACTCACCGCGCTGCTGTCGGCCGCCGGCACGGGGCTGGCGGTCGACGACGACGGCCTGCCGCTGACCAGGCTGGTGGCGGTGCTACCCGAGCTGAAGACCGTCGACCCGGTGGGGCTCAGCCTGCCGGTCGGCCCCCCGGCGGGCAACGCTTCGCGGCTGCCGCTGGACCCGAAGCGGGGCCCGGAGTTCCTCGCCGCGCTGCGCGAGGATCGGTTGGCGCAGTGGGTGGCGCAACACCCGGAGCAGGTCAATCCCATCCGGTGACGGACGAGGACATCACGACGACGCCCCGCCGGCCCGGTACGGGTCGGCGGGGCGTCGGTCGGGAGCGGATCGGATCAGGCGACGAAGTCGGTGCTCCGGCGTCGGGCGAGCAGGTAGCCGCCCACACCGGTGACGAGCAGCAGGGCCCCGATGCCGGCGATCAGGTTGGTGGGGGCGCCGGTGATCGGCAGCGAACCACCACCGCCACCGCCACCGCCACCGTCGCCGTCGCCCTGGCCGCCGCCGCCCTGGGCCGCGTTGACCACGATGGTGGCAGTGTCGTTGGCCGGCTTGATGTCGTCCTGGAAGCCTCCGCCGGCGGGGCACTCGCACGGCGCGTTGACCCGCACCGCTCCCCGGGCGTTAGGGATGACCTTGTCGATACGCAGCCGGAACGTAGTGGTGTAGGTCTGCCCGGCCACCAGGAGCATCTCCGAGGCGCACAGGTACGTGCGGGTGGTGTTCTGCCGCAACCAGCAGTTGTCGGGGACCTCGACGGCGGTGGTGCCCGGCGGTAGCTCGACGTCGGTGTGGGTGGCGGCCTCGAAGTCTCCGTTCGTCCCGTCGAGCGTTGCCGGGCCGTTGTTCCGGAAGCCGACGGTCGCCGTGACGACGGCGCCGGCCGTACCCTTGAGCGTGGCGCCGATCGCCGCGAGGTCGGTGCCGTTCTTGCCGGTGGCCCTGGTGGTCCACCCGGTGTAGTCGTAGCCCGGGCCGACATCGGTCTGGTCGGCCTGCCGCACGCTGGCGGGTGCCTCGGCCAGAGTCAGTTTCGGGCCGCTGCCGGGAGTGCCCGCTCGTGCGCCGACGGCCGCCCGTACCCGGGTCAGGTCCTCGAAGTCGGCAGTGGTCATGAACTGGGCGTAGCCGGAGTGGTTGGCCGGCGCGTAGGTGTCCCTGACGAGTTCGAGGTTCAGCGTGGTGGCGAGCCCGGTGCCCAGCGGGATGTCCACGTCGAACTGGCAGGAGACCAGGTGGTCGTCGGCGTAGCGGCAGTTGCTGAACCGGTCCTTGGTGCGGATCGAGTAGGGGAGGTCGAAGACCGCCACGAATCCATTGATTACCTTGTCGCCGGCGTTGACCACCACCAGCGGCACCGTGAACTTTCCACCCGGCTTGGCGGAGAGGTCGGTGAACGGCCCGCCGGCCAGGTCGACCCCCTCACCGACCCGGACGTGTGAGGTGTAGCTGCCGCGCCGCCCGCCGGCCGCCTGGAAGCTGACAGCGACGTCGCCGGAGTCGCCGAGCTGCGCATCGTCGGTGAGGCCGAGGTTCACCCGCTTGGCCCCGTTGCGGTAGATCCCGCTGCTGAGCGGCGGCACCTCGTACAGGGTGACATCGGAGGGCTCCGCGCAGACCAGAACGCCCGGCTCCGGCGCTGTGCACTTCTGGCCGTCCGCAGGAGTCACAGTGAGCTTGTCGGCCAGGGGGCGGTAGTCGTACCGCACGGAGACGTCGCTGAGGACCGTCGGCTCGTCGGCGTGCAGCAACAGGCCGCGGATGGTCGCCTCCGAACCGATGGCCAGAGTGGCGTCCTGGAAGTAGGGCTCGATCGTGGGTGCGGCGACGGCGGGGGCGGCGGAGACGACGATCAACGCGCCAGCGGCGCCGAGCCCGGTCAGCCAGCGCAGCGAGTGCTTGAGCATGGGGGTCCTCCCGTGGGGTACAGGTGGCGCTCGTCGCGACGGAATCAGCGGTAGTCGTCCTCGTCCCCGGTGACCACCCGGGCCTGCTCCATCGCGTCCCAGTCGTCGACCTCCAGGCCGCGGTGCGGCTCACTGTCGACGTCGTCCGGGCCGGCGACAGTGGCCTGCTCGACCGCGTCGGCCGGGTCCGCCTCGGGGTCGCGTTCGTCGGGCGCGAGGTGGTCGCCGGGGGTGAAGTCCTCGTCGGGCTGACCCATCATCCCTCCCGGGGGTCTCGGGGCATGGCTTCCACCACCGTACGGGTTGGGCCGGCGCACCGCCCGGAAGCGGAGTAGGCGGAATCAGCCCTCGGCGACGCGACCCGGTGCCAGGATGGTGCCGTGGGCTTCCTCATCAGACTGGCGATCACCGCTGTCGCGTTGTGGATAACCACGCTGATCGTTCCCGGGGTCGACGTGCACGGTCGCTCGGGTGGCAACACCGTCCTCACCCTGATCGTGGTGGCGCTGATCTTCGGCGTGATCAACGCGGTGCTCAAGCCGGTGATCCGGGTCGTCGGCTGTGTGTTCTACCTGCTGACCCTGGGCCTGTTCGCGCTGGTGGTCAACGCGTTGCTGTTCCTGCTCACCGACCGGATCGCCAGCGGGCTCGACCTGCCGTTCCAGGTGGACGGATTCTGGCCGGCGTTCTGGGGAGCCATCGTGATGACAGTGGTGACCTGGTTGATCAGCGTCATCGTGCCGGACAACCTGGACCGGCGGTGAACGGATAGCACCCGGGTCGGTTGCTCCGGCGCACCTCACCTACGGGATACTTCCGGGCGGAGGACAGCGCGGTCCGGCGCACAAATGAAGAACAGCGGCCAGCACGGCCGAGAGTGGTAAGTAAGGAGCACATCACATGCCCATCGCTTCCCCCGAGGCCTACGCGGAGATGCTGGACCGCGCCAAGGCTGGCCGGTACGCGTACCCCGCGATCAACGTGACCTCCTCCCAGACGCTGAACGCGGCGCTCAAGGGCTTCGCCGACGCGGAGAGCGACGGCATCATCCAGGTCTCCACCGGTGGCGCCGAATACCTCTCCGGCCCGTCGATCAAGGACATGGTCACCGGCGCGGTGGCGTTCGCCGCGTACGCGCACGAGGTCGCCAAGAAGTATTCGGTGAACATCGCCCTGCACACCGACCACTGCCCGAAGGACAAGCTGGACGGGTTCGTGCGTCCGCTGATGGGCATCTCGCAGGAGCGGGTGAAGCGCGGCGAGGAGCCGCTGTACCAGTCGCACATGTGGGACGGTTCGGCCGTGCCGGTGGCGGAGAACCTGCAGATCGCCGCGCAGCTGCTCGACGAGGCCGCCAAGGCCAAGATCGTCCTTGAGATCGAGGTTGGCGTCGTCGGTGGCGAGGAGGACGGCGTCGAGAACGCCATCAACGACAAGCTCTACACCACCACCGATGACGGTCTGGCCATGGTCGAGGCGCTCGGCCTCGGCGAGAAGGGCCGCTACATGGCGGCGCTGACCTTCGGCAACGTGCACGGCGTCTACAAGCCGGGCAACGTCAAGCTCCGTCCGGAGATCCTCCAGCAGATCCAGGACGCCGTCGGCGCCAAGTACGGCAAGGACAAGCCGCTCAGCCTGGTCTTCCACGGCGGCTCGGGCTCCCTGCTGAGCGAGATCCGCGAGGCCCTGGACTACGGCGTGGTGAAGATGAACATCGACACCGACACCCAGTACGCCTTCACGCGCCCCGTCGCGGACCACATGCTCCGCAACTACGACGGCGTGCTGAAGATCGACGGCGAGGTCGGCAACAAGAAGCAGTACGACCCGCGCGCCTGGGGCAAGGCCGCCGAGGCCGGCCTGGCCGCCCGGGTCGTCGAGGCCTGCGAGCACCTGCGCTCGACCGGCACCACGATGACCAGGTAACGACGTCCCACCCGACGGCCGGCGCCCCGCAGGGGGAGCCGGCCGTCGTCGTCAGGTCGTCAGCAGGCGCACGGCCTCGCGAACGTCGTCGGTGAGGTGGATCGTCGACGACAGGTCACCGGACGGGGAAGCGGCCAGCAGCGGGCGCAACAGCGCCTCCACCGGCAGTTCGGTGGTCCAGTAGGCGCGGTCCAGGAAGATGTACGCCCCGCTGGCGCCGTCGGTGCCGTAGTAGGTCTTGGTGGCCGCCTGGAAGACCTCCTGCACAGTTCCCGCCCGCCCCGGCGCGAAGACGATGCCGCCCCGGGCGAGGCGCAGGATGGTGTCCTCCCGGATCGCGTTCGAGAAGTACTTCGCGATCCGCCCGGCGAACAGGTTCGCCGGCTCGTGCCCGTACAGCCAGGTCGGAATGGCCAGACCACCCGCACGCGCCCAGCCCAGATCGTCGCCACGTTGCCGGGGCACCGCCGCGTACCGCTGCCGGACCGTCAACGCGGTCGCCGTGTACCGGTGGTGGTCGGTGAAGTCGGGGGCGGTGGCCAGCAGGTCGATAGCGGCCGTCACGTCGGTCGCCGGCCGGTCCGCCAGGTAGGCGCCGAGGTTCGCGGCCTCCATCACACCCGGGCCGCCGCCGGTCACCACCAGCCGGTCGGCCCGCGCCAGCTCCCAACCCAGCACGGCCGCCATCCGGTACGCGGGACTGCCGCGCCGCACCGCGTGCCCGCCCATGATGCCCACCACCGACTGCGGCCCGTACGCGGTCAGCCAGACCCGGGTGGCGTCGGCCAACGCGTTGTCCACGCCGTGGTCGTGCAGCCGCTGACCCAGCGCCTCCTTGACGTCCGGCAGCGCGCCGCCGTGCGCTCGATAGTGGTCGTACACCCGGGTGTCGTACATCCCGGTGAACCCGCCCTCGGCGAACCCGGCGGCCAGGTCGTCCGGGGCGTAGAGGTGCGTCGGCTGGGTCGGGTACGGCAACCCCGAGAACGGCGGCACCACGTTCGCGCCGCGCCGGACCAGGTCGGCACCCACGTCCCGGGACGCGAACCGGCAACCGACGAAGAGGGTGCCGGCGACGTCGACGCTGGTCAGGTCGGGCACCGGCGCGAGGTCGAGCCGCAGGCCCTGCACGGTCAGCCCGGTCAGCCGACCCGTGGTCAGCTGGTGGTCGAACTCGGCCCGGGTCTGGATCTCACCGGCGTGCAGGTGCGGCTCGATGACGTCCGCGGGAGGTGGGGTCGGCACCCGGCCATCCTGCCCCTCCGCCGGGGCCGGTCAAACCTCGGGCCAGGGGTGGAACCGACAGGAGCCCGGTGGTCGTGGCCACCGGGCTCCTGCATAACCGGTTCCTGGGGAGGCTCCGGACCATTAGTTGTAGTGGAAAACACCAGGCAGCGGCATAGGCCGCAGGCGTGACCAACTCCTCAGCCGTTCAGCGGGACACGTCGGCCGACCCGCTCGCGTGTCGCCCTGTCCAGCGGGTTGAATGGGGCGATGCAGAACCTTTTGCCAGAGCCACCGGCCACCCGCCTGCCCGTGACCGACGAGGCCGACGCCGCCCTGGCCGCCGCCGACGAGGCCGGCACCGATGAGGCGTACGCCAACGTGGCGGCCGGCTTCCCGACCTACAGCGCGGCCTGGGCGGAGCTTGCGGCGCGGGCGTTCGCGCAGGGCCAGGTGGTGACGGCGTACGCGTACGCCCGCACCGGCTACCACCGGGGCCTCGACCAGCTGCGCCGCAGTGGTTGGAAGGGGCACGGCCCGGTGCCCTGGTCGCACGAGCCCAACCGCGGCTTCCTCCGCTGCCTGTACGTGCTGTCCCGGGCCGCCGACGAGATCGGCGAGGCTGACGAGGCGGCCCGCTGTGCCCAGTTCCTGCGCGACTGCGACCCGGAAGCGGCGGACGCGCTGGCGAGCAACTGACCCCGCCCCGACGGCCGGCCCGACACCGGGCCGGCCGTCGGTCGGTCGGTTACAACCCTTCGGCGACCGCGGCGGCGATCTTCAGCCAGGCGTCCCGGGTGGCCGAGGAGAGCCCGCCGTACCGGATCGGCTCGCCGCTGTCGATGAGCCGCTCGTACGGGGCCAGCAGCACCGCCCGGGTGCGGGCCGCGAAGTGCTCCTGGATGGCCGGCAGGTCGATCTCCTTGCGGGACGGCGGCATCGACACCACCGTCACGGCCTGACGGACCAGCCGTTGCCGGCCGCTCTGCTCCAGGTGGTCGAGCATCCGGGCGGCGGTCTCGGCGGAGTCGTTACGGGCCGACATGGTGACCACCAACTGGTCGGTGGCGTCCATCGACGCCTGCCAGTTCTGCGCCCGGACGTTGTTCCCGGTGTCCACGAAGATCAACTTGTAGAACCGGCTGACCACCTCACGGATCTCGGCGAACGCGGCCGCTGTCAACATCTCGCCACCGGTGGCCGACTCGTCCGAGGCCAGGACGTCGAACATCCCCTCGCCCTGCGAGCGGACGTACTGCGACAGGTCGCCGACCCGCCCGTGCGCGCCCTGGAACTGCCCGAGATCACGCAGCATGTCCCGCACCGTGCGGGAGTGGAAGTCCTGTTGGGCGCGCATCCCGAGGGTGCCCTGGGTCTCGTTGTTGTCCCAGGCCAGCACGTAGCCGCCGCGCTTCTGACCGAACGTCATAGCGAGCAGCAGGATGGCCACCGTCTTACCGGCGCCGCCCTTCGGGTTGACCACTGTGACCTGCCGCAGACCGCCGAAGTTGCGGCGGACCATCTCGATGTCCCGCTTGAGTTCCTGCTCGTGCCGCCCCGGAGAGAGCCGGAGGAGGCCCATCTTGTTGACCACCGCGCGTACACCCATTGTCGCCACCGGGTCGGCGGGTCGAACCTGGCGGCGTCGGGCGAAGTCCTCGGCGGTCGGCGCGACGGTGGTGTCCGGCGTCCAGCTCGCATCCGGGTACGCGGCCGCGTCCGGGTACGCGGGAGTCGGCACCCGGGTCACCCCGTCGGCCTCCTGGTACGGCTGCCCGGGCGTGCCGCCGGGCGAGCCCTGCTGCCAGGGCGGCGGGTACCAACCCGGCGAAGGTGGGAACGGCCCGGGCGGTGGGGTCACCGGCCCGGCCTGCCCCGGATCGTGCTGCGGCGCGGCGAGGCCGTGCGGCGGACTGCTGAACTGCGTCACGTCGGGCGGCGGCGGAATCTGCGCCGGGCCGGCCTGGCCGGGGATGAACGGCTGCCCGGGGTGTGCCTGCGCGGGACCGGCGTGCGGGACGATCGGAGGCGGAGGCGGAGGCGGAGGCGGAATCGGAGGCGTGGTGCCGGCCTCGTCCTGAGCGGGCGTGGTCGCTCCAGCCGGGCGTTGCGGCGGGTACGCCCACGGCGACTCGGCGATCGGCCGCGCCGGCCCGTCGGCGGACCCGTCCGCACCGGGCCCGCCCGCCTGCTGCACCGGCTGGCCAGGCTGAGGTGCCGGCCCGCCAGGCTGAGGTGTCGGCCCTCCAGCCTGCGGCGCGGTCCCGCCGGGCTGCGGTGCCGGACCACCAGTCTGTGGTGTCGGCCCGCCAGGTTGCGGTGCCGGCTCGGCTGCGGCGAGGGCTGCGGCCGGGGAGTCGGCCGGTGCGGGGCCGGCGGCCGTCGGGCTGTCGGTGGCGCTCGGGCTGGCGGCGGACGCGGTGGCGGCGGCAGGGACGGGCCGGTCGGTGCCTACGGGCGTGGTGGGGCGGTCGGCGGGTGCCGCTGCGGTGGGGCGGTCGGCGACGGTCGGGTGGTCCAGGGTGAACGGCAGGTTCAGGTCGACGCCGCCCGTGGCGATCGGCGTGGCGGTCGGACCCCTGTCGCCGGGCTGCACCTGAGTCGCTTCGCCGGCCTGACTGGCCGCGTCGGGTGCGGCACTGCCCGCGTCGCTCGCGGCGGACCGGCCGTCCCTCGGCGCGGATGTGGTGCTCGCTGCCGCGGCGGCAGCGGGGATGCCGGGGACGGCTGGACCGCCGTTGCTCCTCGGGCCGGTCGCCGGCGGCGTCGGTTGGGCGTCGGTCGCCGGCGGAGCGGGCGGCGGTGACGCAGCGGCCGGGGCGGTCGGTGGCGGCCAACTCGGCTGCGCCGGCGCCCAACCCGACCCGGGGCCGGACGGGCCGCTGACCCCCCACCCCCCGGGCGCCGGGACGGCGCCGGTGAGCGACGGGTAGTCCGACGGCGAGGGCGGCGACTGGGCCGCAGCGCCGGGCTGGCCGGGGACCGGCGGTCGCCCGGTCGGCGGCGCGGCCACCGGTGGCGTGACCGGTGGCGTGACCGACGACGACCCACCCCGCTGCTCGGCCACCGCAGCCCACGGCGGCACCGCGCCCCGGTCGCCCGGATCTGGTGGCCAGAGTGGTTCGACGTCCCGCTCCGGCACCGGCTGCTGGCCGGGCACCTGCGCCCGGTCGGCGTTCTCGTCCATTACGGCCCTCCCCAGTCCTCCTGCGAGGATAGGCCCAATCGCCCAACAGGGCCGATCGGTGCAGGCAGCTCGGCCGGTCGGTGCGGTCGCGTCAGATCGACCAGACCGCCCAGGCGCCCGGCTCGACCCACCAGGAACGCTTGCGGGTCAGCTCGCCCTCGACACCATCGTCGAGGTACGGCACCTTGCCCTCCCTGGGCAGCACCGACACCGCCCGCCCACGGGCCCGCCGAACTTCGAGGCGTACCCGCTTGCGCCCCCACCCCGAGCGGACGACCACCGGCACGGCCACCGCGACCTCGACCTGGCCGTCGGCCGGGTCCGGCGCGGTCAGCAGCGTCACGTCGTTGAGCGTCGCGTACCCGCCGGCGTTGCCGACCGCGCAGGCCAGCAGCGGTTCCTCACCGTCGGTGAGAATGGTGTCGTCGACCTCCACCCGGGCGCGCCAGTGCAGTGGCCGGCCGGCGTCGTCGGCCGCGCCGAGGAGCGCGCCGTCCAGGGTCACCGAGCCGCCGTCGTTGCGCAGCAGGTCCAGCCGACGCGGCGTGCCGTCCAGCACCGCGGCGGCCACCGCCGCCGGGTCGCGGGGCAGCCCGAGCTGCGCGGCCAGGTCCCGGTGGGTGCCGCCACGAGCCGGGTCGAGCGGGAGTACGGCCACCGGCGGCAGGTCGGGCAGGGTCCGGTTGCCGGGCAGGTCTGCCGGGCGCTTGCTCGGCGCCGGGGCGTACCGCTTGACCAGCCGGCGCAGCACGGCGCGCAACTGCCCGTCGCTGGCCGTGGCGACGACCAGCCGGATCTTGCTGTCCGGGTCCGGCCAGGTGAGGCCGTCCGGGCGGGCCGGACCGTCGAGCCGGGCCAACACCGCGTCGATCTCCGCGTCGGAGCGGGCGGTGACCGTCTCCACCCGGGCGCCCCGGGCGTTCAGCGCGTCGGCGCACGCCAGCACCGGCACCCGTGGCCGCTCCGTCGCGCACTGCTCGGTATCGGTCTGGCCGCTGCTGGCCTGGTTGCTGTTGGCCTGGTCGGTGTTGGCCCGGCCGGTGTCGGTCTGGCTCGTCGGGGCGGTGTCGGCCCCGGTCGCGCCGCCGCAGCAGGCCCCGCCGCTGCCACAGCCCCCGGGAGCGTCCCGCTCCGAACCGAGGGTGAGCAGCACCACGTCGTACACGGAAGGAGCCTCCTGCCTCTCGACGCGACCCCTGCCGGCCGCGCCGTCACTACTTGTTAACCTGACACCCCGGGCTCGCCGAGCGGTCGCCACCTGGCACCCGAGCCTTCTGGAGGCGGAAAAGATGCCAGCGATCGTGCTCATCGGCGCTCAGTGGGGCGACGAGGGCAAGGGCAAGGTTACCGACCTGCTGGGTGAGCGGGTCGACTACGTCGTGCGCTACTCCGGCGGCAACAACGCCGGGCACACGGTGATCACCCCGGACGGCCAGAAGTACGCGCTGCACCTGATGCCGTCCGGCGCGCTCTCACCGAACGCGATGATCGTCATCGGCAACGGTGTGGTGGTCGACCCGAAGGTGCTGCTCGCCGAGATCGACGGCCTGGCGGAGCGCGGCGTCGACGTGTCCCGGCTGCGGATCTCCGGTGACGCGCACCTGATCATGCCGCACCACCGGGCGCTGGACCGGGTCATCGAGCGCTACCTCGGCTCGTCCCGGATCGGCACCACCGGCCGCGGCATCGGCCCGGCGTACGGCGACAAGGTCGCCCGGATCGGCATCCGCCTCCAGGACCTGCTCGACCCGGGCATCCTGCGCAAGAAGCTGGAACTCGCGCTGCGCGAGAAGAACCAGATCCTGTTCAAGGTGTACAACCGCAAGGCGATCGACCTTGAGGCCACCGTCGAGGAGTACCTGGCGTACGCGGAGCGGCTCAAGCCGTACATCGCGGAGACCCGGGCGATGCTCTGGGACGCCCTGGACCGGGGCGAGACGGTGCTGCTGGAAGGTGCCCAGGCCACCATGCTCGACATGGACCACGGCACCTACCCCTTCGTGACCTCGTCCAACCCGACCGCCGGTGGCGCCTGCGTGGGCGCGGGCATCCCGCCGACCGCGATCAACAAGGTCATCGCGGTGAGCAAGGCGTACACCACGCGGGTGGGTGCCGGGCCGTTCCCGACCGAGCTGTTCGACGCCAACGGTGACCACCTGCGCAAGATCGGCGCGGAGTACGGCACCACCACCGGGCGGGAGCGCCGGTGCGGGTGGTTCGATGCGGTCGTCGCCCGGTACGCCTGCCGCCTCAACGGCGTCACCGACCTGGTCATCACCAAGCTGGACGTGCTCACCGGCCTGCCCAAGGTGCCGATCTGCGTCGGCTACGAGATCAACGGCGTCCGGGTCGACGACATGCCGATGAGCCAGACGGACTTCCACCACGCCAAGCCCGTCTTCGAGGAACTCGACGGCTGGTGGGAGGACATCACCAAGGCCCGCACCATCGCCGACCTCCCGGAGAACGCCCGCCGCTACATCGCGAGGGTCGAAGAACTCTGCAACACGAAGGTCAGCGTCGTAGGGGTAGGCCCAGGCCGAGAAGAAAACGTGGTCCTCCACCCCCTCCTCCCCTAACCCCACCCCACCCCACCGCCTTAGCCCCGCACGATCGCCTCGGTGATCAAGAAGTTTGCGTCAGATCTCCCGGCGAGGTTGACGTAAAGCTCTTGATCACCGAGGCGGGCGGTGGGGTTATCCACAGGGGTTCGAGGGTTGTCCACAGGGGCTTCGCTCGGGTGGGGTGGGTGGGCAGGGTGTGGGTGTGGGTGCACATCAACTTCTTCGCCACATTGCGGCCCGGCAGGACGGCATGGTCACCCTGGACCAGGCGTTGCGTGCCGGCCTGACCAGGGACCAGATCCGACAGTTGCACCGTTCCGGCAGGTGGCAGCGGGTTCTCCGTGGGTGCTTCGTTCCAGAGGCGGAGTTAGGTGATTCGACGCGTCGGCGGGCGCGAATCCGCGCTGCGGTCGCCAGCCTCGGCCCAGGCGCCTTCGCTGTTCTGGACTCCGCGTTGGAGTTGCACGGCATCGCGGGTCTTCGCCGGACAGCACAGGTCCACGTCTCGGTGCCAGTCGAGCGACCCCGAGCTCAGCGCTCCCTGGTGCCGTGGTTGACGGTGCATCAGGTGACCGTCGGCCCCGGCGACATCGTCCAGGTTGCGGGCATCCCGGCGACCTCTCCGCTTCGCACCGTCTCGGACGTCATCCTTCGGGTTGATCGTTATCCAGCGGTTTCTGTCCTCGACTCAGCCCTGAACCAGGGCTGCATCGAGCCGGCACATCTGGCGGCCATTCCGAACCTGATCCGGGGACGTCGGGGCGCGGTCATGGCACGCGCCTGTCTCGCCGAAGCGGACGGGCGGGCGCAGTCGCCGCTGGAGACGCGTAGCCGGCTGCGGTGCGTAGACGGCCGGGTGCCGCCGGACACGCTGCAGTTGGAGGTGCGCGACAATGACGGCTATCTGCTCGGCATTGGCGACCTGGGCTGGCGCGGCCCAAGGCTGATCGCCGAAGCGGACGGCCGGGACGCGCATGACACCCCGGAGGCCGCGTACGCCGACCGCCGTCGCCAGAATCGCCTGGTCAACGCCGGCTGGACCATCCTCCGTTTCACCTGGCAGGACACCCTCCACCCCACCTACATCCCCCACACGGTCCGCCAAGCGATCGCGGTTGCGGACGCCCAGCGGAGATGATCAAGAGGCTTCCGTCAAGAACGAGCCCACCGCTGACGCAAACCTCTTGATCACCGAGGCCCTACGGGGGAGGGGGACAGTAGGATCTCGGGCGTGCGGGTTCTTCTGGTGGGTGGTGGTGGGCGGGAGCATGCGCTTGCGCTCGGGTTGATTGGCGACTCGGAGGTTTCCGCGCTCTTTGCGGCGCCGGGTAATCCGGGGATCGCTGGCGTGGCTGAGTTGCGGGCCGTCAATGCCTCAGACCCGGCCGCGGTGGCCGCGTTGGCCGTGGAGGTGGCGGCCGACCTGGTGGTGGTCGGGCCCGAGGCGCCACTGGTCGCCGGGGTCGCCGATGCGGTACGCGCCAAGGGCATCGCCGTGTTCGGTCCATCCGGTGCGGCAGCGCAGCTGGAGGGCTCCAAGGCGTTCGCCAAGGATGTGATGACCGCCGCCGGCGTGCCGACCGCCCGGGCGTACGTCTGCACGGACGAGGAGAGCACCGCTCGGGCGCTGGACGAGTTCGGCGCGCCGTACGTGGTGAAGGACGACGGGCTCGCCGCCGGCAAGGGAGTGGTGGTGACCGACGACCGGGCCGCCGCGCTGGCACACGCCAACGAGTGTGGACGTGTCGTGGTCGAGGAGTTCCTCGACGGCCCGGAGGTCAGCCTCTTCGTGGTCACCGACGGCGAGGCGGCGCTGCCGTTGGTGCCGGCACAGGACTTCAAGCGGCTCGGCGACGGCGACACCGGGCCGAACACCGGCGGCATGGGGGCGTACGCGCCACTGGCCTGGGCCCCGTCCGGCCTGGTCGACGACGTCATGCGCGATGTTGTCCACCCGACGCTCGCGGAGATGCGTCGCCGGGGCACCCCGTTCGCCGGCCTGCTCTACGTCGGGCTCGCGATCACCGCCGCCGGCCCTCGGGTGATCGAGTTCAACGCGCGCTTCGGTGACCCGGAGACGCAGGTGGTGCTCGCGTTGCTGGAGACCCCGTTGGGTGGGCTGCTGCACGCGGCGGCCACCGGCTCGTTGGCCGAGCACCCGCCGCTGCTGTGGCGCGACGGCAGCGCCGTGACCGTTGTGCTCGCCTCGGCGGGTTACCCGGCGGCGCCGCGCACCGGCGACGTGATCACCGGCGCGGAGCGTCCGGGCATCATCCACGCGGGCACCGCCCGCCGGGCCGGCGACGGCGCGTTGCTCTCCGCCGGCGGCCGGGTCCTCTGCGGTACGGCCACCGGCGCCGACCTGGCCGCCGCGCGCGACGCCGCGTACGCGCTGGTGGACGGGGTGGAGCTGGCCGGCTCGCAGCACCGCACCGACATCGCCGCCGCCGCGATCGAGGATCGGATCACGATTCCTGGCTGAACTCAGGCAACCCCCGGCCGTCCCGCCGCCGTTTGACCGGTGAGACGAGGGGGTGGCCGGAATGCCGGTCGATGTCGAGGGTTACCGCGACTACGTCGGTGCGCGGCTGGAGCCGTTGCGCCGCACGGCGTACCTGCTCTGCGGTGACTGGCACACGGCGGACGATCTGGTGTCGGCGACGCTGGTCAAGGTGCTCCGGCACTGGTCGCGGGTGTCCGTCATGGACAACCCGGACGCGTACGCCAGGCGGATCCTGCTGCGGGTCTGGCTGGACGAGCGGCGTCGGCCCTGGCGGCGGGAGGCCGCCTGGGCCGAGGTGCCCGATCGCCCGGTCGCGGCCACCGGCACCGACGGCGCGGCTGACCGGCTGACTCTTCTCGCTCTGCTGGCCGAGCTGCCGCCGCGCCGCCGCGCGGTCCTCGTGCTGCGCTACTTCTGCGACCTGTCCGTCGAGGAGACCGCGCGGGAACTCGGCTGCACTCCAGGCACCGTCAAGAGCCAGTCGGCGCGTGGCATCGAGGCGATGAGAGCCCGCCTCGCCCCGATGCCGGATCGAGTCGAGGAGGTACGCAACGATGGATGAGCTCTACGACCAGCTGCGTGCGGCGGTAGCCCAGGCGCCGCCGACTCGGATCGACGTGGACGAACTGATCCTGGCCGACCGGCGCCGCCGCCAGCACCGGGCGTGGGCGTTGACCGGCTCCGGGGTGGCGGTGGCGGTGATCGCACTGACGTCGACACTGGTCACCGGGCCGTATCGGAACTCGCGGGAGCCGACGGCGAACACCGGCCCGTCGCTCTGTGCGGGGCTGAACGCGTCTCCCAGCGGGCCCGTGCAACCGTTCGAGCGGTACGGCTCGGCGCCCCCGTTCCCGTCGGAGCAGCCGGCCGCCGCGGCGGTCCGGCTGACCGTGGCGCTGCGCGACGCCCTGAGCGTCAACCTGCCTCGGGACCTGACTGTCGATTCGGGGGTGCCCGGGTGTCCGCTGCCGCAGCTGTCGTACGAGCGCACGGTGACGGGGTACGAGTACCGGGTGACGGTCAAGCTGTCCCGGGATGGCGTTCGTGGCGATCTGGCCATCAGGCTGAATCCGAGCCTCGGGGCGGTGCCTGCCTGCAGGCTCGTCAAGCTTCCAATGGAAGACTGCTCAACAGATCAGCTCCCGGACGGCACCCAGATGGCGTTGGGCACCGAGGTCGACCCGGCGGCGGGCACCAGCCGCCGCTCTGCGATGGTGCTGCGCCCCGACTCGACGGCGGTGGGGGTCGGTCTGGTCCAGCCCGGCGCGTCGGTGGACGAGCTGTTGCTGTCCATGGACCAGTTGGTGACCATCGGCCGGTGGCCGGCTTTCAGCCTCTACGAGTGAGCGACACGGTTGGTCACGGTCAGCCGTAGTAGCGGCGCAGTTCCCGGGTGAGCACCTTGCCGGTGGCGTTGCGGGGCAGGTACTTCACGAAGACCACGTCCCGGGGGACGCTGAACCGGGCCAGGAAGTGCCGGACGTACTCGCGAACCGCCTCGGGGTCGAGGGTCTCGCCGGGATGCAGGGCGAGGAACGCGGAGAGGCGCTGGCCGTACTCGGGGTCGGGCACGCCGATCACGGCGGCCTCGCGGACCTGCGGTAGTTGCGCGAGCAGGTCCTCCACCTCGGACGGGAAGACATTTTCGCCGCCAGAGACGATCATGTCGTCCGCGCGGCCGTCGACGAAGAGCAGCCCGTCGGCGTTGAGTCGGCCGAGGTCGCCGGTGTCGAGCAGGCCGTCGTGGGTTTCCCGGCTGGCACCGGAGGTGTAGCCCTCGAAGAGCATCTCGTTGCCGACGAAGATCCGCCCGACCCGTCCGTCGGGTACGGCCTGGCCGTCGTCGTCGAGCAGCTCCAGCCGGGTGCCGTGCGGCGGACGACCAGCGGTGGTGGGTGCCTGACGCAGGTCCTGCGGGCCGGCGATGGAGGCCCAGGAAACCTCGGTGGAGCCGTAGAGGTTGTAGAGGACGTCGCCGTAGACGTCCATGAACTTCGGGGCCAGCCCGCCGGGCAGGGCGGAGCCGCTGACCGCGACGACAGTGAGCGGGGGGCGGGGGTCCGGCGGGGGCACCTCCAGCAGCCGCTGCATCATCACCGGTACGGCGAAGAGCGCGTTGCACCGGTGCGCGCTCAGAGCGGCGAGCGTGGCGGCCGGGTCGAAGCGGCGGTGCAGCACGATGGTGGCCCGTAGTGCCAGGCAGACCTGGAGGGCGGCGAATCCCCAGGTGTGGAAGATCGGCGCGGCGATCATCACCCGGTCCCGGGCGTGCAGGGGAATACGGTCGATGATGGACACCAGTGGGCCGAAGCCGCTGGGCGTCGGTCGGCGAGCGCCCTTGGGCGTGCCGGTGGTGCCGGAGGTGAGCACGATGATCCGGCCGTCGCGCTCGGGCGGGTGCAGGTCACCAGGCAGTGCTCCGGCCACCAACTCCTCGCGGGCGCGTTCGTCGAGCCGGGGCAGCTCGGCGGGGAGGCCGAGGACCCGCTCGGCGAACTCGTCGTCGTGCACGAGGAGCCGCAGCCGCTGCTCCTCGGCAACGGTGCCCAGCTGGGCGGCGCTGAGCCCGGTGTTGACCAGTACCGCGTCGACGCCGAGCAGGGTGGCGGCGACGATCGTCTCGATCAGCCCGTTGTGGTTGCGGCACAGCACGCCGATCCGGTCGCCGGCCTGTACGCCGAGCCCGGCCCGCATCGAGCGGGCCATCCGTTCGGCCCTGTCGAGCAGGTCGTGGTAGGTCAGCTCGACGCCGTTCTCATCGATGACGGCGGGACGGCCCGGGTCCCGGGCGGCTGCTTGGCGTAGCTCGCCCGCCAGGCTCCATCCCCACGTCCGCACCGCGTTGAGCTGCGAGGCGACCCGGACCGGGCTGCCGGGGGTGAGCAGCCCGCGACGGGTCAGCGTGGCAACGATGAACGGCAGGTCCATGCCGCAGACCTCCTCGGGGTGGTGCGCGGACGGGGCGGTCGCCGGCCCGTCCGTCAGGGCTTCTTTCCTTGATCATGCACTGGGCGCGGCTGAAGGCCCAGTTGGCGTCGGCGAGGAGTGATGAAGACGGCACAGATCGTGGAGCCTGGCCCGGCCCCCTGTGAGAGGAGCCGGACCGAGGACTCAGCGGATCTGCATCCCGGAGATCGCCCGGGAGATGACCAGTCGTTGGATTTCCGAGGTGCCCTCGAAGATGGTGTAGATCTTGGCGTCCCGGTACCAGCGCTCGACCGGGTGGTCACGCAGGAAGCCGGCTCCGCCGAGCAGTTGCACGGCCTTCTCGGTGACCGACACGGCCACCTCGCCGGCCTTGAGCTTGGACATCGACCCTTCGCCGGCGGTGAACGGGCGGTTGTTGCGGCCCATCCACGAGGCCCGCCAGACCAGCAGCCGCGCCGCGTCGATCTCCATCCGCATGTCGGCCAGCGCGAACGCGACCGCCTGGTTCTCGATGATCGGGCGTCCGAACTGGACCCGGTCCTTCGCGTAGTCCAGGGAGTATTCGTAGGCGGCCCGGGCCACGCCGAGCGCCTGGGCGCCGACGGTGGGTCGGGACAGCTCGAAGGTGCGCATCGCGGCCTGTCCAGTGGCCCGCTGACCGGAGCGGGCCCGGTCCAGGCGTGCCAGCAGGGCGTCCCGTCCGCCGAGCAGGCAGCGGCCGGGGACGCGTACCCCGTCGAGGAAGACGTCCGCGGTGTGTGACGCGCGGAGGCCGAGTTTGCGCAGCTTGCGGGTGGCGGCCAGGCCGGGGGTGCCCGGCGGTACGACGAACGCCGCCTGGCCGCGGGAGCCGAGCGCGGGGTCGACGGAGGCGGTGACCACGTGCACTCCGGCGATTCCGCCGTTTGTGGCGTACGCCTTCTGGCCGGTGAGCACCCACTCGTCGGTGGCCTCGTCGTAGACGGCCCGGGTGCGCATCGCGCTGACGTCGGAGCCGGCTTCCGGCTCGCTGCTGCAGAACGCGGCGACGGCCGGCGAGTCGACGTCGCCGAAGCACTGCGGCACCCACTCGACCATCTGGTCCGGGGTGCCGGCGCCGTAGATGGCGGCGACGGCGAGCGAGGTGCCGAAGATGCTCATGCCGATGCCGGCGTCACCCCAGAAGAGTTCCTCGCTGGCGATCGGCAGGGAGAGCCCGGTCGGGTCGGCCCAGCAGGTGGCGAGGAACTCGAAGCCGTAGAGGCCGACCTTGGCGGCTTCCTGGATCACCGGCCACGGGGTGTCCTCGCGCTCGTCCCACTCGGCGGCGGCCGGGCGCACGACCTCGGCGGCGAAGCCGTGCACCCAGTCGCGTAGATCCCGCTGTTCCTCGTTCAGGTCGAGCGAGAACTCAGCCATGTCAGGCCTTGGGGATGTCGAACAGGTTGGCGATGTTGGCGGCGAGGCCGAGGTCGCCCTTCGCCTTCAACTTGCCGGTCATGAACATCATCACCGGGTTGGCGCCACCGGAGACGATCTTCAGGAACTCGACCGGGCCCATGGTGAGGCTCAGCTTCGGGTCGTGCTGCGGGGTCTCGTTCACGACGCAGGTGCCGTCGGCGATGGCCACCTCGTAGGTGTCGCTGCCGCCGTCGGGGCGACCGGTGATGATCCAGTGGATGACCGCGTTGGTGGAGCCGGCCCGGTCCGCGCGGAACAGCGACGGCATCCGGCCGAACACCTCGCCCAGGACCTTGCCGCGCAGGTCGCCGGACATCACCTGGGCGATCTTGTCGTCCGGGGTGGACTTGACCAGCTGGGCGAACTCCTTGGGGCCCACGTTGGCGAAGGTGGCCGGGTCGAAGTCAGTCATCAGGTGCGCCTTCCGGAAGATTGGCTACTCGCGCGTAACCTTACGCACGAGTAGGTATGCTCGCAAGGTGTCCAGCGTCCCCGCCTTCAAGCGCCTGCCTCGCGCCGTCCGCGAGCAGCAGATGCTCGACGCGGCCGTCAAGGTCTTCTCCCGACGTGGCTTCCACGCCGCCAGCATGGACGAGATCGCCGAGGACGCCGGCATCTCCAAACCCATGGTGTACGCGTACCTCGGCACCAAGGAGGAGCTCTTCGTCGCCTGCCTGCACCGGGAGGGCACCCGGATGATGCAGGCCATCGCCGGGGCGGCGGCCCCCGACCTGCCGGCCGACGAGCGGCTCTGGCGCGGGCTGAGGGCGTTCTTCGGCTTCGTGGGCGCCCACCGGGACGGCTGGGCGGTGCTCTACCGGCAGGCCCGGGGCGAGCAGCCGTTCGCCGGCGAGCTGGCCACCATGCGGGCCCGGCTGGTCGAGGTGGTCGCCGGAATGCTCGACCACGCGCTGCGTGCCGAGGGCCGCGAGATCGCCGCCATCGACCTGGAGGTCGTCGCGTTCGCCCTGGTCGGCGCGACCGAGTCGTTGGCCGACTGGCTCGCTGACCACCCGGACGCCGACCCGGAGAAGACGGCCACCCGGATGATGAACGTGGCCTGGCTCGGTGCCGCCCAACTGCTGCACGGCGTCACCTGGCGTCCGCCGGCCGACTGACGGCCCGGGCGGAGAGAGCGTCGGTGCCCGGCTCGCCGGTCCGCGCCGCCCGGCGGCGGTTGCGGAGCCAACGGACCAGCTCGACGACCACGGTCACCGTCAGGGCGAGGCCCAGACCGAGCAGGAGACCACGCAGCGGGTCCTGCTCGAAGGCCAGCCCGCCGACGTAGCCGACCAGCGCGGAGTAGAGCCCCCACGAACTGGCGGCCAGCGCGTCGAAGGCCAGGAACCGTCGCCGGGGGTAACGCACAGCACCCATGGTGGCTGTGACAGCGGTCCGGCCGCCCGGAATGTAGCGGGCCACGGTGAGGATCAGACCGCCCCGGGTGGCGATCCCCCGACGGGCCCGGTCGATGGCGGCTCTGCGTCGACCGTGGGGCGGCAGCCGGTCGAGCAGCCGGGTGCCGCCGCCCCGCCCGATGGCGTACGAGATGTGGTCGCCGACCAGCGCCCCGGCGGCGGCCACCAGGATCACCGCCGGCAGGTACGGCGCTCCGGAGGCCGCGAACACCCCTGCGGTGATCACCGCCGTCTCGCTCGGCACCACCGGGAAGAAGCCGTCGATCACCGCGATCGCGAAGATCGCCAGGTACACCCAGGGCGAGGACATCGTGTCGTGCAGCAGGTCGAGCAGATCCATGATCCCGATGCTGGTCGGGGCGGCGGTTCCCGCCATCGGCCAGTGGTCAGGTGGGCGCCACTACTTTGGTAGCGACCGGCCCGGACGGCGGGTAGGGGTCTTCCCCCAGCTCGCCCGGGTCCCCGGGCGCGGGGCGGCCCCTTGCGCCCGCAGGGCTCTAGGCTCGCTGCGTGGCCTCCAGCGCCGTCGCCGTCCGACGGGTCGTCCATCGGTACGCCCCGCCGCTGCTCGCCGTCCTGGTCGCCGCGGCCGTGTGGGCCAGCGCGACAGGTGACATCGGGGTCCGCTCACCGCTACCGGGCGCTGTCGTGCTGCTGATCGCAGTGGGCTCCGCGTGGGCCGCCGGCACGGTCCGGACCCGCCGTTGGCCGTTGTTCCTGGCTGCGGCCGTCGGCTGGTTGGTGCTCGCCGCGGCGGCCGCCGGGGTGCTGGCCTCGTACCAGGCGGGTCTGCGGTTGCGTGGTCGCCGACTCGCCGGCTACCTCGCCGGGGCGACAGTGGTGCTGACGGGCGGGGTGCTGGTCGGGCTGGCGGTGGGTGGCGTACGCCGGATCACCACCGCCACCACCGGCAACGTGCTGCTGCTCGCCGCCTGTCTGGTGGGGCTTCCGTTGGTCTTCGGCCTCTGGGTGCGGGCCCGTCAGGACACGCTCGCGGCTCTGCGGGACCGGGCCGAGCGACTGGAACGCGAGCAGGAGGCCCGCGCCGACCGGGTCCGTGCCGAGGAGCGGACCCGGATCGCCCGGGAGATGCACGACGTGGTGGCGCACCGGGTCTCGCTGATGGTGGTGCACGCCGGGGCGCTGGAGGTGACCGCCGTTGACCCGGCGACCGTCGAGGCCGCCGCGCTGATCCGGACGACCGGCCGGCAGGCACTCACCGACCTGCGCGAGGTGCTGGGTGTGCTGCGCCAGGCCGGGTCGACCGTGACGCCGGAGCGAGGGCTCGACACGTTGGACGAGTTGATCGGTGAGTCCCGTGCCGCCGGGCTGCGGGTGTCCCGGCAGGACGAGGGCGTGCCGACGGCACTACCCGCGACGCTGGGGCGTACCGCGTACCGGGTGGTCCGCGAGGCGCTGACCAACGTGCGCAAGCACGCGGCCGACGCCGAGACGACCGTCTGCCTGCGCTACCTGCCCGACGGGCTGGAGGTGCTGGTCCGCAACGGCCCGTCCGAGGGCGGGTCGGCGCTGCCCGGCGCCGGCCAGGGGCTGCTCGGGCTGCGTGAACGGGTGGAGCTGCTCGGCGGCCGGTTGGAGGCGACTCCGGTGGACGGCGGCTTCCTGGTCCGGGCCCTGATCCCGCTTGCGGGTGCGGCGTGATCCGGGTGGTGGTGGTCGACGACGAGCAGTTGATCCGTGCCGGGCTGCGGCTGATCCTCGAGGCGGCGGAGGACATCACAGTCGTCGGTGAGGCCGCGGACGGCGCCGGCGCGTTGGAGCAGGCCCAGCGGTTACGCCCCGACGTGGTGCTGCTCGACGTGCGGATGCCGGGCGTCGACGGGCTGACCGTCGCGCCCGACGTGGTCGCCGCCGGCCCGAAAGTGATCATGTTGACCACCTTCGACCTCGACGAGTACGTGCACCGGGCGCTGCGGGCCGGCGCTGTCGGTTTCCTGCTCAAGGACACCCCGCCCCGCGAGTTGGCCGCCGCCGTTCGTACGGTGGCCGCCGGGAACGCGATGCTCGCCCCGACGGTGACCCGCCGCCTGATCAGCTCGTTCGCCGAGCGTGGTCCGGCCCGCCGGGACGCGGCCCGTGAGCGGCTCGCACCGCTGACCGAGCGGGAGCTGGCGATCGTCCGGGAGGTGGCGCGCGGGCACGGCAACGCGGAGATCGCCCGGCGGCTGACCATGAGCGAGGCCACCGTCAAGGCACACGTCAGCCGGGCGCTGGCGAAACTCCACGCCGGCAACCGCGTGCAGGTGGCCATCCTGGTGCACGACGCCGACCTGCTGTGACGGGTGTCAGGTCGATCCGGCCCGGTCGGTGGTGGCGGCGCGGCGGCGCGCCCGGTGGCGCAGCCAACGGATGCCCTCGATGCCCAGCGTGACGATCACCGACAGGCCGATCCCGGCGAGGACGCCCTTGACGGGGTGCCGTTCGAAGGCCAGCCCACCGAAGTAACCGAGCAGCCCGCAGTACAGGGCCCAGGTCACCGCCGCGATCGCGTCGTACAGCAGGAACGACCGGCGGGGATAGCGCACCGCGCCCATGGTGAGGGTGACGGCGGTCCGCCCGCCCGGCAGATACCGGGAGGTGGTCAGGATCAGCCCGCCGCGCCGGTTCAGCGCGCGCCGGGCCCACTCCGAGCTGGCTCGTCGGCGGCTGCCATCGGGAAACCCGGCGAGGCGTCTCGCGCCGCCACCGCTCCCGATGGCGTACGAGACGTGGTCACCGGCGCACGCGCCCAGCGCGGCGGCGGCGATCACCGCCGCCAGCTTGGGATTTCCGCTGGTCGAGAGCACGGCAGCGGTGATGACGGCCGCCTCGCCGGGTACGGCCGGAAAGAACGCGTCGACCGCCGTGAGCCCGAAGATCAGCAGGTACACCCACGGTGAGGTGACCAGCTGTCGGAGCAGGTCGAGCGCGGAGTCCATGCCCCCATGCTCGCCGGGTGCGACCCGCCCGGTGGCCGAAGCCGCTGGATAACCCCCACCTCTCCCCGCGTCGATCTTGCACTTTGTGTCCGTACCAACCTCTGCAAAAGCCGCAGAACCACAACCGAAAGTGCAAGATCGACGAGGTTGGGTGGGTGGGTCAGGCCGTGCGGGCCAGGGCCCTTGGGGCTAGCAGCGGACCGTACGGGGTCTTGTCGTCGGCGGTGGGGCCGCGCGAGGTGAGCACCACTGGGGTGTTCAGCTCCGCGCGTACCGCGTCGGCCCAGTCCGTCGGCGGTTCGTCGTACACCGGGCGGGAGCGCAGCAGGCGGGCGGTGAGCGCGGCCTGCCGGTCCAGGTCGCCGGGCGGGCCCGGGGTGAGCCGGTCCTTGGTGTCGTAGCGGCGGCAGATCCGCAGGTCGGGGCCGGCCAGGTCGAGGTGGGTCAGCGCCAGGCCGTCGACGCCTCCCGCCGCGGCGAGGGCGTACCGGTGGGCGACCGCGTCGAAGTGGCCGAACCGGAACCGGCCCTGCCACGGGTTCGTGGCGTTGTGCGCGTCGGTGAACGGCAGGCTCGGGTCCTCGGTCACCAGCGGGCCGTGCCCGTGCCGGGTGGTGACCACGCGGAGCACCCCGATCCGGGTCACGTCGCCGGGCCGGCCCGCCTCGGCGAGCAGGCTGTCGACGTTGGCGAACGTGGTGGTGCTCCAGGTGGTGTACGGGTGGAAGCCGTGCCACTCGTCGAGCAGCACCCCCTGCGCGCCCTCGAAGACGCAGGTCCCGGTGCGCAGCGCCTCGGCGAGCCAACTGCCGTCGACGATGCCGACCCGCCCGGCGAACCCGGTGAACGCGGGCAGGCAGTCCTCGATCGGTGGCGCGTCCAGCGGGCCCAGCTCGGCGGTCAGCCGGTCCCGCACTGTGGTCAGCCTGCGGCGCAGCAGTGCCGGGTGGTGACAGTCGGCGACCCGGGGCGCGTCGTCGGGATGGGCGAGACCGTACGCGACGGCCTCGCCCACCCCCAGCCCGCAGGAGCCGTGCCGGTCGGCTCCCCGGGCGATCTCGCGGGCCCGGTTGGCGGCCCGGTGGTACGGGGTGGCGAGCAGCGCGTCCCCGTCGACGGTCAGCCGGTCGAGCGCGTCGGGCACCCCGACCGTGGCGAGGTGGTCGGCCTCGGCGGCCAACGCCAACGGGTCCACCACCACGTGCCGGGCCAGGTGCGTACGGACACCGGGATGGAACGTGCCGGCGCCGAACTGCGCGAACGTGTGGTGCCGCCCGTCGCGCAGCACGACGTTGTGTGCCGCCTGCGCGCCCCCGTTGAAGCGGACCACCGTGTGCACGGGACGGGTGGCGCAGAGCCAGTCCACCACCGTGCCCTTGCCGGCGTCGCCGTAGCCGAGGTCGACCACCGCCACGTGGTTCACAGCCGGGTCACCCCGCTGGCGGTGTCACGGAACGCCGGCAGCGTCGACACCTCGGCCCGCCGGTCCCGGCCGAGGCGGGCCAGTGCCTTCGACACGGTGCCGGTGGCGCCGGAGCCGGCGCGGTCCAGGTCGCGTAGGCCCTCGTCCAGGTTGATGGCCTGTTCGCCGAGGCCGATGGTGAGCGCGATGGTCTCGCAGACCGCGTCGAGGTCGTCGAGCACGACGGCGTTCTGCCCGAGCAGGTCCCGCCAGAAGTCGAGCACCGTGGCGTTGCCGGCGTAGTGGCTGCCGGCGGGGAGCAGGTAGTAGGTGTCCCAGCGGCCTGTCACCTCGTCGACGACCTGCCGCAGCGGCACGTCCTCGGAGAGGTCGTCCCCGATCAGGCTGGCCACCTCCCGGGCCTTCACCCGCTGGTACGCCAGCTCGTCGCCGATGATGAACAGGTAGCCGCGCCGGCCGCGCTTCTCCCAGTTGTCGGTGACGGTGTGCCGGGCCATGAAGTACATGGCCAGCTCGTACGACTCGCTCATCTGCCCGCCGCCACCGCCCTCCAGCACGATCCGGCCGAGGTCGTCGTCCATCCGGTTGTCCGACTCGAACTGGCCCACCTGCAACGGCACCCGGTCGCAGGTGGCGTCGCCGATGGCACCGAACATGATCTGCGGGTCGCTGGCGTAGCCCTGCCGTTGCAGCAGACCGAGCAGCTGCGGCAGCTTGGTCTGGAGAACCCGCGGCACCGTGCGCATCGAGCCGGTCACGTCGAAGAGCACCGCGACGGGCGTCGACCGGGGGTGCTCGTCGGAGTCGCGGCTCTCGCGGGTCGTGTCCCTGGGGTCGAGCGCGGGGTGCACGGTGCGCGCCCCGCTGTCGCTGTAGGAGAAGGCGCTCTTGCCGGTGGACCGGCGGTAGCGGTCGGCGGCGTCGTACACGTCGGTGGACCAGATTCCACTGCCCATGACAGCTCCTTACGGGGTGAGGGTGAAGGGTCGGAAGGTGCGTGGCCCGTAGAGCCGGTCCAGCACCTGGTCGAGTTCGCGCAGCAGGCGCCAGGCGTCGTCGGGCCGGGCGTCCAGGGAGCGCTGCCGGCAACCCTGCGCGAAGGTGTGCAGCTCGCGGGGTGCGCGTGGCCCCATCAGCCAGCTCATGCAGTGGCTGGCCATCGCGATGTCGGTGCCCGGCCCGCACTGCTGCTTCTTGAGGACCTCCTCCGGGTCCCAGCCGTGGCCGGGGACGACCGCCGGGATCGTGCTCCCGACGGTCGCGGAGAAGCACCAGTCGATCAGCACCACGCCGTGGGCGTCCGGCTCGATCAGCACGTGTCGGGGCAGGACCGCGCCGTGCACCATGCCCGCCCGGTGGGCCAGGCCGAGCACCACCAGCAGCCGCCGCCACATCCAGGCCACGTCCCGGGCGTCCAGCCCGTCGGGGTACGCGCGGCGCACCTCGTCGAGGTCGTGCAGGCGGCCGGGTGCTGTGGCGAGCACGTTGATCCGCCGCTCCGCGCCGGTGCTGGCGTCGCGGTGCCGCAGCTCGTCGACCAGCCGGGGCACGTACGGCAGGTAGCGCGGGTCACCGCGCTCGGCGATGGTGCGCAGGGCGTGCGCCTCGCGGGCCATCAGGTCGTTGTCGGTGGGCCGTCGGGGAAGCTTGAGTAGCCGGTCGTCGCCGACGTCGTAGAGGTCGGCCAGGTCACCCGAGTAGGCCGGCGCGCCGAGCCGGTAGTCGCCGAGGACGGTGATCTGCCGTGCCTGCCACCGGGTGGTGACGTGGATGAACGCGTCGAGGGCTTCGGCGCGTACCGCCGGGTCGGTCGGCAGGCGGTCGGGGTGCAGGGCCGCGACCAGCTCGCGGTAGCGGTGGGCCGGCTGGTCGGCGCCGAACAGGTCCGCGTCGGTGCGGGCGGCCGCGACCAGGCGGATGGCCTCCGCGGCCTTCACCGCACCGTCTCCTCGTGGGCGGGGCGCAGCAGCGCCGGGTGCAGCAGGCGGGCGTCGCCGGCCCGGTAGAGCCGGGCGCGCGGGCCGCCTCGGGCGCCACCGCGCTCGGTGCTGGCGCCGGTGCTCTCCACGAAGCCCGGCACGGAGAGCACCTTGCGGTGGAAGTTGCCGGCGTGCAGTGGGTGCCCCCAGACCGTCTCGTAGACGGCACGCAGCTCGCTGATCGTGAACTCGGCGGCGAGGAAGCGGGTGGCGAGCGGGGTGTACTCCAGCTTGGACCGGGCCCGTTCCAACGCCTCGTCGATGATCCGGCCGTGGTCGAAGGCGAGCTGTCGGCTGGTCAACGCGGTCACCGGCAGCCAGATCGCCTCGTCGGCGTCGCTGCCGGCGGCCGGGTCCGGCAGGTCGGGGGCGAACGCGAGGTGGGCGATCGAGACGACCCGCATGCGCGGGTCACGGTCGGGAGCGCCATAGCTGCCCAACTGCTCCAGGTGTACGCGGCGCAGCGCCTCGCCGCCGAGCCCGGTCTCCTCGGCCAGCTCCCGTCGGGCGCCGGCGGTCAGGTCCTCGTCGGGGCGGACGAAACCCCCGGGCAGCGCCCAGTGCCCCGCGAAGGGTGCCTCGCCACGCCGGATCAGCAGCAGGTGCAGTGCGCCGTCGCGGATGGTCAGCGCCACCACGTCGACGGTCACGGCGACCGACGGGTAGGCCCGAGGGTCGTACGCGGCCAGGAACTCCTGCTCGTTCATCATGTCTCTCTCACTCTGAGAACATCTCGCTGTGAGAACAACTTAGCGCACGAGAACGCCGCTGCCAAGGGGGGTGACTCAGCGCAGGTGACCCGACAGGTGCGGTCGGCCGCGCGAGTCGTGCAGGGCGAACCCGCCGTCGGGCAGGAGCGCGAAGCTCACGGTGCTCGGCAGCGGCACGGGCAGCTTGAAGGCGACCTCGACTGTGTACGCGTCCGGCAGCCGGGCCTCCAGCGCGGCCAGGCAGCGCGCCTTGCTCCACATGCCGTGCGCGATCGGCCTGCGGAAGCCGAACAGCCGCGCCCCGAGGCGGGAGGTGTGGATCGGGTTGTGGTCGCCGGAGACCCGCGCGTACTCCGTACCGACACGCGGTTCCACAGGCCAGCGGGCGGTGGCCGTCGGCGCGGCGGGACGCTCGCCCGGGTCGCGCCCGCCCGGCTTGCGCTCCCGACCGAGGTACGTCGAGACGCCGCGCCACACCTCCTCCCCGTCGACCGAGCCGATGAGCACCACGTCCACCTGCCGCCCCCGGTCGTGGGGGCGCAGGTTCTCCGCGTACGCGGAGAAGTCGAGCTTCTCGTCGGCGGTGATCGGGCGGTGCGTGGTGATCCGGTTACCGACGTGCACCAGGCCGATCAGCGGGATGGGGAAGTCCGGCGCGGTCATCAGGCGCAGGGCCAGCGGAAAGCCCATGACGTGCGGGAACGTCGCGGGCAGCCGATCGCTGAGCCGGAACCCGCACACCCGGTCGTAGTCGGCCAACTGCGCCCGGTCGACGCTCACCCCGCCCACTGTCAGCTCGACCGCCGGCAGGTCGGGCCCGCGCCGCCCACCGCCGAGGCCCGGTAGCGCGCCGAGCAACGCCCGTCGGTGCAGCGCCCCGGCCGCCGGCATCCGGGCCAGTTCGACAGGGGTACGGCTGCCCGACTCCGGCCGCGCGCCCATCACGCCCCCAGCAGGCTCTGGCCGCAGACCCGGACCACGTTTCCGCTGACCGCGCCGCTTGCCGGCCAGGCCAGCCAGCCGATCGTCTCGGCCACGTCCACCGGCAGCCCGCCCTGGGCCAGGCTGTTCATCCGCCGGCCCGCCTCGCGGACCACCAGCGGGATGCGCGCGGTCAGCCGGGTCTCGATGAAGCCGGGGGCCACCGCGTTGACGCTGATCCCGTGCTGCAGCAGGGCCGGCGCGAGTGAGTCGACCAGCCCGATCACGCCGGCCTTGCTGGTGGCGTAGTTGGTCTGCCCCCGGTTGCCGGCGATCCCGGCGATCGAGGAGACCGAGATGATCCGCCCGCCGGCCGGGATCAGCTCCCGCGCCAGCAGTACGTCGTTGATCCGCTCCTGGCTGGAGAGGTTGACGTCGATCACCTGGTCCCACCGGTCGGCGTCCATCCGGCCGAGCGTCTTGTCCCGGGTGATGCCGGCGTTGTGCACCACCACGTCGACCCGGCCATGCCGGCTGGCCAGGTGCTCGGCGAGTCGGGTCGGCGCGTCCGGCGCGGTCAGGTCGAGTTGGACGGCGGTGCCGCCGATGTCGTTCGCCACCGCCGCGAGCGCGTCACCGGCGGCCGGGATGTCCAGGGCCACCACCTTCGCGCCGTCGCGGGCCAGCACCTTCGCCAGCGCCGCGCCGATGCCCCGCGCGGCGCCGGTGACCAGCACGACCTGCCCGTCCAACGGGCGGTCCCAGTCGGCCGGGAAGCTCGCCGCGCCGCCGCCGACCCGGATGACCTGCCCCGACACGTACGCGGAACGGCCGGACAGCAGGAACCGGAGTGTCGATTCGAGGCTCGTGATCGTGCCAGCGGAGTGGGCCGGGTCGTCCGCCGCGTCACCGCTCACGTAGACGAGCTGCGCGGTGCTGCCCCGGCCGAACTCCTTGCCGATGCTGCGCACCAGCCCTTCGAGGGCGCGCTGGGCGGTCGCCTCGCGGGGTGTCGGGCACTCCTGCGGCGGGGTGCCCAGCACGATCACCCGGCCGCTGGGCAGCACGGCCCGGGCCCGCAGGTGGAAGAAGTCGTAGAGCTGGCGCAGCTCGGTCGAGTCGGTGATCCCGGTGGCGTCGAAGAGCAGCGCCCCGTACCGCTGCGGGTTGGCGGCGCTCGGGTCGGCCAGCTCGACCCCGGCGGCGGTCAGGATCGTGGCGATCGGCTCGGCGAGCCGGCCGTCGGTGGCCGCGCCAAGCAGGGCCGGGCCGGCCAGCAGCGGGTCGCCGGGGTGGTGCCGGCGCAGTCGGGGCGGGTCGGGCAGCCCGAGGCGCTTGACCAGCGCGCGGCCGGCGGCCGATTGGACGAAGCTCGCGTACCTGTCGGTCATGGGCGTAGCCTACTGGCGAGTAGGGTTCGAGCAACACATGTCGAGGAGGCGGATCGTGCAGAGCACCCGGCGGGTCGCAATCATCGGGGGCAACCGCATCCCCTTCGCCCGTTCCAACTCCCGCTACGCGGACGCGTCGAACGCCGACCTGCTCGGCGCGGCGCTCGACGGCCTGATCGCCCGCTACGGGCTGGCCGGGCAGCGCATCGGCGAAGTGGTCACCGGGGCGGTGCTCAAGCACTCCCGCGACTTCAACCTCACCCGCGAGGTGGTCCTCGGCTCCCGGCTCGACCCGCACACCCCGGCGTACGACATCCAGCAGGCATGCGGCACCGGCCTGGAGGCGACCATCCTGGTCGCCAACAAGATCGCCCTCGGTCAGCTCGACGTGGGCATCGCCGGTGGTGTCGACACCACCTCCGACGCCCCGCTCGCCGTCAACGAGGAGATGCGCCGCACGCTGCTCAAGCTCAACTCGGCCCGCACGCTGGGCGAACGGCTCAAGATCGCGGCGAAGCTGCGCCCGCTCCAGCCGTTCAAGCCGGAGATCCCGCGCAACGCCGAGCCACGTACCGGCCTGTCCATGGGCGATCACGCCGCCCGCACCGCAGTGCGCTGGCAGATCGACCGGCGGTCCCAGGACGAGCTGGCGCTGCGCTCACACCAGGGCCTCGCCGCCGCGTACGACAGGGGTTTCTTCGACGACCTGATGACGCCGTACCTGGGGCTCACCCGGGATCAGAACCTCCGCCCGGACAGCAGCCTGGAGAAGCTCGCCTCGCTGAAGCCGGTCTTCGGCACCCGCGGCCCGGACGCCGAGCAGGCCACCATGACGGCCGGCAACTCGTCACCCCTCACCGACGGCGCGTCCACTGTGCTGCTTGCCAGCGAGGAGTGGGCGGCGGCGCACCATCTGCCCGTGCTGGCCTGGTTCAGCTGGTCGGAGACGGCGGCGGTGGACTTCGTGCACGGCGACGAGGGGCTGCTGATGGCACCCGCGTACGCGGTGCCCCGGATGCTGGCCCGTGCCGGGCTGACGTTGCAGGACTTCGACTACTACGAGATCCACGAGGCGTTCGCGTCGCAGGTGCTGGCCACCCTCGCCGCCTGGGAGTCGCCCGAGTTCGCCAAGGACCGACTCGGCCTGGACGCCCCGCTGGGCGCGATCGACACCGACCGGCTCAACGTCAACGGCTCGTCGCTGGCCGCCGGGCATCCGTTCGCCGCCACCGGCGGGCGGATCGTGGCGACCCTGGCCAAGCTGCTTGCCGAGCGGGGCAGCGGGCGCGGGCTGATCTCCATCTGCGCGGCGGGCGGCCAGGGTGTGACAGCCGTCCTGGAGCGCTGACCTCGGCCATGCTCGAGATCCGCGTCGATCTTGCACTTTTGATTATCGATATGGGCGGTATGCTCCTTATCTCCGGACAGTAATCGCAAGATCGCGGGGGTGGGGGCAGTCCAACCTCGCCGATCATGAAGTCGTGGTGCCTGATTTGCTGCTGTGCGGGCACTTTGTCACCCACCACAACTCCATGATCGGCTAGGCGGTGCGGGGTTGACGAACGGCCACTCCGCTGATGCGACGGTGTTGACGTCCGCACCCGGGCTCGATCACGGTGGGCGGAACCGCGCCCAGCCGAGGAAGCGGTCGTGCAGCCTGTCGGCGGAGAGGTCTGGCAGGTCGGCTGCCGCGTCCGCCAGGTATAGACCCAGGTAGAACGCCAGCGAAAGCCGGTCGTCTGCGTACTCGATGAGCAGCCGGCGCCGACGGTCCGGGCACGGCCACTCCTGTCCGCAGCCGGCGCAGGTCCATGGCGGTCTTACGGGCACATGCGGCGTAGGAACCTCAAGATTCGCGGGCTGTGCGGCGCGACGAACTCGCAGGGACGCCAAGCGCACCAGCACGCGGCGCTGACGCGGGCCGTTGGGTCTGCCCAACTCGACGCCGCGCAGGTGGATCCAGACGCCGTCGCTGTGCCGTTCGCGCCGACCCACCTCGATCACCCGCAGGGCCAGTCGGCCCAGCCCGAAGCAGTAGTGCTGGCCGTCGATGGTGACGACATCACCCACCCGGACAGCGGACTGCCGACGGCGGGTCACGGCGCGATCCAGTCCGCCAGCCCGGCCGCGGTGGGCACACCGAGTCGGCGGCACCAAGCGAGTGTCAGTAGTGGCGCGGTACGCGGCAGCACCCGGCGGTGCGGATCAAACCAGCCCCGCCAGCCGCGCCGACGCCTCGGCCGATCCGCCGGGAGCACCGGTCGACCCAGATCGACGAGGCGGTTGGCCGCCGCATTTGCCGGACGGCACGGCCCGGGAACCAGGCAGATCGCGCAGAGGCCGGTCTCACCATCGGGTACGTGGCTGGTCAGGATCTCTCGGGCAGCTTCGGCCTCCGCTTCGTCGCGATGCCAGAGTTGGCTGGTAGCTCGGTAGACACTCATCTCTCGCTCCTGTCAGCGACGGGGCGGCCCACGGCAGTTCCACGAGACTGCGGGGGAGGTGCGGGTCAGCGGTGCGGTCGGCATCAGCTTGACAGCTACCTTACTGCCTTATGCGTAAGGCATCAAGGTGCGAAAGTGGGCGCGCGGGGATCTACTGTGGGTGCGAGATGCGGGGCCTGGGTGAGGGTGAAGGAGTGGATCTTGAAGCACCTCGAATGGATCAGTGTCTCCACCCCCTACGTGACGCCGAGGCTGCCCGGCGAGGCTGAAGCCTGGAGAGCGGAGGCTGCGCAGAACGGCGGAGTGGGGTCACAACGTCTGCTCGACGTCACCGAGATCGTTCCGGTGGCGGAACTGGCCGAGGCGCTGCAGCTTGATCCCGGTAAGCAGGTGATCCAGCGCCGCCGAATGATGTTGCTGGATGAACGGCCGGTGGAAGTAACCACATCCCTCTATCCGGCGACCATCGCTCGCGGCACCGGCCTTGCCGAGCCCCGCAAGATCCGTGGTGGGGCGGTTACTCTGCTGGCGGAGCTGGGGTACCGACCACGGCGGGTGAGCGAAGACGTCTACACACGTCGGGCGACCGATACCGAGCGGTCGCTACTTCAACTGGGCGAAGACGACTGGGTGCTCGGGCTGACTCGCGTGCTCAGCACCGATGACGGGTTGCCGGTCGAGCTGAGCGTGATGAGCATGACTGCCGGAGGCCGTCGCCTCCGTTACGAATCGTCGATTGCGTAGGGGAGGCCGTCTTGGCTCGCAGGAGCGACGATCGGCCTCGGCATGAGCAGATCGCTGCCGACATTCGCGCGCGCATCATGGCTGGTGAACTGCCGTCCGGATCGCAGTTGCCATCGACGGCGCAGTTGATCAGCCAGTACTCCGTCGCGAACGCGACCGTGCAGCGGGCCCTCGCCGCGCTCAAGGAGGAGGGGTATCTCCACAGCCGGGTGGGCAAGGGGGTCTACGTACGGGATCGTCAGCCGTTGGTCATGGAGGTTGACGCCTACGTCCCGCCCTGCCCCGGTGGGTACGCCTACCAACTGCTCGACGTGGCCGAGGTTCAACCGCCCGCCGACGTGGCGCTGGCACTCGGTGTTGCCGACGACGAGCCCGCGATCCTCCGCCATCGCCTGCTCTCGTACGACGGCGAGCCGGTGGAGGTGTCGTGGTCGTACTACCCGGTCTCGATCGGCCGAGGCACTGCAATCTCCTCGCGCCAGAAGCTCGTCGGGGGCGCCCCTCGGGCACTGGCCGAGCTGGGTCATTCGCAGCGGGACTTCGTCGACCGGCTGTCTGTCCGCATGCCGACCACCCACGAGCTGGAGATCCTGTCGCTGCCGGCGCAGGTGCCGGTGATCCGCCAGTTTCGGGTGATCCGCTCGGTGCATGGGCAGCCGGTCGAGGTGGCAGTCCTTATCAAGGGTGGTCACCTGCATGAGCTGCAATATCACCAGCAGGTTCGGCCCGAGGGCGGGTAGCGCAGACGTGACGCGGTGCCGGGTTTGTAGGTCGGGCGGAGATATCGAGGCATCGGCCAACGGGCGTTAACGAGCCGTTCAGGAGTCGGCCGGCTGGTGGAGGGTTTACCGCGCAATGGTGTTCGTTGCCGCGCCGCTGGCTCGGATTCGATCACTCCTGCGTGCGGAACGGGGCCGTATCACCATGGAGTCCGTCGTTCCACGGACGACCGCCCTCTCGGTGGTCATCCCGATGTTCAATGAGACAGCTGTCATTCCGGCTCTGGTCGCCCGGCTGCGGCCGGTGCTCGACGCGCTCGGCGTCGACTACGAGGTGGTCGCCGTCGACGACGGCAGCCGGGACGACACCGTGTCGGTGCTCTTCGACCACGGCCGGGACTGGCCGCAGCTGCGGGTGCTCCGGCTGCGGCGCAACAGCGGCCACCAGGCGGCGTTGACAGCCGGCCTGCACCGGGCCGTCGGCCAGTGGGTGGTCAGCCTGGACGCCGATCTCCAGGATCCGCCGGAGACCATCGCCGAGATGCTCCGCGTGGCCCGCGAGGACGGGGTGGATGTCGTCTACGGCGTTCGCGCCGACCGCAGCACCGACACGGTCTTCAAGCGCAACAGCGCCCGTGGCTACTACTGGGCGATGCGCCGGCTCGTCGGCGTCGACCTGCCCGCGCAGGCCGGCGACTTCCGGTTGCTCAGTCGGGACGTGATCGAGGTCCTGCGCCGGTTGCCCGAACGTTCCCCGGTCTACCGGCTGCTGGTGCCGTCGCTCGGCTTCCCCAGCGCCGAGGTGCGCTACGACCGCGAGGCCCGCGCCGCCGGCGAGACGAAGTACCCGCTGCGCCGGATGGTGGCCCTGGCCTGGGAGAGCACTGCGAACTTCTCCGCCTCGCCACTGCGCCTGGCCACCTGGCTGGGGATGTCGAGCTTCCTGCTCTGCCTCGCGCTGATCGTGTTCGGCATGGTCGCCCACGTCTCCGGCACCACCATCCCCGGCTGGACCTCGATGTTCGTCGCGGTACTGCTGCTCAGTGGGGTGCAGCTGGTCTGCCTCGGCCTGCTGGGCGAGTACGTCGGCAGGATCTACGCCACAGTGCAGAACCGGCCCGCGTTCCACATCGGGTTCGACTCCCGGGACGAGGCCCCGGGGGCGGAGCCGGTCGCCAGCAGCGATGACGTCTCCCGTACGCCGGGCTTCGATTCGGTGGTCGGCCTCCGTGGCTGACACCCTGTTGGCCGAGCGGATCGATGCCCCGGCCACGACGTCGCGTCGGAATGCTCTCGTGCCGGTCCTCAGCACGCTCCCGTGGGTGCTCGTGATCGCCGCGCTGCTCGTGGTCTGGTCCCGCGGCAGCGTGCCCACCCCGGATCTTGCGCGGTTCTCCGCGTACTGGGTCCTCGCGCTGGTGCTCCCCGGAACCCTGGTGCACCGCGCGCTGCGCGGCAGCCGGGGCAACCTCCCGGAGGACCTTGGCTACGGCGCGGCCACCGGTCTGCTGCTGGAGATCATCGCCTGGGCGCTGGCCGCCGCGACCGGTCAGCAGTCCCTGCTGCGGTGGTGGCCGCTGCCCGTTCTCGTCGCGTTCGCCGCCGTCCCCGGGCTGCGCCGACACTGGCGGGTAGGCGAGCGCCGTCCGCTGCCACTGGCCTGGCACTGGGGGATGGGCGCGGCGCTGCTGGTGGTGCTCGCCTGGGGATACACCCAGTGGCGGATGGTCCCGCTGCCTCCCGTGTACGGCGGCTACTACCAGGACGTGCTCTACCACCTGGGTCTGGTGCAGGAGCTGACCCGGGCGATGCCGTTCGAGTTGCCGCACGTCGCCGGGGAGGCCCTGCGCTATCACTACCTGTCCGACGCGCACATCGCCAGCGGCAGCATGATCACCGGAGTTCCGCCGGCGGTGGTGCTGCTGCGGCTCTGGCTGGTGCCCGTGATCGGTACCGCGGTGCTGCTCGCGGCCGGGCTCGCCCGCGACCTGAGCGGGGCCGTCTGGGCCGGTCCGGTGGCCGCCCTCGCCGCCTTCATCGGAGCGGGGGTCACGCTCGGTTCGCCGGTGGGTGCGACCGGCGAGATGCCGCTGTCGTACGGCAGCCCCTCCCAGACGTACGTGCTGGTGCCGTTGCTGCTGCTCGCCGGGCTCATCGTCGACGTGGCGCGGGGGCGTTCCCTCGGTCGGGCCTGGCCGCTGGTTCCGGCGCTCGGGCTGGTCTGTGCGGGGGCGAAGTCCAGCGCGTTGCCGCCGTTGATCGCCGGCCTGGGTCTCACCGCCGTCGTGTTCTGGTGGCGGAAGCGGCAGGCCCCGCGACCGGCCCTGCTGGCGCTGGCCTGCCTCGTGGCGGCGATGGCGCTCGGCTTCCGGCTGTTCGCCGGTGGTGGGGCCTCCACGCTGCGCGTGCAGGCGTTGGCGTTGCTGCACTTCATCGCCCCGTACTCCGAGACCCTCGGGACGGGCGACGGAATCTGGCCGAGCGCGCCGCTGCCACCGGGCATCAACGACGGTGGCCTTGTCGGGTGGCTGTTGGCGTTCGCCGTGGTCGCCTGGTGGGTGCTGGGTCAGGCGCCCCGGTGGGTGGGCATGAGCCTGCTCGTCGACGGTGGGCACCGGGCCGACCCGGCCGTCTGGCTGCTCGCCGGCACGGTCCTGGCCGGCGCGGCCACCACCTGGGTGTTCCAGCACCCGTCGATCAGTCAGATCTACTTCTGGATGGGCGTCATCCCGGTCGGCGTCGTGCTGACCACCTGGTCCCTCGCCCAGGCCCGAGCGCCCTGGCCGGCGCTGGTGGTGCCCGCCGTGGCCGGCGCGTTGGCAGGGCTCGCCACGGCCGGCACGGTGGTGGGCTTCGCCGTGCCGAGGATCAGCCGTCCCGGCACCCCCACCACCTCGACGGTCGAGGGGTGGCTGCGGGTGCTGGGTCTCTCGGCCGCCCGGTACGTGCTGTTCGTGGCGGTGGCCGCCGCGCTCGCCGTCGGGGTGGCCGCCCTGTGGCGGCGCCGCGTCCAGGCGCCGGTTCCGGTGCCGGCGGCTTCGGCGGCGGGCTCGGGAGGCCGTCGGCGCGCGGCGACGATCGCCCTGGCCGGGGTCACCGCGGCGATGCTCGGCGCCAGCGCCGCCGTCGTCGTGGGCGGGACCGTCCGCTCGGTGCTGACCGAGCCGGTGCCGGCGACCGGGCCGCAGCCGTACGCGCTGACCGCCGACGAGATGCGCGCCGCGCTGTGGCTTGACGACAACGCCGCCGACGACGACGTGGTCGCCACCAACGTGCACTGCCGGCCGGTGCGCACCACCCCGCACTGCGATGCCCGCGCGTTCTGGGTGACCGGCCTGGGTGGGCACCGCACTGTGGTGGAGAGCTGGGGCTACACCGACGCGGTCGTGGCCGCGCACGGCGTCCAGAACCTGGGGTACGCCCGACAGAGCTTCCCCGACCCGGCGCTGTTGGCGCTCAACGACGGGGTGTTCAGCGCGCCGACCCAGGCCGACCTGGACCGGCTCCGCACGGAGCACGGGGTCAGGTGGCTGTTCGCCGACACCAGGGCGGGTGCGGTGTCGGCGGAGCTGGCCGCGCTGACCCAGGTCCGGCTGGTCGCCGGCTCGGTCACCGTCTACGAGCTGAACCGCCCCTGACGACCTGACCAACCCGCCCGGGTCCCGCTGATCGACCCCCGGCCCGGTCCCGCTGGTCGACCTCCGGCCCGGTCCCGGTGTCGACCAGCGGGTGCGGGACAATGAGGTACGTGACGACGATCCCCAACGTGCTGGCCAACCGGTACGCCTCGCCCGAACTGGTCGCCCTCTGGTCTCCCGAGGAGAAGGTCCGGATGGAGCGGCGGCTCTGGCTCGCCGTGCTCCGCGCTCAGCGCGACCTGGGCGTGCCGGTGCCGGACGGCGTGGTCGAGGCGTACGAGCGGGTGCTCGACCAGGTCGACCTCGCCTCGATCGCCGAGCGGGAGCGGGTCACCCGGCACGACGTGAAGGCCCGGATCGAGGAGTTCAGCGCGCTCGCCGGGCACGAGCACGTGCACAAGGGGATGACCTCCCGGGACCTCACCGAGAACGTCGAGCAGCTCCAGGTGCGCGCCTCGCTGGAGCTGATCCGCGACCGGGTGGTGGCCACCCTCGCCCGGTTGGCCTGGCTGGCCCACGAGCACTCCGAGCTGGTCATGACCGGCCGTTCGCACAACGTGGCGGCGCAGGCCACCACGCTGGGCAAGCGCTTCGCGTCGGCGGCCGAGGAGTTGCTGATCGCGTACGAGCGGCTGGAGGAGCTGATCGCCCGCTACCCGCTGCGGGGGATCAAGGGACCGGTCGGCACTGCCGCCGACCAGCTCGACCTGTTCGACGGCGACGCCGACAAGGTGGCCGAGCTGGAGCGACGGGTCGCCGAGCACCTGGGCTTCTCCCGGGTGCTGGACAGCGTCGGGCAGGTCTACCCGCGCTCGCTCGACTTCGACGTGCTGGCCGCGCTGGCCCAGACCGCCGCCGCGCCGTCGTCGCTGGCCACCACGATCCGGTTGATGGTCGGTCAGGAGCTGGTGACCGAGGGCTTCAAGCCGGGTCAGGTCGGTTCCAGCGCGATGCCGCACAAGATGAACACCCGCTCCTCGGAGCGGGTGAACGGCTTCGCCGTGATCATCCGGGGTTACCTGTCGATGGTCGGCGAGCTGGCCGGTGACCAGTGGAACGAGGGGGACGTGTCCTGCTCGGTGGTCCGCCGGGTGGCACTGCCGGACGCGTTCTTCGCCGCCGACGGGTTGTTCCAGACGTTCCTCACCGTGCTGGACGAGTTCGGCTCGTACCCGGCGGTGATCAACCGGGAGCTGGAGCGCTTCCTGCCGTTCCTGGCCACCACGAAGATCCTGGTAGCGGCGGTCCGGCGGGGCGTCGGCCGGGAGGTCGCCCACGAGGTGATCAAGGAGCACGCGGTGGCGGTGGCCCTGGCGATGCGCGAGAAGGGCTCACCGGAGAACGACCTCTTCGACCGCCTGGCGGCGGACGGCCGACTCGGCCTGTCCCGCGCCGACATCGACACCCTGGTCGCCGACCGCAACGCCTTCGTAGGCGCCGCCCAGGCCCAGGTGGCAGCGGTAACGAGCCGCATCACCAAGGTGGTCACAGCTCACCCAGAAGCCGCCACCTACAGCCCACCCCCCATCCTCTAACCCACCCACCCACCCACCCCACCCCACCCTGCCCCCCGGTGGGGGGGGTGGGGTTGGCGTGGGTGGGTTATTCGCCGGTTGGGGTTTCGGCGGCGGTTCTCAGGTTGGGAGCGCTGGCCGGTTCGGCGATGCCGCCGGGCGACTCCGTGATGCCCGCGACCTCCGCGGTCTCCGCGGCGACCGCCGGCTGGTCGGCCGGCATGACCTCGGGCATCTTGGGTACGGCGACCACGGCCGTGCCGTACGCGCAGATCTCCATCCACATCTCACCGCAGTCCCGGCTGTCGAACCGCATGGCGATCACCGCGTTCGCGCCGAGTCGTAGGGCCTCCTCGCCGAGGCGGGCCACCGAGTCGGTGCGCCACCGGGTCAGGTTGTCCGGGGCCATCGGGTCGTACGCGCCACCGCGCAGGTTCTTCACACCCTCGCGGTACGGGTTGCGCGTCCTGGCCATTGATGACACCACCTCACCGAGAATCTGGCGGATCTCGTAGCCGGGCAGTTGCTCTGTCGTCACGACCAGCACGGTTCCGATGCTGTCAGGAGTGGCGCGACCCGATCGTGTGCATTGTTCACCTGATCGGATGCTGCAAAACGACGCGGCGCGGACGGCCGGCACGTGGCCGACCATCCGCGCCGAGCGGGGCGCTAACCGTCAGACACCGGCCACCGAGGTGATCCAGGCCCGGTTGTACGCAACGCTGCCGTAGTTCTGGATGCTCGATCCGTCGGCGGTGGAGGCGACGCCGACCTGCTGACCGTTGTAGAACTGCGGGCCACCGGAGTCACCGCGCCAGGCGTTGCCGTTGATCCGGGTGCTGCGGATCGCCTGGCCGCCGTACGCGTCGGTGGCGCTGTTGCTGGTTACCCGGACGGTGGCGGTCTTCAGCTGGGTGGACGCGGAGCAGCCGCTGTAGCAGGTCATGCCCCAGCCGTAGATCGAGTTCGTCGAGTTGATCGGTGGGTTGCTGTTCGCCAGGGTCACGGTCGAGGTGCTGACGCTGGTGGAGAGCCGCATCAGGGCCAGGTCGCTGCGGGTGTAGGTGGCGCTGACTGTGCGGGTGACCCCGCCCGAGGTGCGGTTGACGCTGCCGATCCGCACCGACATCGTGCCGTTGATGCAGTGCCGGGCGGTGAGCACCCACTGCGCGGCGATGACGCTGCCGGAGCAGGTGAACGAGCCGTTGCTGAGCACTGCGGCGGCCCAGGGGGCGGACGAGACGGTGCCGCCACCGATGATGTTCGGGCTGGGCGGGGAGGCGGACGCGGCGGACGTGACGCCGAGGGCGCCGACCAGCGCGGTGCTGAGTACGGCGAGCAGGGGGCGGATGCGCATCGGGTGGACTCCTTGGACGGGGCGGGCCCGGGGTCGCCGGGTGCGGATGGGGCCGGGCGGCGGGGGTTCCCGGCGCCGGCGGAATCGACTTACGTCGATGTAGAGTAGGGCCCGACGCGGTCGTTATCAAGGGAGTGATCGAGGTTGCCCAATGTAACGATTCGGCCACCCGCTGCGCCGCATATGTCCTGCTGAGGCCACCTGTCGCGCCTGGCGGGTCCGCCTGAGCGTCAGTAATGTCGATCACTGCCTGAACTGCGGCCGGCCGGTGCGTCCGCGGCGATATCTGCCAGGTACGCTGGCTGCGCTCGCCCATTGTGGGTCGGCACCCAACTGCGTACACAGTCAGGAGTGCCCAGTGCCTCGCGTCGTCGTCGACGTCATGCTCAAGCCCGAGATCCTTGATCCGCAGGGCCAGGCCGTCGCAAACGCGCTGCCCCGGCTCGGCGTCGGTGACGTCGCCTCGGTTCGGATCGGCAGGCGGATCGAGATCGAGTTCACCGGTGAACCGGACCTGGACCGCGCTCGGGAGATTGCCGACAAACTGCTCGCCAACCCGGTCATCGAGGACTTCACCGTCCGCGTGGTCGAGGCCGACGAGACTGCGGACGCCCGCTCGTGACCGCCCGGGTCGGTGTGGTCACCTTCCCCGGCTCGCTCGACGACGGGGACGCGGCCCGGGCCGTCCGGATCGCCGGCGCTGAGCCGGTCCGGCTCTGGCACGGCGACCCGGAGCTGCACGGCGTCGACGCTGTCGTCCTGCCCGGCGGTTTCTCCTACGGTGACTACCTGCGGTGCGGCGCCATCGCCCGGTTCGCCCCGGTGATGGAGACGATCGTGGACGCCGCCCGGGGCGGTCTGCCCGTGCTCGGCATCTGCAACGGCTTCCAGATCCTGTGTGAGGCGCACCTGCTGCCCGGCGCGCTCACCCGCAACCAGCACCTGCACTTCCGCAACCGGGACCAGGTCCTGCGCATCGAGTCGGCCGGAACGGCGTGGACCAACGCGTTCCAGCCCGGCCAGGAGGTGCTCATCCCGGTCAAGAACGGCGAGGGCTGCTACGTCGCGGACACCGCGACGCTGGACCAGCTCGAAGCCGAGGGCCGGGTGGTCGCCCGCTACGTCGGCGGCAACCCCAACGGGTCCCAGCGCGACATCGCCGCGATCACCAACGCCGCCGGCAACGTGGTCGGCATCATGCCGCACCCCGAGCACGCGGTGGAGGCGCTCACCGGTCCTTCGCTGGACGGCCTCGGCTTCTTCACGTCGGTCCTCAAGCACCTGGTGGGGGCGCCGGCATGACCGGCGGCACGATCATCGGTCAGCTCAACCGCCGGCCTGGCGGGCACGAGCGCAGCGAGGAGAGGTCATGACCACCCATCCGGACCCGGTAAGGGACACACCGGAGGCGTACTCCGTCCCGGCGCAGCCGGCCGAGCCGACCCCGGCGCAGCCGGTCGCACCGGCGACCGCTCCCGCCCAGCCGGCCGCCGCCGTCTGGACCGAGGGCGTGGACACCGTGCCGCGCGCCGGTGGCACCCCGGGCGAGCTTCAGCCGTACACCGAGCTGGGGCTGCGCGACGACGAGTACGACCGGGTCCGGCAGATCCTCGGCCGCCGGCCCACGCAGTCCGAGCTGGCGATGTATTCGATCATGTGGAGCGAGCACTGCTCCTACAAGTCGAGCAAGGTGCACCTGCGCCAGTTCGGCGAGAAGGCCCCGCACAGCGACCGGCTGCTCGCCGGCATCGGTGAGAACGCCGGTGTCGTGCAGATCTCCGACGAGCTGGCGGTGACCTTCAAGGTCGAGTCGCACAACCACCCGAGCTTCGTCGAGCCGTACCAGGGCGCGGCGACCGGCGTCGGCGGCATCGTCCGGGACATCCTCGCCATGGGCGCCCGCCCGGTCGCGGTGATGGACCCGCTGCGCTTCGGTGCCGCGGACCACCCGGACACCGCCCGGGTGCTCACCGGCGTGGTCGCCGGCGTGGGCGGCTACGGCAACTGCCTGGGCCTGCCCAACATCGGTGGAGAGCTGGTCTTCGACCCCTCCTACCAGGGCAACCCTCTGCTCAACGCGCTCTGCCTGGGCGTGCTGCCCGTCGACCAACTCCAGAACAAGGCCGCCGCCGGCCCGGGCAACGTCGTCGTGCTGATGGGCGCCAAGACCGGCCGGGACGGCATCGGTGGCGTGTCGGTGCTGGCCAGCGCGACCTTCGACGAGGGCAGCGAGGCGCGCCGACCCGCCGTGCAGGTCGGCGACCCGTTCACCGAGAAGCTGCTGATCGAGGCCTGCCTCGAGCTGTACGACGGCCAGCTGGTCGTCGGCATCCAGGACCTCGGCGGCGCCGGCCTGACCTGCGCGCTGACCGAGACCGCCGCCGCTGCCGGCACCGGCATGCGGGTCTGGCTGGAGCGGGTGCCGCTGCGCGAGCCCTCGATGGACCCGCACGAGATCCTGGCCAGCGAGTCGCAGGAGCGGATGCTGCTGGTTGTCGAGCCGGACAAGCTCGACGCGGTGCTCAAGACCTGCGAGAAGTGGGGCGTCCTCGCCACCGCAATCGGTGAGGTCACCGCACCGGAGCCGGACGGCCGCCCGGGTCGCCTGCTGATCACCTGGCAGGACCACCTGGTCGTCGACGTGCCGCCGGGTTCGCTGGTTGACGACGGCCCGGTCTACGCCCGGCCGATGCGTGAGCCGGCCGACCTGATCCTGCTCCAGGCCGACCGGGCCGAGACGCTGCCCCGCCCGGCCGACCCGGAGGCGCTGCGGGAGACCGTGCTGCGCATGATCGCGTCGCCCAACCTTGCCGACAAGAGCTGGGTCACCGAGCAGTACGACCGTTACGTGCTGGGCAACACAGTGCTCGCCCAGCCGGAGGACGGCGGCGTGATCCGGATCGACGAGCGGACCGGCCTCGGCGTGGCGCTGTCGGTCGACGGCAACGGCCGGTACACCCGACTGGACCCGTACAACGGCACCAAGCTGGCCCTGGCTGAGGCGTACCGGAACGTCGCGGTGACCGGTGCGAAGCCGATCGCCGTGACCAACTGCCTCAACTTCGGCTCCCCGGAGGACCCGGGCGTGATGTGGCAGTTCGCCGAGGCCGTGCGCGGCCTGGCGGACGGCTGCCTGGAGCTGGGCATTCCGGTGACCGGCGGCAACGTCAGCTTCTACAACCAGACCGGCGCGGCGGCCATTCACCCGACCCCTGTGGTCGGCGTGCTGGGCGTGCTGGACAACGTCGCCGACCGGGTGCCGATGGGCTTCGTGCCGCGCGCCGGTGGCGACCACGACCAGCTCTACCTGCTCGGCGAGACGAACGTGGAGTTGTCCGGCTCGGAGTGGGCCTGGGTGACGCACGAGCACCTCGGCGGTATTCCGCCGCAGGTCGACCTTCTCCGCGAGAAGGCGCTCGCCGAGTTGCTGGCCGAGGCGGCCCGTGTCGGCCACCTGGCCTCGGCACACGACCTCTCCGATGGTGGGCTCGCCCAGAGCCTGGTCGAGTCCTGCCTGCGTCGCGGCGTCGGTGCCCGGGTCGCGGTGCCGGAGCAGTTCACCGAGGGCTCGATGCCGTTCGTCTACCTGTTCAGCGAGTCCGCCACGCGGGCGCTGGTCTCGGTGCCGCGCGGCCACGACAAGGCGTTCGCGGCGCTCTGCGCCGAGCGGGGCGTGCCGTTCGAGCTGATCGGCGTCACCGACCCGTCCGGCGGTGCGCTCGAGGTGCACGGCCAGTTCCGGATCGGCCTGGACGAGCTGCGCACCGCGCACACCGAGACGCTGCCGCGCCTCTTCGGGGCCTCGGCGGCCGTCGAGGTGCCCGCGCCGGCTGCCGGTGTGGCGGGTGCGGTCGAGGCCGTCCCGCTGCCGGTCGCGCAGGCCGAGCCGCTCGACGCGGCCGAGGTGGTCTCCGAGCCGATCGCTTCCTCGGGTCCATCCCCGGAGACCGGCGCGGTCGAGCCGATCGGGTCGGAGCAGCCCGGCGGGGCGTCCGAGTCTGACTCCGGTGTCACCGAACCGTCGCCTGACGAGCGCTGAGGCGTTGACGGCCGCCGTCTACGGCCAACCCGGATCGGGTGCCCGGTTCGACTGGGGGCTGACCGGGGCGGCCGAACTCGGCCGGGTCTGCGCGGCGCTGGTGGTGGTGGACGTCCTCTCGTTCACCACCGCCGTGGAGGTGGCGGTCGCCCGGGGCATGCGGGTGCACCCGTTCCCCTGGGGTGAGCAGGCCGCCGAGTACGCCGTCCGGGTGGGTGCTACCGCTGCCGTCGGTCGGCGGCAGACGACCGCTGACCATCCGTGGTCGCTCTCGCCCGCCGCGCTGAGCAGCGCTCCCGTGGTGGCGGACCTCGTGCTGCCCTCACCGAACGGCTCCGCCATCAGCGCCGCCGCCAGCGCCACCGGCCTGCCGGTGGTAGCGGCGTGCCTGCGCAACGCACGCGCCGTCGGGCATTGGCTGCGCCGCCAGGGGTACGGCACGCTGGAGGCCCCGATCGGCGTGATCGCCTCGGGGGAGCGGTGGCCGGACGGGTCGCTGCGCCCGTCCGTGGAGGACCAACTCGGCGCCGCCTCGGTGCTGGACGCCCTCTCCGGTGTGCCCGGTGGGCTCTCGGTGGAGGCGGCCATGGCGCTCGCCGCGCTGGCGAGCACTCCGGATCTGCCCGCCGCGGTGCGCGGCAGCGTCTCCGGGCGAGAGTTGACCGAGAGCGGCTTCGCCGCGGACGTGGACGTCGCCGTCCGGATCGGCGTGTCGGACGTCGTGCCGGTGCTTCATCAGGGCGTCTTCTCCGCCGCCTGACCGCGCCTGGCCGCGCCTGACCGCCTGGTGGCAGCGCGTGATCGACTCGGCTTTCAGGAAGTCGGGGTGTCCTGGGCTGCAGGATGGTCCGACTTCCTGAAAGCCGAGTCGCTCTTGCAGCGAAACGGCCACCCGGATCTCCCGGGTGGCCGTTTCCGTGCTCTGTGGTGGGGTCAGTCGTCCAGCCAGTCGAGGCGGCGACCGCCGCGCTCGGTCGGCGGCGGGGTCTCCGGTCGGTTCCGCCCGGCGGGCTGGCCGTAGCCGCCCTGGTCGTAGCCCCGGTCGTCGTAACCGCCACCGCGCTGCGGCGGGGGCTCCTGGCCGCCGTAGTTGCCGCCCTGGTCGTATCCGCCGGCGGGCTGACCGTAGCCGCCCTGGTCGTAGCCCCGGTCGTCGTAACCGCCGCGCTGCTGCGGAGGCTCCTGGCCGTAGGCGCCGCCCTGGTCGTATCCGCCGGCCGGTTGGCCGTAGCCGCCCTGGTCGTAGCCGCCAGCCTCCGGAGCGCCGTACCCTGCGGTCGGCTCGGCAGCGCGACCGCCGTACGGGGCGGGATCGGGCTGGCCGTACCCCTGCCCCTGCTCCGGCTGGTAGACGCCGGTGGCGTACGGGTCGGCCGGGGCCGGGTACTGGGTGTCGCCGGTGTACCGACCGGTCGGCTCGTCGAACCGCTCGCCGTAGGCCGCTCCGCCAGCGGGAGCCGGCGGGTAGGCGGCGGTGCCGCCCGGGGCGTCGTAGTCACGACCGCCGTAGCCGCCACCGGAGGCTGGGGCGTTCCCGTAGCCGGCACCGGAGGCCGGAGCATTGCCGTAACCGGCACCGGGCGTGGCACCGTAACCGTCACCGGCCGCGCCGGCGCCGTACCCGCCCTCCGGGCCGGCCGGAGCGCCGTAGCCGCCGCCGGAAGCGGGAGCGTTGCCGTAGCCGCCGGCACCGTACCCAGCGGACGCTGGCTCCTCGCCGTAGCCGGCACCGCCCCAGCCCTGCTGACCCGCGCCGCCGTACGCCTGGGCAGGCGCACCGTACGGGTCTGGCGGAACGTCGTCGACCACCGGGCGGTGCATCATCGTCGGTGCCTCGCTCAGCGCGGCGCCACCGACCATGGTCGGGTCCGGTCCGCCGCCGGGACGACCGCCGACCACCCGGGTGTGGTCGTCCGCACCGCGGAACCCGCCCCGCGAGGGCGGCACCACACCGCCGCCGCCGGCAGCCGCCGGAGCGTCGTCGTCGCCGCCGTTCTCCCTGCGCTTCATCCAGAGCAGCACGATCGTGCCGACACCGGCGGCGACCAGAAGACCACCGAGCAAAATGATCAGGTACGAGCTGAGGCCGCCGCCGTCCTCGGTGTTCGCGGCGTTCGCCGGAGCACCCTGGCTGGCCTCCTCGGTGGGCTCCTCCTCGGTGCCCTCCTCGGTCGCCTCGTCGGTGGGGGTGGCCTCGGGGGTGGCGGACGGGGTGGCGCTGGGCGTCGCCTCGGCCTTGATCGCGAGGCTGAGCCGCTGCCCGGTGATGGCCTGCCCGGCGTTGGCGTTCAAGGACTTGAACGCCTTGATGTTGTCGAAGGACGCGCCCAGGTCGATCCGTCCGGGCGCGATCGGCTTCTCGGTGGTGCCGGTGAACCGGAAGTTGCCGCCGCCGTCGCTCGTGGCGTCGTAGCGGTGACCGGCGGTGTCCTGGAGAACCACGAACGCGTTCGGCACGGCCTTGCCGTCGTCCTGCGCGACCACCTTGCCGGCGACCGACCGCACGGTCTGGTTCTGCGGCGGCGGCGGAGGAGCGGCCTTGCCCTTCACGGTCAGCGAGACGGTGGCGGTGTCCGGGCCGGACTCGGCCTCGACCGCCACCGTGATGGTCGCTGTCGCGTCGCCGGCGTTGTCGTTGGCCGCGATCCTGACCAGCTGCGACCCTGTCGGGTTGCCCAGGCCGCCGCCGGAGAGTTTGACATCGCCGCAACCACTGGCGCAGCCGACGCCGGACGGCAGGCCGGAGAGGCTGACCTTCGCCGACTCGTCGCCATTACCCCCAGTGACGCGCACGGTGATTGTGGCGTCGCTGCCGGCGTTTACGGTGATCGAGCCGGGGGAAACGCTGACCTCTGCGGCCATGGCTGGTGTGGCGGGGACGGCGAGCAGAGCGCCGGCAACCAGCGCTACGACCACACCGGCCCGCTGCTTCCAGGCACGTCGGTGTGTTGACACGTCCACCGCCTTCCGGGCTGACTTCCCTCTGACCGGCGGGGCGCCGGGCCGGGGATCATCACGGTACGAATACGCCGTCGGCAACTATGCCTTGTCCGACTGCATGAGCGCGACCCAGGGCCAGCGTCGCGTGTTTGGCCTGGGGGTCGTATCGTCCCGTCGTGTCCTCTCCGCACAGTAAGTCCGCTGCCGTTACGGCCGCGTTGTCGGCGCTCGACGAGGGGCGTACACCCGAACGGCCGGTGTACCGAGAGGCGGTCCGGTCGTTGTTGGCCGTCCTCGCGGAGCGCGCCCCCGGCCGATCGGTGGAGGTGCGCGTCCCACCATACGGGGCGATCCAATGCGTACCGGGGCCTCGACACACCAGAGGAAATCCACCAAACGTGGTCGAGATGGCCCCGAACACCTGGTTGGAGTTGGCAACCGGCAGGGTTGCCTGGGCCGAGGCGGTCACCGACGGTCGCGTCCAGATGAGTGGTATCCGGGCCGACCTGTCGGCTTATCTGCCCCTCTAGTCGTCCCGATGTCCCACTCACCGTAACGCTGAGCAGGGGGATCGTGACTTTCTGTATTGACGTCGATTCGCGTACACTGTCAGGCGACGACAGTGGTCCCGGCAGAGGACAGTGGATCCGCCCGTGATCCCCGCCCGGCCGGTCCAGACCAGCATGAGGGAGCGGTAGGTGCCCCGAGGCGACGGCCGGCTGAGCCACGACCTTGACCCCCAACGACCTGGCCCCCAGGATGCCTGCGGCGTCTTCGGCGTCTGGGCCCCCGGCGAAGAGGTTGCCAATCTGACCTACTTCGGCCTCTACGCCCTGCAGCACCGCGGCCAGGAGGCGGCGGGCATCGCGGTGAGCGATGGCTCCGGCGTGGTGGTCTACAAGGACCTCGGCCTGGTGGCACAGGTCTTCGACGAGCCCACCCTGGCGAGCCTGCGTGGTCACCTGGCGATCGGGCACGCCCGATACTCCACCACCGGTGCGTCCAACTGGGAGAACGCCCAGCCGACGATCCGGTCGACCACCTCCGGCACGACCATCGCGCTGGCCCACAACGGCAACCTGGTCAACACGGCCGAGCTGGAGAAGGAGGTCGCCGAGCGCGGCCTCATCGCGGACGGCTCGACAAACGACACCTCCCTGGTGACGATGCTGCTCGCCAGTCGACCGGACCTGTCGGTCGAGGCGGCCGCGCTGGAGGTGCTGCCGCAGCTGCGCGGCGCGTTCAGCTTCGTCTTCATGGACGAGTCGACCCTCTACGCGGCCCGCGATCCGCACGGCGTCCGCCCGCTGGTGCTCGGCCGCCTGGAGCGCGGCTGGGTCGTCGCCAGCGAGACGGCTGCCCTGGACATCGTCGGCGCCAGCGTGGTGCGCGAGGTCGAGCCGGGCGAGCTGATCGCGATCGACGAGAACGGGCTGCGTTCCACCCGGTTCGCCGCGCCGGAGCCGAAGGGCTGCCTCTTCGAGTACGTCTACATCGCCCGCCCCGATGCCACGATCGCCGGGCGCAACGTCCACTCGGCGCGGGTGCAGATCGGCCGACAGTTGGCCAAGGAGCACCCGGTCGAGGCCGACCTGGTGATCCCGGTGCCCGAGTCGGGCACCCCAGCCGCCATCGGGTACGCGGAGGCGTCCGGCATCACGTACGGCGCCGGCCTGATGAAGAACCCGTACGTGGGTCGTACCTTCATCCAGCCGTCGCAGACCCTGCGTCAGCTCGGCATCCGGCTCAAGCTCAACCCGCTGCGGGAGAACGTCCGCGGCAAGCGGTTGGTGGTAGTGGACGATTCGATCGTGCGCGGCAACACCCAGCGCGCCATCGTGCGGATGCTGCGTGAGGCGGGGGCGCTGGAGGTGCACGTCCGGATCTCCTCCCCGCCGGTCAGCTGGCCGTGCTTCTACGGCATCGACTTCGCCACCCGGGCGGAGCTGCTGGCCAACGGGTTGGACAACGACGGCATCCGGCGCTCCATCGGCGCCGACACGCTGGGCTTCGTTTCCCTTCCTGGCCTGATCGCCGCGACCGAGCAGCCGAAGACCCGGTTGTGTCGGGCGTGTTTCGATGGGGAGTACCCGATCGAGCTGCCGGCCGGCAACCTGATCGGCAAGCACGTGCTCGAAGGGGTGGGCCGACGCGTCGGCAACTCGGCGCCGGAGGCCCCGCCCACAAACGGCTCGTCCGTCGCCACTCCGGGTGGCGTTACCGCAAACCGCCCGTAGCACCAACCGGCGCGGCCCGGCTACCGCCGGCGGCACCGAGAACCAAAGGGGAGAACCGTGACGCACGTGTCCGAGCGCAACGGCGCAGGAAGCAGCCCGACCGGCGCCGGCGGCGACCGCCAGCCGTGGACGGGCGGTGCGGGCCGCCAGGCGCGCAAACGCTCGGTCTCGTACGCCGACGCCGGCGTCTCCATCGACGCGGGTGACCGCGCTGTGGAGCTGCTCAAGTCGAAGGTGCGGCAGACCCGCCGTCCCGAGGTGCTCGGTGACCTCGGTGGCTTCGCCGGCCTGTTCCGGCTGGACACGAAGAAGTACAAGAGCCCGATCCTGGCGTCCTCCACCGACGGGGTGGGCACCAAGCTGGTGATCGCCCAGCAGATGGACATTCACGACACGGTCGGCATCGACCTGGTCGCGATGGTCGTCGACGACCTGGTGGCCTGCGGCGCCGAGCCGCTGTTCCTGCTCGACTACATCGCCACCGGCGAGGTCGTGCCGGACAAGGTCGCCGAGATCGGCGCGGGCATCGCCGACGGCTGCCGCTACGCCGGCTGCGCGCTGCTGGGCGGCGAGACCGCCGAGCACCCCGGCGTGCTGCGCCCGGACGAGTACGACATCTCCGCGACCGGCGTGGGCGTGGTCGAGGAAGCCGACATCCTCAGCCCCGAGCGGGTCGAGGTGGGCGACGTGGTGATCGCCATGCGCTCCTCCGGCCTGCACTCCAACGGATACTCGCTGGTCCGGCACGTGCTGCTGGGCGCGGCTCGGATGCGTCTGGACATCGTGATCGACGACTTCGGTCGGCAGCGGACCCTCGGCGAGGAGCTGCTCACCCCGACCAAGATCTACGCCAAGGACTGCCTCAAGCTGATCGCCGAGGCTGAGGTGCGGGCGCTGTCCCACATCACCGGCGGCGGCATCCCCGGCAACCTGGTCCGGGTGCTGCCCGAGCACGTCGACGCGGTGGTCAACCGGTCCACCTGGAAGCCGCAGCCGATCTTCGACCTGATCCAGACGAAGGGTCGGATCGACGACCACGACATGGAGTCGACCTTCAACATGGGCGTCGGCATGTTCGCGATCGTGTCGGCCGAGGACGCCGACCGGGCGCTGGCCACCCTGACCGGCCGTGGGGTCGAGGCGTGGCAGGCCGGCGAGATCATCGAGGGCACCGGCAACGTGCAGATGGTCGGTCAGCACACCCGGGGCTGATCACCCTCTGGTGATCGTACGGGCACCTGATCAGGGCTTCACCCGAGTGGCCAATGCCGCCTAGCCTGAAGGGCACCCTCAGGCTAGGCGGAGGAGGGCGATGGCTGCTCGGGGACAGTCGTTCAGCGGGATGCGCGGTCTTGCCGCCGTCCCGTCGTACGTCGTCATGCAGCCCACCACCCTCTGCAACCTCGACTGCGCGTACTGCTATCTGCCTTTTCGGGCCGCCGACCGCCGGATGCCGGTGGCGGTGGCCGCGGCGGTCGCGGCCGCTGTCAAGCCCTGGGCGGCGAACGGTCGGTTCTCCGTCGTGTGGCACGGCGGCGAGCCCCTGGCCACCGGTCGAGAGCATCTGGCCGAGCTGATCGCCCCGTTCGGGCCTGAGGTGGAGCACCACGTGCAGACAAACGCCACTCTCATCGACGACGACTGGTGCGATTTCTTCGCCCGGCACGAAATGCGGGTGAGCGTGAGCGTCGACGGGCCCCGGGCGCGCAACGGCGACCGGGTCAACCGGGGTGGTCAGCCGGCGTACGACCGGATCCTGCACGGCATCTCGGTGCTGCGCCGGCGCGGTCTGCCCTTCTCCGCGCTGGCCGTGGTGTCCCGGCCGGAGCCGGGGCTCGCCACCGAGCTGTACGACTACTTCCTCGAGCTGGGCTGCGACGTGCTCGGCATCAACATCGAGGAGACCGAGGGAGTCAACACCCGCGACAACCGCCACGACCCGTCGGCCGTGTCCGCGTTCTGGGCGGAGTTGGTCGGGGCGTGGCGCCGGGAGCCCCGGATCCATCTCCGCGAGATCGAGTGGTCGTTGCGCTACGCCGCGGCGGTGCTCGACAACTCGGCGGACGCGGTGCTGCCCCGCCAACTGGACCCGATCCCGACCATCGGGCACGACGGCTCGGTGATCGTGCTCTCCCCGGAGCTGGCCGGGTTCACCGACCCCCGCTACGGCGACTTCAGCAGCGGCAACGTGCTGGCGACCCCGTTGGCGCAGATCCTCGGCAACGCGCCGACCACGCCGTGGGTGGGGGAGTTCCTGGCCGGTGTGGAGGCGTGTCGAGCGTCCTGCCCGTACTTCGGCTTCTGCGGTGGCGGCCACGCCGCCAACCGTTACTTCGAACTGGGGCGTTTTGACGGTACGGAGACCGAGCACTGCCGCAACAGCAAGATCCGCCTATTGGAGGGAGTGTTGGAGCATGCCCGAGACCACCAGTCACCGGCGGCCTGAGCGCGAAGCGGACAACGGAGTCACCGAACGGGTGCGAGACGCGGCTCCCGCGCTCGTCGCACTGCTTCAGGAGGCCGAGGACGCACGGCGGCTGCGTTCGGAGGTGTTGGGCGGAGAGGGCTCCAGCGCGGTCTGCGCCTGGAACCACTTCGAGAACATCCCGACGTTCTACAACTGGAACAATCGCCCGCGCTGAGGACACCGTTGTCAGGGGCCTGTCGAGCGGCCGGAGTGGATCCGGTCGGGCCAGGCCCCTGATCGTCGGCGGCTGAACCTGCACGGGACGTGCGTGAGCACGCGGGGTTACCGCGTGCTCAGCTGCGTCGAGAGGTCAGCGGGTCGGACGGACCCAGGGATCTGGGTCGTCGTCCGCATGATCCTCATCATCGTCGCCGACGAACTCTTTAGAGTCGTCGTCGAAGTGGTGCTCAGACTTACCAGCACCACCCAGTTCCCGCTGCAAGGCAGTGAGGTCGGTGTTCGGGGAGTGGTACTTCAACTCCCGGGCCACCTTTGTCTGCTTGGCCTTAGCACGGCCGCGCCCCATGGCTCGACCCCCTCGCACAGAATGCGGGGCAGCCCGAAGGCGGGCCCCGATGACGTCAGGCATCTCTCGTGGCTCTTACGGTACATGGGGATGCCACCGTTCGGCACCTCGGGTTACCGTCAGCCGGCTCTGCGCGTCGCGTCGATCCGGCCGTCACCCAGTGTACCGGGTAAGGAGCGGAACGGTTAGCACCCGTGACACCGGACAAACCGCATCAAAATTTGATCCGGCCTCAGCTTACCCAGCCGCGCCCGGCCCGGGGCCCGGAGGCGGATCTCGCCGACCCGCCCCCGGGATCGTTCAGCGCAGGTGGATCGCGCGCAACCGACCGACGTCCGCCATCCGCCGCTCCGCCAGCCGGTCGGCGGCCACCGCCGGCGGCACGCCCTCCGCGTCGGCCAGGTGCAGGATCTCGCGGGTGGTGTCGTAGATCCGGGTCGCCCGAAGCTTGGCCCGGTCGAAGTTGAAGCCCTCGATCTCGTCGGCCACCTGGATCACGCCGCCCGCGTTGACCACGTAGTCCGGGGTGTAGAGGATGCCCCGGTCGGCCAGCAGCTTCTCGATGCCCGGGTGAGCGAGCTGGTTGTTCGCCGCCCCGGTGACCACCTTGGCGCGCAACGCCGGCACCGTGTCGTCGTTCAGGGCGCCGCCCAGGGCGCACGGCGCGTACACGTCGATGTCCGCGGCGACCAGCGCGCTGGAGTCGTCGACGAGGGTGACCTGCGGGTGGTTGCTGCTTACCCACGCCAGCGCCTTCGGGTTGACGTCGGTGGCGACCACCTCGGCGCCGTCCTCCAGCAGGTGCCCGGTGAGGTACTTGCCGACCTTGCCCAGGCCGGCCACGCCGACCCGCCGGCCGCGCAGGCTCGGGGTGCCCCACACGTGCTCGGCCGCGGCCCGCATCCCCTGGAAGACACCCCAGGCGGTCAGGATCGACGAGTCGCCGGCGCCGCCGTGCTCCACGCTGCGCCCGGTCACGTAGCGGGTCTCCCGGGCCACGACGTCCATGTCCGCCACGTACGTGCCGACGTCGCAGGCGGTGTAGTAGCGACCGCCCAGCGACTCCACGAAGCGGCCGTACGCGCGCAGCAGCGGCTCGCTCTTGATCTGCTCTGGGTCGCCCCAGATGACTGCCTTGCCGCCGCCCAGGTCCAGACCGGCGAGCGCGTTCTTGTATGCCATCCCGCGGGACAGGTCCAGCACGTCGGCGAGGGCGTCGTCCTCGCTCGCGTACGGGTAGAAGCGGGTGCCGCCGAGCGCCGGGCCCAGCGCGGTGGAGTAGATCCCGATGATCGCCTTCAGGCCGCTCTGCTTGTCCTGGCAGAACACGACCTGTTCGTGACCGGTCGATACCGGGTCGTCGGTGCTCGCGAATACGCCCATGGTTGGCTCCTACTGTGGTGTGCGTCCTTGTGAGACGCGGACCTGGTGGACCCCGGCGGGGATGCTGCCGGTGTGATCGAGCCTAGTATCGGCCGCCGGGCGGGCGCTCGACGCGCCGCCGCCGTCTCACGGTGCGGCGCGCGTGCTCCAGCCGCTGACCGCGTAGGGGCGTGGTTCGTGGGAGGATCGCGCGGTGCCGTCGCTCTTCGCTTCTTACCTGCGCGTGTACGAACCGTTGGCCGCCTTCGATCGAGACCGGCAGAGCTACTGGCGCCGCTACGTCTCGGAGGGGCGCGCGGTCGCCCCGGTCGAGGGGCCCGGTCGGCAGCGGACGGCGGTGATCGAGGCGCTGGGCGCCGGCTGGACCAGGCTGCCGGACCTGCCGGAGGAGGCGTACGTCCTGGAGACTGACGACGGCCTGCTGGTCTGCCCGTGGAACCTGCGCATCCGGGTCGCTGAGGCGGCGCTCAGCGCCCGCGACGGGGTGCCCTCGGTGCTCGCCGACGCCTTCGTGCCGCCGGTGCTCGCCGGGCAGGCCAGGGCGGTGGTGGACGACTGGCGCAGTGGCGCCAGGGTGCTGGAGCACGGTGTGCCCCGGGTGCACGAGCAGATCGCCACCTGGGGCGTACCGCTGCGGTGGTTCGTGCTCTTCGACCCGGCGGAGCGGGACCTGGTCACCCAGCCGGGACGGCGGGCGTTGCGCTACCGCACCGAGATATCCAAGGCTCGACGCCGCTCGTCGCGGGCGCTGTCGGTGCTGCGCAAGTCGGTGGGTGAGGCGCCGATCACCGAGGCGGTGGAGGAGGCGGCCCGCTGGCTGGAGGAGTTCCATCCGCGGTCCGTGGTGGAGCTGGACTACGGCGGTCTGGTCGACCTGCTCTCCGACGAGACGCTCGCCGCGGACGACTCGCCCGAACTGGTCGCCGGCGGCCTCGCGGGGCTGTCGCGCGGCGAGGCCGAGGAGGCGTCGGCCGCGTACGACAAGTTGGTGGCTCGGTGGCGCGCGGTGCAGCTGTTGGAGCGGTGCAACTAGGGCATATCACCCTAGGAGCGCTCCCAAGGTGAGGTGTGCTCGTAGTTGACGCATCACGAACCGTGATCATGAGTCCGAATAAGGTACTTTCTGCCGTGTAAAAGTCGTAAAAATCGGGCATGGTTCATCCGTCCGTCTAGGGACCTTCATCCGTTCGGCCCATGTCGGACATCGGGGACTAGCCGGACCATGGGAGACGCGTCGGCCGGCGGGACCCCGGCCGATGTCTATACATGTGGAGGAGTGACCGATGGCATCGCGAACGCACGAACCAGAGCCGCTACTCACGCCGGCCGAGGTGGCGTCGATGTTCCGGGTTGACCCGAAGACGGTGACCCGGTGGGCCAAGGCTGGCAAGCTCAGTGCCATCCGCACTCTGGGTGGCCACCGTCGGTACCGTGAGTCGGAGGTCAGGGCGCTGCTTCAGGGCCAGATCCCGCAGCAGCGGCAGGGCGACTGAGCCGGCAACAGTTCTTCGTCAGGGGCGGTGGATCTCGATCCGCCGCCCCTTTCGTATGCACCGCCGAGCACGACGTCGGCCGCGGCTCAGCGGCGTGGCTCGGCCAACGTCACCCGGATGCCGACAGTGCCGCCCTCGCCGCGACGCAACCGGCTGCCCAGCAGGCTCAGTCGACCGATCAGGCGGTACTTGTGCTTGAGCAGGTCGCGGACCCGACCGGTGTCACCACCCCCGTAGATCGTCGCGTGAGCCGGCACCTCCGCCCCGTGTGGGCGACCCCGCACGTCGCATGGGGCCACCGTCACCTCGCCGTTGCGGCGGATCCGCTTCACCTTGCCCGAGTCGGCCCGGGTCCAGACCGCCAACGCCTCGCCGTCGCGTACCGCCCAGACCGGGGTCGGCACCGCCCGACCGTCCTTGCGGAAGGTCGTGAGCAGGATGTACTTCTCAGCCGACAGCCGGTCCAGCATGGTCACGCCGCCAGGATACGGCCGGCGTGGGCCACTGAGTGGCCGGATAGCGTGAACGTCGTGACGGTTGAGCCCCTAATCGGTGACGTGGTCGGCGAACTGCTGCGAGACACGCTCGCCGTGGCCACCGGGGTCGGCCCCCGACCCCTGGTCGGTGGTCGACTGCCGCGACCGGTCATCGAGATCATCGAACGCGACGACGGTCTGATCAACGGCGCCCCGGCCGCGCACTACCTGGACGGGCCGACGGAGTGGCAGCCGTACGACCACCGCGCGGTGGACCGGTCGCGCGGCGAGACGCTGGACATCGGCACCGGGGCCGGCCGGATCGCGCTGCGGCTCCAGGAGCGCGGCGTACCGGTCACCGGGCTGGACACCTCCGCGGGCGCGCTGGAGGTGAGCCGGCGTCGCGGCGTCCGGCGGCTGGTGCACGGCACCGTCGACACGCACGTCGCCGACGGGTCGCGGTACGACACGTTCCTGCTGCTCGGCAACAACCTCGGGCTGTTCGAGGGGCGGGAGCGGGCTCCCGAGTTCCTGGCCGCGCTCGCCGCGCTGGCCCGACCGGGGGCGCAGATCATCGCGCAGGGCACCGACCCGTACGGCACCCGCGACCCGCTGCACACCGGCTACCACGAGCGCAACCGTCGGCGCGGCCGGCTCGGTGGTCAGCTGCGGCTACGGCTGCGCTACCGCGAGTTGAGCACCGAGTGGTTCGACTACCTGGTCTGCTCCGCGGACGAGTTCGCCGGCCTGGTGCACGGCACCGGTTGGCGGCTCACCGATGTGGACGACAGCGACGCCCCCTACTACCTGGCCACCCTGCGCCTCGCGGACTGAGCGAGGCCCCCACTCTCCTTCCGGCGGAGGGTGGGGGCCGTCGTACGTCTCAGACCTGGACGGTCGGGGGGAGCTGCTCGGGCGGGAGGCCGCCGTCGCCGTCGACCACCTCGTCCGGCTGGCCGTCCTCGTCGATGTCGACCATGGTGATGTCCACCTTGCCGTCACCGTCGGTGTCGAACTGGAACAGGTCCGCCTTGCCGTCGCCGTCGGTGTCCACCACCCACACGTCGGTCTTGCCGTCGTTGTTGGTGTCGGCGCGCAGCAGTTCGACCCGCTCGTCGCCTCGGGTCTCCACGATCTCCCCGCCGGTGACGCTCTCCGGTGCCTGGCTCATCTCGATGCGGTCCTTCCCTCGGTTGACGGGCCGTCATTACCCGATCCGGCGCTCCCCCACGCATGGGCCGGGTCGTCGCGCTGTCTAGGGTCGCACCATGAGCGAGCGGAGCGGGCGGGACACCCGGGCCGGCGTTGCGGGGACCCCGCGTGTCGGCGGGCGGGACAGGGAGGCGTGATGAGCGATCGTTTCGTGGTCGTCGGTGCCGGCACGATGGGGCTTGGCATCGCGTACGTGGCGGCCGGCGCCGGGCACGACGTCGAGTTGGTCGAGGTGGACCCCGAGCGGGGCGCGACCGCGCTGAACCGGCTCGCCGAGCTGTGGGAGCGGGCGGTGCAGCGCGGGAAGCTGAGCGCCGACGAGGCCGCCACCAACCGGCAGCGGGTGACGCTGCGTCCGACCCTCGCCGAGGTCGCTCCCGCCCCCCATGTGATCGTGGAGGCGGTGCCGGAGCGCCTCGAGGCGAAGCGTGCGGTGCTCCGGGACGCCTCCGCGCTGCGCCCGGCGCTGCTGGGCAGCAACACCTCCAGCATCGCCATCGGCGCGCTGGCCGCCGAGCTGGACGCGCCCGAGCGCTTCGTCGGCCTGCACTTCTTCAACCCGGTCTGGGCGATGGCGCTGCTGGAGATCGTGGTCGGCCCGGCCACCGCCGAGGAGACCACCGCCGCGGCCGTCACGCTCGCCGGCCGGTTGGGCAAGGACCCCGTCGTCGTACGCGACATGCCCGGCTTCGCCACCTCCCGGCTCGGGGTCACCCTCGGGCTGGAGGCGATCCGGATGGTCGCCGACGGGGTGGCCAGCCCGGCGGACATCGACAAGGCCATGGTGCTCGGCTACCGGCATCCGATCGGGCCGCTGGAGCTCACCGACCTGGTCGGCCTCGACGTGCGGCTGGACATCGCCCGCACCCTCCAGGCCGCGTACGGGGACCGCTTCGCGCCCCCGCCGCTGCTGGAGGAGATGGTGGCCGCCGGGCGGCTGGGTAAGAAGTCCGGGCAGGGCTTCTACCGCTGGGAAGCCGGGGGCAAGCAGTGAGCGCGAGGAGTGAGCTTGCGAGCCCCGCAGTCGCGAAACGAAGGTCGACCCGGTGAGCGCGAGGAGTGAGCTTGCGAGCCCCGCAGTCGCGAACGAGAGGTCGGAACGGTGAGCGGGTTGCGGATCGAGGAGCGGCCGGACCGGCTGGTGGTCACCCTGGACCGGCCGGAGAAGCGCAACGCCATCGACGCTGACCTGATCGCCGAGCTGCACCAGGTCTGCGCCGAGTTGGAGGCGCGTCCGCGACTGCTGCTGCTCACCGGCGGCGCGGCGGGCATCTTCGCCGGTGGCGCCGACATCGGCCAGCTCCGCGAACGCGGTCGCACCGACGCTCTCGCCGCGATCAACTCGGCCGCCTTCGCCCGCATCAGGGCGCTGCCGATGCCGACCGTGGCGGCCGTCGACGGCCCGGCGTTGGGCGGTGGCGCGGAGCTGGCGTACGCCTGCGATCTTCGGGTGTGCACGGCGCGGGCGGTCTTCGGCCAACCGGAGGTCCGGTTGGGCATCCTGGCCGGTGCCGGCGCGACCCACCGGCTGCCCGCGTTGATCGGCGAGGGCCGGGCCAAGGAGCTGCTCTTCACCGGCCGGCGGGTGGACGCCACCGAGGCGCTGCGGATCGGCCTGGTGAACCGGGTGGTGGACGAGCCCGGCGAGCTGCTGGCGGTGGCGGACGCGTTGCTGGACGAGATCGCCCTGGGCTCACCGTTGGCGGTGCGGCTGACCAAGCTGGCGGTGGACGCGCCGGCCGCCGCGCACCCGCATCTCGACCTGGTCAGCCAGGCGGTGCTCTTCGAGGACGACGAGAAGCACCGCCGGATGACCGAGTTCCTGGAGCGCCGCCGGCCGCGCTGATCCCCCGCGTACCAGAAACGGCCGCACCGGCGGGAAGCCGGTGCGGCCGTCGTGGTTTCGGGTCCTGCCTACTGCCGGATCTGCACCCCGGCGTCGGCCAGCCCGCGGATCACCTGGGCGGACTCACCGAAGCCGATGATCAGTACGGCGTCCGCGCCGAATGCCTTGATCTCCTTCGCGCCGCTGCTGAAGTCGACCGGCGCGGCCTTGGCGTCGGCCGGGGGCTCGTACGTCAACAGCTTGAGCCGGTCGTTGGCGATACCGGCCTTCTCCAGCTCGTCGCGGACGGTGCCCTGGAGGCCCTCACCGTAGGAGTCCTTGCGGGCGACGATGACAATCTTCTGCGACCCGTCGCGGAGGATCACGTCGGCCAACGCCCGGCCCTGGAGGCTGTCCGGCGGGGCGGTACGGAAGTAGAGGCCCTGGTCCTCCACGTCGGTCAGGCTGCTGTCGGTGTTGGACGGGGAGAAGAGGATCTTCCCGGCCTGCACCACGTCCGGCAGGACCGCCCGGGAGATGCCTGAACCACCGGCGCCGATGATCACGCTGACGCCGCCCGTCACGTGCTTGGCCACCGTGGCCTTGGCCACCGTCGGGTTGGTGCCGTCGTCGCCGTCCAGCCACGTCACCGGCTTGCCCAGTGCGCCGCCGGCGGCGTTGATCTCCTTGATCCCCAGCGCGGCGCCGGCGGCCATCGGCGGGTAGGCGATCGCGAGGTCACCGGTCTTCGGCAGCAGGCCGCCGAGGACCAGCGGCTCCTGGTCTGCGGCGCCACCCGGGCGCTGCTTCTTCGGCTTCGGCGGCGTCTTGGTGCTCGCCGCCGACTCGATGCCCGCGCCGACGAACTCGGTCTTACCGTCGTTGATCTGCTGCCCGTCGAAGGTCAGCGTGGCGTAGCTCGCGGTGGCCGGCTCGCCCTTGTCGGTGAAGCCCGCCCTGCTCAGCGAGACGCCGCGGTACTCGATGTCCTGCCCGTTGCGGGCCAGCGCGAGACAGCTCGCCGGGTCTTCGCAGCGCTGCCCGTCGTTGGTCACGGCGACGATCTGCTTCGCGATGGCAGCCGGGTCGGTGCTGCCGGCCAGCTGGGCGGCGAGCACGGCGATCACCACCGCGTCGTACGTCTCGGCGGAGTACAAGTAGTCCGTCAGCGCCGGATTGACGGCCCGTAGCCGGCCCTTGAAGTCTTCGGGCAGCGGAACGAGGGGCGTGGTGCCCTTCATCCCGTCGACGAGACTCGCCCGTTCCTTCAACTCCGCAGGATAGGAGTTGAGCATGTTGCCGTCCGTGCCGTAGAGGCGCACCTGTTGGGCGCTTGCCTCCTCAGGCTTGTCATCCCCGCAAGCGCTTGTGGCGAGCAGGATCGTCGCGCAGGCAGCCAGTGTGGCTACCCGCGAGCGGCGTGATTCGAACATGGTCGTCCTTCCTCCGGCGAAGGTCCGCTGCGCACATTAGCGTGCCGAGGCCGGCGGCGGGACCGTGGAGGTGGCGTAATGCGCAGGTAGCTCGCGTTGAACACGGACAGTGACGATTGCGGGGGCCGCTTGACCACCCGTCCTACTGTGCGCTGCGTGACCGACCTACCACAGCAGACGTTCGATGACGCGGCCGCCGTGCTCCGTTCGGCGCTGACCGGCGATGGAGACGCGGTGGTGGGAGCGTTCGACGCGGTCGTCGACCGGGCCGGCCTGAACGGCGCGTACGGCGTCGCCTGGTGCCTGGCAGCGACCATGCTCGGCGACGCGCCGGCGGCCAGCGGGGCGGCGCTCGACTTTCCGGGGATCGATCAGGCCGGGTACGACACCCGCTGGGTAGCCCGCTTCGTCAGTGCGTACGCGAACCAGGACGAACCGACCGGTGAGGCGCTGTTCGGCGCGGCGGCCGCCGACGGGCTGCTCCCCGACTGCCTGCTCACACTCGCCGGCTCGACGATCGCCACCCTGCGCAGCCGCGCCGGGTGACGCACTGCCGGGTCGCGGCGTCCGTCGGGGGGCGGACGCCGCGACCGTGCGGGCCGGTCAGAACGCGTGGTCCGCGATCAGCGGTTCGTACTCGTACCGCAGGTTCTCGAAGCGGACCCGGAAGTTGACGCCGTCCCGGACGTTGGTCGCCACCGTGATCCAGCCCGAGTTGGCCGGCAGGTAGGTCCAGTAGTTGCAGGCGCTCGTCTTGTCGACGAAGATCACGCACGCCTCGGTGGCGTACACGCTCGCGTTGCGGACGTTGATGTCGCGACAGCGCGTCGTGGTGCGGTACTGGCCGGCCGAGCCGCCGTAGCGGCCGGTCTCGAAGTACGACCGGACCGCCCCGCCGTAACAGGTGGCGAGCGGGGCGAACGCGTTCGGCCCGGAGCTGACCGGCGCGGTCGGTGTGATCGGCTCCGCCTGCGCGGGCGTACCGACGGAGAGCAGTGCGGTGGCCGTGGCGACGGCGAGCAGACGAGCGGTCGGGGATGGCATCCGGTCGTTCCTCCAAACAGTTGACTGACCGTCCGTATTGGACTGATCATCTGGCCGTGACGATGATACGTTTCGATCGATTGCGGCGCGGCCCCGATGATGTCCGGCCCGTGTGGTAGCTCTGTAGGCATGTCCGAGGCCATGCTCAGTAAGGTGCGCAAGCTGCTGGCCCAGGCCGAGGACCCGGCCTGCACGCTGGCCGAGTCCGCCGCGTTCACCGCCAAGGCCACCGAGTTGATCGCCCGCTACGGCGTCGACAGGGCGCTGCTCGCCGCCCGGGACCCGACCACCGACCCGGTCGGCGATCGCGTGCTGGACGTCGTCGCCCCGTACGCCCGAGACAAGGTAGGCCTGCTCGCTGCGGTCGCCGAGCCGCTGCGCTGCCGCTGCGTACGCCGTCGGCAGGGCAACGGCTTCGCCCTGCACCTCTTCGGGTTCGCCAGCGACCTGGAACGGGTCGACCTGCTCTTCACCTCACTGCTCGTGCAGGCGGCACACGGCCTGGCCGCCATCAAGGTGCCCGCGGACGACCACCCCGCCGCCTTCCGCCGCTCCTGGCTGGCCGGCTTCGCGGAGGTGGTCGGAGGCCGACTCTGGGCGGCCGAGTCGGCGGCGGCCAGCGAGTCGGGCGCACCGTCGATGGCGCTGGTGTTGACCGACCGGTCCGACCGGGTGCAGCGCCGGCTCAGCGAGGAGTACCCACGGCTGCGTACCGCACCGCCACGGCGGCTGGGAGGCACCGGCTTCGGCTCGGGGGCAGAGGCCGGCCAACGCGCGAACCTTGGTGGTCGGGACCTCGGCGGCGCCGCTGCCGGTCGGCGGCTCGGCCGCTGACCCGGTGGGTCGTCAGGCCGTCGTGGTGGGGCGGTGGCGCGACACCGTGGCGACGTAGCGGGTGAGCAACTCGTGCCAGCCGGCAGTGAGCGCCTTGCGGTAACCCTCGGCGGCCTCGCCGTGCCGGTCGAAGTGCCGGTGCTCCAGCTCGACCCGGGTGCGTTCCGGCTCCTCGGCATGGAACAGCACCTCGACCTCGCTCGCGCGGGCCGGGTCCGGCACCGGCGCCCGGTCGGGGCCGATCTGCCAGACGAAGACCAGCCGGCGGGGCGGATCCCAGGTGAGCACCCGACCCCAGTCGGCGCGGAAGCCGTACGGGCCCAACTCGTAGAGCATGCCGCCGGCCCGAGGCTCCATGCCCAGCTCAGCCAGCGCGTCCGGGCCGGACCAGGTGTATTCGGTGACCCACCATTCGGTCAGCTCGTCGGTGAAGACCGCGAACGCGTGCTCGACGGAGCCCGGGACGAGGAGGCTGCACCGGAGAGAGAACTGGCCGACGTCCTGCCGGATGTCGGCCGGATCAGTCAATTCCTGTCCCATAGGCCCGGACCATACCGGCTGATGCCTCGGTGTGCAGCTTCGCGCGGTGCCCGGTTCCAGACAGAGGGTCGTCGAGTCGTCACGGACGGGATGGCCCGCCGGAAAGCGGGTAACCGCGCCCAACGGCTCGGACGACCGGGCCGGTGTGCAGGTGGGGCGGGAGAGCATGAGCGACAGCGGGCAGCAGCGGGAACCGGACCGGAACGTCGACAGCGGGAACCCCGACGTCCTGCTCGACATTCCGAAGGTCTCCGTCGACTCCATCCGGCTGGCGGTCGACGGTCTGGAGGCCGACCTGTCGCTGCGGGCACGGGTGGCCAACCTGCTCCAGGTCGACGCCGGCGTACGCGTGCACCTCAACGGCGGCGAGTTGAACATCGACGGGGTGAACGCCGAGGCGCAGCTGCGGGTGCGGTTGGAGCAGCTGACCAGAATCCTGGGACGCGCGCTCGACACGCTCGACCACAACCCACACATCATCGAGGCGCTCGCGCGTACGGCCGGCACCGCTGTCGACGACGTGAACCGCAGCGCCCAGCAGTCGACCGCGGGCGCAGCGGAGATCAAGGCATCGAGTCGACGCTCGGACGGCGTACGCGACGAGCCGGGCCGCCAGGTCGGCGCGGCCAGTCCGGTGGCCGACCGCGACCGACTGGCTTTCGCTCGGCCGGATCCAGGTCTACCGGGTTCCGATCGGCCGAGCCCGGGTCGGCCGGGCCCCGATCGGCCGGGCCCCGATCGGCCGGGCCCCGATCGACCGGGTCTCGACCGGCCGGGCCCCGATCGACCGGGTCTCGACCGGCCGGGCCCTGGTCGGCCGGATCCTGGTCGGCCGGATCCTGGTCGGCCGGGCCTTGGTCGGCCGGATCCAGGTCAGCCGGATGGGGGTCGGTCCGGGGCAGGCATGGCCGGCTCGGACCGAGGTGCTGGAGGACCCGGGCCGCGAACTGGCGGCCCGGGGTCAGGTGACCAGGCGCAGCCGCAGGGCCCGCAGCCGGAGGCTCGGCGTCCTGAGGGTCCGCATGCGCAGGGCCAGCATCCTCAGGGACGGCAGCCAGATGGACGGCAGCCGCAGGGCCGTGAGCCGGAGGTCGGCGCGCCAGGTGGCAACCGCCCGGAAGGCCAGCGGCACGAGGGGCCGCGTCACGACGAGGAGAAGCGGCCCGAAGGCTCGGGCGACGGGAAGCGCCCGGGAGCGGCAGGCCGGGACCAGCAGCGCCCCGAGGGGCCGCCGGGAGGGCCGACCGCGAACCAGCCCGGTCGGTCGGCTGGGCCCAGCCCGAGCCCGTCCGGGCATGGTGACGGTGGTCTGCCGGGCGCGGCGCAGAGCGCAGCCCAGAGCGCGGCGCAACTCGCCGAGCAGGCGGGGGAGACGCTGCGACAGGCCGGACGCAGCGTGTGGGAGGCGATCCAGGGCAGCGTGGCGCAGCACCGCCCGCAGGGTCGCCGCGACCACTGACGCCGCGCTGTCGTGCGTCACGTCTGCCGCGCGGCCGCTGACACGCGGCCGTCGTACCAGCGTGATCGACTCGGTTTCCTTGAAATCGCGGTGTTGCGAACGCTGGGATACCCCGACATCAGGGAAGTCGAGTCGATCATGCGTTCCGTGATGCTGCTCGTCGGCCCCAAGCGCCGGAAAAGCAAGATCCCCACCTGCGTTTCCGCTGGTGGGGACCTCTGTAGCCCGGCGAAAGGCTATGTGGCCAGGGGCGGGGTCGAACCGCCGACCTTCCGATTTTCAGTCGGACGCTCGTACCAACTGAGCTACCTGGCCCTGTCGCTCGGCTCATGTTACCCGGCAACCGGACGAACCGGCGGCAAGGCGACCTGCTCCGATACGCAGAACGCCGCGCGGGGCGCGGCGTCAGCGCTGCGGTCCTGACGGGACTTGAACCCGCGACCTCCGCCTTGACAGGGCGGCGAGCACTCCAACTGCTCCACAGGACCTAGCTTGTGTTGCTCCGGCTTGCGCCGGTCGTGCCCCCAACGGGATTCGAACCCGTGCTACCGCCTTGAAAGGGCGGCGTCCTGGGCCGCTAGACGATGAGGGCGGCCCCGCCATCATTGCACATTCGCAACTTCAAGCGGACTTGCTCCCATCCGGGCCCGCCGGAGGCTTGGAAAGCATACGTGATGCTCCGCCGGTCGACAAAATCGGTATGGGCAAGGGCTTCGGACGGGCCATAACCACAGGTCAGGGCGGTTCTAGCGGAGTCGGGTGATGCCGAAGCGCTGCTTCAGGTCGGCGATCAACTTCGGGCATGCGGCGAGTGTCGCGGCCCGATCACCGCCCCCGTCGTGCAGGAGAACGATCGCACCGGGCCGGGTGGCGGCGTGGACGCGCTTGCCGATCGTGGCCGCGGTTGGCTTGTCCCAGTCCTGCGGGTCGACCGACCAGTGCAGCGGGCGCATGCCGAGGTCCTTGGCCACCCCGAGCACCTCCGACGTCCACCGGCCGCCCGGCTGCCGGTAGAACGACACCTTCGCGCCGGGAGCGGCCTTCCGGATGGCCTTGTTGGTGCGGTCCAGGTCGGCCCGGATCTCGCCGACAGGTCGACGGGCAAGATCGAGGTCGTGACGCCAGCTGTGGTTGCAGAGCTGGTGTCCCTCCCGGACGATCCGACGGACCAACTCCGGGTGACGCTGCACCTCACGACCGACGACGCAGAACGTCGCTGTCACCTTGGCGGCCTTCAGCTGGTCGAGCACCTTGGGTGTCCAGGCCGGGCTGGGCCCGTCGTCGAACGTCAGGGCCACCGGTCGTACGCCGGTGTTGCGCCCCAGACCGGCGGGGAGCTTGGCCGGCAGCGGCCGCAGTGGCGGCTTGGCCGGCTTGGTGACGCTGGGGTGCGGTGTCGGGGTGGGCGGCATGGTCGATCCCACCGGCCGTGGGGCACCGGCGGGTGCGATGGTGCGCTCCGGCTGGGCACAGCCGGAGAGGACCAGCGCCACGGCGAGGACGGACGCCAGGATGGCGCGGGCTTGCATCTGCTCGCTCCCGGAGGGTCGGGGTAGGCGGACCCGCCCGACGGTAGTTCACGCCGCGATCCGGCGACAGTGCGATCAATCACGCCTTGACTGGTCCAGGGAGTCGCGGACGGCGGCGGAGAGCGAGACCGCCTCGGCCAGGTCGACCGGCCGCACCACCCCGGCGGGCAGCGTGTCGGCTCGCCAGCCGGGACCGGCGGCGAGCACCAGCAACGGGCGTCGGGGGGCGGCGAGCAGCGCGCCGAGTTGGGTCGGGTCGGCGGTGGCCCGGGTGTGCGACCAGAGCACCACGGCGGCCGGTCCGGTCCGGTTGACCGCCTCGACGAGAGCGGCCACCGGCACCCGGGCGCCGAGCATCCGGTAGCTGACACCGGCCTCCGCCAGAGCTGCCGCCAACGCCTCCAGCGGCAGGGTGTGCTGTTCCTCGTCGGCGCAGGAGAGCAGGATCCGCGCCGGTCCGGTGGGGACGTTGGCCCGACTGGCCGCCGCGAGCGCCTCCGAGACGCAGCGGGACATCAGGTGTTCCACCTCGATCAGGCCGGCGGTGGTGGCGTGGCGTTCGCCGATGCCGGCGAGCACCGGACGGAGCAGGCCCTCCCAGGTGGCGACGACCCCGCTGGCGGCCAGGGCGTGCGCGATCGTCTCGCTGATCGCCGCCGCGTCCAGTCGCATGGCGGCCCGGGCCAGCCCGCGGGCCGCCGGGCCGGCGCGGCCGACCGGGATGGAGCCGCCGCCGTCACGGCCGGTCGGGTGGATCCGGGCGGGGGCGACGGTGCCGTTGGGCGTCGGGTCCGGTGCCTGGCGGGCCCAGCGAGCCGCCTCGGCGGGGCTCACCCCCTCGGCGGTGAGTCGTCGCATGATCTCGAGGCGGGCCAGGTCGGTGGGTGTGTACCGGCGGTGGTGACCGGGGATGTGTTCGCTGGGCCCGAGCCCGTAGCGCTGGTGCCAGGTGCGGAGGGTGGTCACCGCGACCCCCAACCGACGTGCGACAGCGCCCGCGCTCAGCGCCTCATCGACCACCCGACCGCTCCGCCGTGTCATCCGCCGGAGATCCAAGCGGCGTCATGGCCGGGCCTGTTGCGCCCGACCGGGATTCCGAGGGGCGTAGCAGCCGGTTCACCACCCCGCCCAGCCAGGGCGCGTACGACCGGGGGTCGACCTTCAACTCGGCCTCCAGCGCGGTGGGGTCGGCCCACCGCAGCTCGGCCACCTCGTCCGGGTCGGGCAGGAGCGGAGCGCTGGGCAGGAACTCGCCTCGCAGTACGTGGTCGTACTCGAACTCGACGCGACCGGTCGCCGGGTCCTCGGCGTAGTAGACGTAGATGCCGACCTCGGTCAACTCGACCGGGCCCGCGCCCAACTCCTCGCTCAACCGTCGGTTGGCCGCCTCGGCGAGCGACTCCCCGGGCTGGGGGTGGCCGCAGCAGGCGTTGGCCCAACGCAGCGGGAACCGGGTCTTGACGGCGGCTCGGCGCTGGAGCAGCACCTGGCCGTCCGGGTTCACCAGCAACACGGAGAAGGCCCGGTGCAGCTGCCCCGGAGGTTGGTGCGCGGCCGCCACTGTCGTCTCGCCGTGGGCCGTGCCGGTCTCGTCGACGAGTTCGACGAGGTGCTTCTCACGGCTGGTCATCGACCTTCTCCGGTGATCCGGCCGGCGGCGAGCTTGCCGGAGATGAGCACCATCGGCACGCCGACGCCGGGTTGGGTCCCGGAGCCGACGAAGACCACGTTCGACAGGTTGCGGTGCAGGTTGGACGGGCGGAACGGGCCGGTCTGGAAGAGCGTGTGCGCGGCGGCGAACGGGGTGCCGGCGGCCATCCCCTGCTCCTCCCACTCGGCGGGGGTGATCGCCCGGAGCACCTCGACCCCGGCGCCGAAGCCGACGTAGCCGCGCTCCTCCAGGGTGCCGATCAGTTGGTCGGTGTAGCGCTGGGTCAGGTCGCCGCGCCACTCGAACGGCGCCCGGTGCAGGTTGGGCACCGGGGCGAGCACGTAGTAGGTGTGTCGGTCCGGCGGGGCCACCGCGGGGTCGGTCCGGCTCGGGTTGGTCACCAGGAGCGACGGATCGGTCATCAGCTCACCCCGTCGGATGACCTCATCGAAGGTGCCCTTCCACGCGCGTCCGAAATGGATGTTGTGATGGGCGATCTTCGCATAGGCCTGTCGCGAGCCGACGTGCAGAACGACGCAGGACGGCGAGTAGGTGAGCCGGCGCTGCGGCGCGGCGGGGAGCAGGTCCCGGTAGGCGACCGGCAGGTCGGGGTTGAGCACCACCACGTCCGCCGGCACCAGGTCGCCGTCAGCGGTGAGCACGCCGGTGGCGCGGCCGTTCACGGTCTCCACCCGGGTCACAGTGGTGTCGTACCGGATCTGCACGCCGTGCTTCTCGGCAGCGCCGGCCATCGCCCTGGAGACCGCGTGGATGCCACCGCGCGGGAAGTAGACCCCGGCCACCGAGTCGAGGTACGCGATGACCGCGTAGATGGCCAGCGCGTCGTGTGGCGCGAGGCCGGCGTACATCGCCTGGAAGGAGAAGATCCGCTGGGTACGCGGGTCCCGGAAGAACTGGTTGATCTTCGTCTGGAGGCGCCGGAAGGCCCCGCCGCTGAGCAGCTTGAGCAGGTTGCCGGTGACCAGGTCGGTCGGCGCGTCCAGGTTGCGCTCGATGAAGTCGGTGCGCTCCAGCCGCCACAGCTCCCGCGCGTACTCGACGAACCGCAGGTAGCCGTCGGCCTCCCGGGGCCCGCAGACCCGGGAGATCTCGGCCGCCATCCGGGTGGTGTCGGTGAGCACGTCGAGGGTCGAGCCGTCCGGGTAGTACGCCCGGTAGGCGGGGTCGAGCGGGGTCAGGTCCAGCCAGTCGTGCAGCTCCTCGCCGACCGCGCCGAGCGCCTCGGCGATCAGGTCGGGCATGGTGAGCACTGTCGGGCCGGTGTCGAACTCGTAGCCGTCCACGCCGAGGCGTCCGGCCCGCCCGCCGGGCACCGGCTCGCGCTCCAGCACTGTCACCTGTCGACCGCTGCCGGCCAGGTGCAGCGCGCAGGCGAGCCCGCCCAGCCCGGCCCCGACGACCACCACCCGGTCCGTCCGTCCTGTCACCGTCCGCACGTGACCACCTCCTCGCTCAAGTCGCTCATCAGGCCCGCCGGTTGGCAGCGGCGGTGGCCAGCCCGGTCAGCGCGGTCCGCGCCGTCTGGTCCACGGGTGCGGCGTCGAGCGCGGCCAGCGCGTCGCTGACCCGCTCGGCGATCATCTGCTCCACCCGGGTCACCGCGCCGGTCTCGGTGACCAGCGCGGCGAGTGTGTCGACCGATCCGTCGGCGGCTCGCTCCAACGCCGTGAGCTGGGCCGGCGTGGCCAGCTCACGGGCCAGCATGAGCAGCGTGGTCGGCTTGCCGGTGCGGAGGTCGTCCCCGGCCGGCTTGCCGGTGGCCGCCGGGTCGCCGTAGACGCCGAGCAGGTCGTCGCGGAGCTGGAACGCTTCGCCGACGGCCAGGCCATAGCGGGTGTACGCGGAGACCAGCGCGTCGTCGGCGGGCACCCCGGCCAGGCAGGCGCCGAAGAGCAGTGGTCGCTGAACCGTGTAGCTGGCGGTCTTGTAGCGGGCCACCCGTAGCGCCCGGTCGACCGACCAGTTGCCCGGGTCGTTCTCGCCGAGCACGTCCAGATACTGCCCGGCGACCGTCTCGACCCGCATCTGGTCGTAGCAGCGGCGCACCTCGAAGAGTCGCGTCGACGGCACCGAGGCGTGGGCCAGCAACTGGTCGGCCCAGACCATGCAGAGGTCGCCGATGAGCACGGCGACGGCCTCACCGAACCGGCCGGGATCACCTCGGTGACCGGCGGTGACGTGCTGTTCGGCGAGCGCGACGTGCGCGCTGGGCCGGCCGCGGCGGGTGGTGGACGCGTCCATCACGTCGTCGTGCACCAGCGCGAAGGTGTGCAGCAGCTCCAGCGCGGCCAGCGCGGGCAGCACGGGTGGCAGCGCCGCGGTGCCACCGACGGCCCCGCGCCACCCCCAGTAGGCGAACGTGGACCGGATCCGCTTGCCGCCGGTCAGGACGGCCTCCCGCGCGGTGGCGGCGAAGCTGCCCATCGACGCGTCGATGTCGTTGAGGGTGTCGACCTCGGCGGTGAGGAAGGCGTCCAGTGTCTCGTCGACCGCCGTGACCAGATCGTGGGTATAAGCGGCCAGGACGGCGCGGACCGGATCGTCCCCGTCCCCCGGCCCTGTCGGCGCCACGCGGGTCACGTTGCCCGCAACTGCGTCGTTGGCCATGCGGCTCAGCGTACCCTAGGCTACGAGTTGCGTCGATTGGTGCGTCGATAATGGAGGAGGGCCGGTGGAAACTGATCTCACCGCTGCCTATGACCGATGCCGTGAGCTGCACAAACGCCACGGCCGCACCTACTATCTCGCCACCCGGCTGCTCCCCGCTTGGAAACGACGACATGTGCACGCCCTGTACGGGTTCACGCGGTACGCGGACGAGATCGTCGATCGCACCGAGGACCTGCCGCCGGCCGAGCGGGCCGCCCTGCTGGACCACTGGGCCAGCCAGTTCGTGGCAGGTCTGCACGGTGCGCAGGTCGACGACCCACTGTTGCCGGCCGTGCTGCACACGATCGCCGTCTTCGATCTCGACCGGGACGATTTTGCGTCGTTTCTGAAGAGCATGGCGATGGACCTGACCGTCACCGCGTACCCGACCTACGACCACCTGCTCGACTACATGGAGGGCTCGGCGGCGGTGATCGGCACCATGATGCTGCCGATCCTGGGCAGCTCCGACCCGGTGGCGGCCCGGGAGCCGGCCCGTCAGCTCGGCTTCGCCTTCCAACTCACCAACTTCATCCGGGACGTCGCCGAGGACCTCGACCGGGGCCGCACCTACCTGCCGGACGAGGACATGGCGAAGTTCGGGGTCACCCGCGAGGAGTTGGCCGAGGCCCGCGCCCGGGGCCGCGTCACAGCCCGGATCCGCGAGCTGATCGAGTACGAGGTGACCCGCGCCCAGGCGCACTACGCCGCTGCCGCACCGGGGATCACCATGCTGGCGCCCGCCTCGCAGGCCTGCATGCGCACCGCGTACGCGCTCTACGGCGGCATCCTCGATGAGGTGGCCGCGCAGGACTACGACGTCTTCGTCCGGCGGGCCCTGGTGCCGCAGCGGCGACGGATGGCGGTAGCGGCACGGGCCCTGCTCAGCTCGACCGGTACGCCGGTCGTCATTCCCGGGCCGACGATCCATCCGGCGAGCCGGTGACAGCGAGCACGGCGATCGTGCTCCTCACCCGCGACCTGCGGGTGCAGGACCACCCGGCGCTGGCCACCACCTGTGCGGCCTTCGACCGGGTGGTGCCGCTGTACGTGCTCGACCCGGCGCTGGCCGACCTCTCCGCCAACCGCACCCGCTTCCTGCACCAGGCCCTCGCCGACCTGCGCGACCAACTCCGTGAGCGTGGTGGCGACCTGGTGGTCCGGCACGGCGACCCGGTGGCCGAGACGATCCGGCTGGCCGACGAGGTCGGGGCGACCGCCGTCGCGCTCTCGGCCGACGTCAGTCACTACGCCGTCCGCCGGGAGCGGCGACTACGCGCCGAGTGCGAGCGGCACCGGCTGCACCTGCGCTTGTTTCCCGGGCTGACGGTGGTCGAGCCGGGCGCGTTGCGGCCCGGTGGCGGCGGTGACCACTACCGGGTGTTCAGCCCGTACCACCGGGCCTGGGCGGCCAACCGGTGGCGCGAGGAGTTGGCCGCGCCGCGCCGGATCGCGCTGCCCGACCGGCTGCGCGTGGGCCGGCTGCCGGCGCTGCCGGCCGGAGACTCGCCCGACGCGGCCATCGGTGGTGAGCGGATCGCCCGGCAGCGGCTCACCGACTGGCTGCCCGACCTGCCCCGGTACGGCGATCAGCACGACGACATGGCCGGCGACGACACCTCCCGACTCAGCCCGTACCTGCGTTTCGGCTGCGTGTCGCCACTGGCGGTGGCGAACCGCGCCGGGGACCGATCCGGCCCGTTCGTCCGGCAGATCTGCTGGCGGGACTTCTACTACCAGGTCACCGCCGCCTTCCCGGACATCTCGACAGCGGCGTACCGGCGGGGTGCCACCGAGCAGTGGCGCTACGACGACGACGCGTTGGCGGCCTGGGCCGAGGGACGCACCGGGATGCCGATCGTCGACGCCGGAATGCGGCAGATGCTGGCCCAGGGCTGGATGCACAACCGGGCCCGGCTGATCACCGCCGGCTACCTGACCAAGCACCTCGGGCAGGACTGGCGGTCCGGGGTGGCGGTGTTCTTCCGCTGGCTGCTCGACGGGGACGTGGCGAACAACTCCGGCAACTGGCAGTGGGTCGCCGGCACCGGCAACGACACGAAGCCCTACCGGGGGTTCAACCCGGTCCGGCAGGCCGAGCGGTACGACCCGGACGGCGACTACGTGCGCCGGTGGGTGCCGGAGCTTGCCGGGGTGCAGGGCAAGGCCATCCACCAACCGTGGAAGCTGCCCGACGCCCTCCGTCAGCCGCTCGACTATCCACCGCCGCTCTCGGTACCCGGCACCGACCCCGTCTGGCTGCGCTGATCACAGCACCGAGTGCAACGCCTCGACCAGCTCGTCCACCCGGTCGTGCTCGGCGAGGTGCGCGGTGGCGTACGCGAAGGTGTAGCCGCGCTCGGGGTCGGCCCACGCGCTGCTGCCGCCGATGCCACCCATGCCCCAACTGCCATCCGGCTCCCGCTGCATGCCCAGCGTCCAGTGGGCGTCGCGGTCCAGCACCAGGTCCGGCCCGTCGTACTGGACCCGCGTCGCCTCCGCCACCAGCTCCGGGCTGAACAGCCGAACCCCGTCCAGGACACCACCGGCCAGCAGACCGGCGTAGAGCCGGGCCAGGCCGGCCGCGGTGGCGTGCAGGTTCACAGAGGGCACCTCGGCGCCCCGCCAGAGCGGGCTGTTCACCACGGCCAGGTCCAGCCCGCCGGCCGGGTTGCCCAGCGCACGCGCCCGCATCGAGCCCGCCTCACCGAGCGCCCGGGTCGGCCACCCCGGGTCGCCGTACCGCAGGTCCGCGCAGCGCAGCTGGTCCGCCTCGCTCAGCCCGAAGCCGAGGTCGAGCTGCCACCGGTCGGCGATCTCCTCGGCCAGGAATCGGCCCACCGACCGTCCGTCGACGCGGCGGACCAACTCGCCCACCAGATGCCCGTACGTCCACGCGTGTTCTCCGGCGACCGAGCCCGGCGACCACTCGGGGTCGGCGGCGGCGAGATCGCCGGCGAGCAGCGCCCAGTCGGCAACCGCGGCGGCCGGTCGGGGCACCGGGAAGGCCGGCAACCCGGCGGTGTGCGACAACACCTGACGCACGGTGGCGGGTGTGCGGAACTCCGGCCAGTACCGGTCCACGGGTGCGTCGAGATCGACGCTTCCCCGGTCGACGAGCAGCAACAGGCAGAGCGCGGCCACCGGCTTGCCGACCGAGTAGACGTTCACCAGGGTGTCCGGCAGCCACGGCTTGCCGCCCGGCCCGTGGCCGCCGCGGGAGCCGCCGGCCAGATCCACTACCGGCTGCCCGTCGTACCAGATGGTCAGGGCCGCGCCGGTCTCCCGGCCGGAGGCGAACAGGTCGTGGAAGCAGTCCCGGACCGGAGCGAAGCGTGCGTGCATCCGGCCACGGTAGGCGTCCGGGCCGGAGAGCGTGCCAACTTTTCCGCCGACCCCGGTGGTTGGCGTGGTGTCGCTGGGGGATGCTGTTCGGTGTGGCGGAGCCGGAGCTGGTGGATGTGGTCGTGGTCGGGCTCGGGGTCGGCGGCGAGGAGGTGGCCGAGCGACTTGCCGAGGCCGGCCTGAACGTCGTCGGCGTCGAACGGGATCTCGTCGGCGGGGAGTGCCCTTACTGGGGCTGCATCCCGAGCAAGATGATGATCAGAGCTGCCAACGTGCTCGCCGAGGCTCGCCGGGTCGACGGGCTCGCCGGGACGGCGCAGGTCCAGCCGGACTGGGCGCCGGTGGCGAAGCGGATCCGCGAGGAAGCCACCGACACCTGGGACGACACGGTCGCGGCGGAACGGTTCGTCGGCAAGGGCGGCCGGCTCGTGCGGGGCAGCGGCCGGCTCGACGGTCCGCGCCGGGTTCGCGTCGGTGACCAGGTGTTCGAGGCCCGGCACGGGGTGGTGCTGGGCACCGGTACCCGTCCGTCGGTGCCGCCGATCGACGGTCTGGCCGACACGCCGTACTGGACCAACCACCAGGCGATCGAGGTCGAGGAGTTGCCGGAGTCGCTGCTCGTGCTCGGCGGCGGAGCGATCGGCCTGGAGTTGGCGCAGGTCTTCGCCCGCTTCGGGGTCCAGGTCACGGTGGTCGAGGCGCTCGACCGGGTGCTGGCCATCGAGGAGCCCGAGGCGTCCGAGGTCGCCGCCGCGGCGTTGCGCGCCGACGGCGTGGAGATCCACACCGGGGTACGCGCCGAACGGGTCGAGCACGACGGGACCAGGTTCACACTGCGCGGTGGCGGCGGCGCGGAGTTCACCGCCGACCGGCTGCTGGTGGTGACCGGGCGCAAGGCCCACCTCGCCGAGCTGGGCCTGGACTCCATCGGCCTGGACGCCAGCCAGCGTTACCTTCCGGTCGACGACCGTCTGCACGTCACCGACCACGTCTGGGCGGTCGGCGACGTCACCGGCGAGGGCGCTTTCACCCACATCGCCATGTACCAGGCGGGGATCGTGATCGCCGACATCCTGGCCCGGGCCCGGCAGGCGAAGGCGGGGGCGGACGCCAGCGGCACCTCCAGCGTGGTCGGCGGAGCGATGGGCGCGTCCAGTTCGCTGGCCGCCAGCGGATCGAGCGGGTCGGCCGGCACCGTCCCGCGTGCCGACTACCGTGCGCTGCCCCGGGTGACCTTCACCGATCCCGAGATCGGCGCGGTCGGGCTCACCGAGCAGCAGGCCCGCGAGCGCGGCATCAACGTGCAGGTGGGTTTCACCAAACTCGGCAGTTCGACCCGAGGCTGGATCCACCGGGTCGGCGACGACGGTTTCATCAAGCTCGTGGCGGACGCCGACCAGGGCGTGCTGATCGGCGCGACCTCGGCCGGCCCGGCCGGCGGCGAGGTGCTGTCCGGGCTGGTGGTGGCGGTGCACGCGGCGGTGCCGCTGAGTCAGCTGCGGCACATGATCTACGCGTACCCGACCTTCCACCGGGCCATCGAAACCGCCCTGCGCGACCTGTCCTGACCCCAGCCCCGCGCGTCGATCAAGCAGCCGGCCAGCAAACACTGGTCAAGTCGCTGTTCATTTCTTTCATTCAGGTGACGTACGATTGCGACCGTGACCAAGCGGTTGACTGAAGTTGCCAAGAAGGCGGGCGTCAGCGAGGCCACCGTCAGCCGGGTGCTCAACGGCCGCGACGGGGTCTCCGAGGCGACCCGCACGGCCGTGCTGACGGCGCTGGACGTGCTCGGTTACGAACGGCCGACCAAGCTGCGCGGCGAACGCGCCCGGCTGGTCGGGCTGGTGCTGCCCGAGTTGCAGAACCCGATCTTCCCGGCGCTGGCCGAGGTCGTCACCGGCACTCTCGCCCAGCGCGGCTACACCCCGGCGCTCTGTGCCCGGACCATCGGCGGTGTCTCCGAAATGGACTACGTGGAGATGCTCCTCGACCACCAGGTCTCCGGGGTGATCTTCGCTGGTGGCTCGTACGCGCTCGCCGACGCCCGGCACGACCACTACCGTCGGCTGACCGACCGAGGGCTTCCGGTCGTGCTGGTCAACGCGGGTGTGGACGAGCTGGGTTTCCCCCGGGTCTCCACCGACGACGCGGTGGCGGTGGAGCAGGCGTACGGGCACCTGCGCTCGCTCGGGCACGAACGGATCGGCATGGTGCTCGGCCCGGAGGGGCATGTGCCGTCCCGGCGCAAGCTCGACGCGATGATCCAGGTCGCCGGCTGGGACGAGGGTGACGTCGAGTGCGTCGAGCGCTCCAGCTTCTCGATGGAGGGCGCGCGGGTCGCCGCCACGAAGTTGGTCGAGCGGGGCGTGACCGGCATCATCTGCGCCAGCGACGTGCTCGCGCTGGGCACGATCCGGGCGGCCCGGCGGCTGGGTCGTTCGGTGCCGGCCGACGTGTCGGTGGTGGGGTTCGACGACTCCGCGTTCATGACGTGCACCGACCCGCCGTTGACCACTGTGCGCCAGCCGATCGAGACGATGGGGCAGGCTGCCGTGGATCTGCTGGTCACCCAGATCGAGGGTGCCGGCGTCCTCCAGGACGAGCTGCTGTTCGAGCCGGAGTTGGTGGTGCGGGGTTCCACCGCGCCCGCCCCCGGCCGCTAGGCACCACACCGAACGACGCTTCGGCCGTCGACCGCCTCTCGCGGTCGGCGGCCGTTTCTGTCGTTGCTCACGATGGTCGCCATCGATCAGGCCGAATGATCGGCCATAAGGGATCAATAGCCGGCAAAACAGGCTGCTTTCAGAGGCTTGCCAACATCTGTCGTGATCGCGTCGTGTCCTTTCGGAACAGGGTCGATACCTTGCCGAAATGAGTCGGCCTCGCTACAGTGACTCCACTCACACCTGGCTCCGACGCAGCTACTGGGCGTCAGGTCGTATCACCGCAGATCAGCGAAGGTCATTGGATACACCCGTTCCCGAAGGGATGGACAGATGTCCGTACCGCAATACCGAAAGGCTGCGGCGGTTGCGCTCGTGGCCGGCCTGGGGCTCAGCCTCACGGCATGCTCCACGAAGAGCGACGACAAGGGCTCGACCGCCAGCGGCAAGGTCACCATCACTGTCGACTGCCAGCCGGTCGGCGCCCAGAAAGAGCTGTTGAAGAACTGGAACGACGACGTCGCCGAGTTCCAGAAGCAGAACCCGGACATCACCATCAAGAGCGTCAGCGTCGGCGAGCAGTGCAACAACCCGCCGGACTTCACCGCCCGCCTCGCCGGCGGCACCGTGACCGACGTCTTCTACGGGTACATGACCGATCTCCAGCAGGTGCTCGACTCCGGTCAGGCGATGGACATCAGTCAGCAGGTCAACAAGGACACGATCGCGACCTGGGACAGCGTCGACCCGGCGCTCAAGGGGGTCTTCACCGACGGCGGCAAGCTCTACGCCGTTCCGGTGAAGAACTACTCGATGGGCCTGGTCTACAACAAGGCCCTGTTCCAGCAGGCCGGGCTGGACGTCAACAACCCGCCCAAGACCTGGGCCGACGTCCGGGCCGCCGCCAAGAAGATCTCCGCGCTCGGCAACGGCATCGCCGGCTACTCGGAGTACAGCGCCGGCAACACCGGCGGCTGGCACTTCACCTCCCTGCTCTACTCGCAGGGCGGCCAAGTGCTGACCGAGGACGGCAAGAAGGCCGACTTCAACAACGCCATGGGCAAGCAGGTCCTGCAGAACATCAAGGACATGCGGTACGGCGACAACAGCATGGGCGCCCGTCAGCTGCTCCAGTGGGGCGACCTGCTGACGAACGCCGGCGCGGGCAAGGTCGGCATGTTCATCGGCGCGCCGGACGCCACCCAGGCGATCGTCAGCCAGTTCCAGGGCAAGTTCCAGGACTGGGCGATGGCTCCGCTGCCCGGCCAGGACGGCGCGGCCAAGGGGACGCTCGGTGGTGGCGAGGGTTACTTCTTCAAGAAGGACCTCACTCCCGAGCAGGTCAAGGCCGGTCTGAAGTGGATCGCGTACCAGAAGCTCACCCCGGGCAAGGGCCAGTTCGACTACGTCCGGGCCAAGCCGCAGAACTACCCGGTGGGTCTGCCCCAGCCGCTGCTCTTCGCCAACGGCAGTGACGCGCAGAAGCAGGAGCTGGAGCTGCGTAAGGCGAACGCGAACGTCGACACTGCGAACTTCGCGCTCTTCGAGGCGACCCCGGTGCCGATCAAGGGTGAGCCGCGCAACGCCCAGGCCGTCTACGCGGTGCTCGACGCCGCGATGTCGGGTGTGCTGACCAACCCGAACTCGAACGTCGACGCACTGCTCAAGACCGCCGAGGAGAAGGTCAACCAGCTCCTCGCCGCCGAGAGCTGATCGATCGTGTGGGGGTCGGGACGCCGACCCGACCCCCACGCCGCTCGCACCGCATCTCGACGTCACTGACTCACCCAGGAGTTGCCTTGGCGATCACCACCGTCCCGGAGACCCCCAGGAAACCGGGCCGCCCGCCGTCGCCGTACTCGGCGAGGCCACAGCGCACCAGCCTCGGCCGCAAGGTACGGGACAACCTCACCGGTCACGCGTTCCTGATCGGGGCGGTGCTCTGCTTCGTCGTCTTCTCCTGGTACCCGATGGTCCGCGGCATCATCATGAGCTTCCAGCGGACCCGGCGCGGCGAGACCACCTGGGTGGGCTGGGACAACTACTCCCGCATCATCGCCGACCCCAGCTTCTGGACGGCCTGGCAGAACACGTTCTACTTCACCGTCCTGGCGCTGGTCCTCGGGTACGTGGTGCCGTTCTTCGTGGCGATCCTGCTCAACGAGTTCCGCCACGCCAAGGGGTACCTGCGGATCCTGGTCTACCTGCCGGTGATGCTGCCGCCGGCCTCGGCGCTGTTCCTCTTCAAGTTCTACGCGTACGACCCGAGCGAGGCCGGGCTCTTCAACGCGATCCTCAAGGCCCTGCACCTGCCCACCTCGCAGTGGATGCAGTCGCCGGAGATGACGATGCCGGCGATGGTGGTGGCGTCGACCTGGATGAACATGGGCGGCGCGGTGCTGATCTACCTGGCGTCGTTGCAGAACATCCCCGGCGAGCTCTACGAGGCGGCCGAGCTCGACGGCGCCGGGATCTGGCGACGGATCCGCCACGTGACGATCCCGCAGACCCGGTTGATCCTGGCGCTCCTGGCGATGTTGCAGATCGTCGCCACCATGCAGCTCTTCATCGAGCCCCTGATCCTCGCCAACGGCGCGGGCGCGGAGGACTCGGCGACCTCGGTGGCGTACCTCATCTACCAGCACGGGTTCTTCCAGAACGACCTCAACGGCGCCGCCGCCCTGGGCGTGATCATGCTCGTGGTGCTGGCCGGCTTCTCCGCCGTGTACGTGCGGCTGACTGCGAAACAGGACTAGGACGGCGAGGAATGGCACAGGATTCCGGAACCCGGACCCTCATCTCCCAATCCCAGCTCAGCCGGGGGCGCGGCCGGGTCATCTACTGGACGCTGCTGGTGGTGGTCGTGGCGGGGTTCACGCTCGTCTTCCTCGGGCCGCTCTACTGGATGGTCACCGGCGCGCTCAAGTCCGGCCAGGAGATCGCGCAGACCCCGCCGTCGCTGTTCCCCAAGGACCCGCAGCCGCAGAACTACGTCGACGCGTGGAACAACCTGGCCCTCGCCAAGCTGCTGTTCAACACCTTCTACTACGCGATCGGCGCGGTGTTGTTCCAACTCGTCTTCGACAGCGCCGCCGCGTACTCGCTGTCCAAGCTTCGACCGATCTTCGGCAACACGATCCTCGCCCTGATGCTGGGGACGCTGATGATCCCGGCGATGGTCCTCATCGTTCCGCAGTACGTGACGGTGCTCGACCTGCCGATCCTGCACATCAACCTGCTGGACTCACCGTTCGCGATCTGGCTGCCGATGGTCGCGAACGCGTTCAACATCTTCCTGTTGAAGCGGTTCTTCGACTCGATCCCCGAGGAGCTGATGGCGGCCGCCCTCATGGACGGGGCGTCCTCGCTGCGCACGCTCTGGTCGATCATCCTGCCGCTGTCGCGCCCCATCCTCGGCGTCGTCTCGATCTTCGCCGTGACGGCGGTCTGGAAGGACTTCCTCTGGCCGAAGCTGGTCATGCCGTCGCCCGAGACCCGGACGGTCAGCGTCGGCATCTACACCTTCGCGGGCGGCACACCGATGAACGTGGTGATCGCCGCCTCGGTCATCGCCGCGATCCCGACTGTCATCATCTTCCTGATCTTCCAGCGGAACATCATGTCCGGTCTGACCACGGGCAGCATCAAGGGATAGCGACCACCGGTCCTCCCGCGCGGCGAACAACGACCGTTCGCCCGATACATATCTTCCTCCGGCGAACCCGCCGACGTACTGACGCAGAAAGCAGGTGCTCGTGTCCACAGCTGACAGAAGTCCGTGGTGGCGTGGAGCCGTGATCTACCAGGTGTATCCCCGGAGCTTCGCCGACGGTAACGGCGACGGCATCGGTGACATCGCCGGCATCCGGTCCCGGCTGAACCACCTGTCCGCGCTCGGCGTCGACGCGATCTGGTTCAGCCCCTGGTACCCGTCCCCGATGGCCGACGCCGGCTACGACGTCTCCGACTACCGCGACATCGACCCGGTCTTCGGCACCCTGACCGAGGTCGAGGCGCTGATCGCCGAGGCGCACGAGCTGGGCATCCGGACCATCGTCGACGTGGTACCCAACCACTGCTCCGACGCGCACCCCTGGTTCCAGGCCGCGCTCGCCGGCGGACCCGGCGCGCCCGAACGGGACCTGTTCTGGTTCCGACCCGGCCGGGGTCCCAACGGCGACGAACGACCCACCGACTGGATCGGCGAGTTCGGCGGCGAGACCTGGACCCGCACCACCAACCCGGACGGCACCCCCGGCGACTGGTACCTGCACCTGTTCGCCCCCCAGCAGCCGGACTTCAACTGGGACCACCCCCGGGTGCGGGAGGAGTTCGAGGACGTCCTGCGGTTCTGGTTCGACCGGGGCGTGGACGGCATCCGGATCGACTCGGCCGGGCTCCTGGTCAAGGACGGGACGCTGCCCGAGGTCCGCGAGGACCAGCCGCACCCGTTCCACGACCTCGACGGCGTGCACGACATCTACCGGGGCTGGCGTCGCGTCGCCGACGAGTACGCCGACCGGGCGCTGATCGGTGAGGTGTGGCTGCCGGACCGGCAGCGGTTCGCCAACTACCTGCGCCCGGACGAGCTGCACGCCGCGTTCAACTTCGACTTCCTCGGCTGCGCCTGGGAGGCGGCGGCGCTGCGGGAGAGCATCGACGGGACACTGAGCGCGCACGCGCCGGTCAACGCGCCGGCCACCTGGGTGCTCTCGAACCACGACGTCACCCGGCACGTCACCCGCTACGGTCGCGCGGACACCCGGTTCAGCTTCGCCGCCAAACGCGAGGGCACCCCCACCGACCTGGAACTGGGCACCCGCCGGGCCCGCGCCGCCGCGCTGCTCTCGCTGTCGCTGCCCGGTGCCGCCTACGTCTACCAGGGCGAGGAGCTGGGCCTCTACGAGGTCGAGGACATTCCGTACGCGATGCGGCAGGACCCGATGTGGGAGCGGTCCGGCCGGGTCGACCCCGGTCGGGACGGCTGCCGCGTACCGCTGCCGTGGGCCGGGGACGAGCCGCCGTTCGAGTTCAGCCCCGCGGGTGCCGCGGCGCCCTGGCTGCCGCAGCCGGCCGACTGGAAGGGCCGGACGGCCAGCGCGCAGACCGGCGACCCGGCCTCGATGCTGGAGCTGTACCGGGCGGCGATCCAGGCCCGAAAGGCCGACCCGGCGCTCGGTGACGGCGAGTTGACCTGGTTGCCCGCCCCGGACGGGGTGCTGGCGTTCCACCGCGGCGGTGGCTTCACCTGCCTGGTCAATCTCTCCGCCGCGCCGGTGCCGATGCCAGCTCAGGGGGAGTTGCTGCTGGCCAGCGGGCCGCTCGACGACGGGTTGCTGCCGTCCGACACAGCGGTCTGGCTGCGTACCACCGAATCCACCGACGGGCCGCGCGGGGCGGACGGCCCGGCCTGACCTGACTCTGCTCGCCGTGGTGCCGGCGGCCCGTCCCGGCCGCCGGCACCACGCCACCAAGAAGGGAGAACCGAGGGGGGACGCGCGACACCGCACCGACACGGGGGGATCTGGCCTGCCTGACGAAAGGGAGAGCGCAGCTCATGGCCAACCACACCACCGGCACCCCGCACCACCTTCGACACCCGACCAAGGCACTGTTGGCCGCCATCGCCGCCACAGTTTTCGCCGCCACAACGGTCACCGCCCTCGCGGTCACCGGCACCGCGACCCCGGCCTCGGCGGCGGGGTTGTCCCCCTTCGACATCCCCAACCGGGGCGCCACGGTTCCGTTCGTCGAGCAGGAGGCGGAGGAGACCGCCCACAACGGCACGAAGATCGGCCCGGACCGGCGGTACGGCACGCTGCCGTCCGAGGCGTCCGGGCGGGAGGCGGTCACCCTCGACGCCGTCGGCGAGTACGTCGAGTTCACCCTCAGCGCCCCGGCCAACGCGGTCACCTTCCGCTACAGCCTGCCGGACAGCCCGGCCGGCACCGGCCGTGACGCCGCCATCGACCTGCGGGCCAACGGGTCTCTGCTGAAGTCGGTCCCCGTCACGTCGAAGTACGGCTGGTACTACGGCGGATACCCGTTCAACAACAACCCGGGCGACACCAACCCGCACCACTTCTACGACGAGACCCGGGCGCTGTTCGGCAGCACCCAGCCGGCCGGCACGAAGATCCGGCTCCAGGTCTCCTCGACCGCGCAGTCGCCCACGTTCACCATCGACCTGGCCGACTTCGAGCTGGTCGCCCCGGCGATCACGAAGCCCTCCGGTGTGCTCGACGTGGTCACCGACTTCGGTGCCGACCCGAGCGGCGCGACCGACTCGACGGCGAAGTTCCAGGCGGCGGTCGACGCCGGCAAGGCCCAGGGCCGGGCGGTCTGGATCCCGACCGGCACCTTCACCCTCTGGGACCACGTGGTGGTCGACGGGGTGACACTGCGCGGCGCCGGCCCCTGGTACTCGGTGCTCGGCGGCCGGCACCCCACCGAGCGGAACAGGTCCGTCGGCATCTACGGCAAGTACGTCCCCGGTGGCGGCTACACCGGCCCGGTCCGCGCACACGAGGCGAACGGGCCCAGCCGCAACGTCACGCTGCGGGACTTCGCCATCATCGGCGACATCCGCGAGCGGGTCGACGACGACCAGGTCAACGCCCTGGGCGGGGCGATGACCAACTCGGTGGTCGACAACCTCTGGCTGGAGAACACCAAGGTCGGGGCGTGGATGGACGGCCCGATGGACAACTTCACCATCCGCAACAGCCGGATCCTGGACCAGACCGCGGACGGGGTGAACTTCCACACCGGCGTGACCAACTCGACGGTGACGAACACGTTCGTCCGCAACACCGGCGACGACGCGTTGGCGATGTGGGCGCAGAGCGTGCCGAACGTCAACAACTCCTTCACCCACAACACCATCGGGGTGACCCTGCTGGCCAACCACCTGGTCAGCTACGGCGGTCGGGACATCAAGATCACCGACAACGTGACGGCCGACTCGCTGACCAACGGCGGCGGCATCCATGTCGCGAACCGCTACCCCGGCGTGCAGGGCGCCACCGGAGTCCAGGGCACCTGGACGATCGCCCGGAACACGCTGATCCGTAACGGCAACTCGGACTACAACTGGAACTTCGGTGTCGGCGCGATCTGGTTCTCCGCGCTCAACGAGGCGTTCCAGAACCCCACCATCAACATCACCGACACCGACATCCTGGACAGCTCGTACGCGGCGCTGCACTGGATCGAGGGCCAGACCAACGGAATCAACCTCAACAACGTACGGATCGACGGCGCCGGCACGTACGCGCTCCAGGTGCAGGCGAACAGCCAGGTGTCCTTCACCAACGTGCGGGCCACCAACATCGCGCAGAGCAACCCGATCCACAACTGCGTGGGCGCCGGCTTCCAGATCACCCAGGGCTCCGGCAACTCCGGCTGGTACACCCCGACCCCGTACTGCGGCCCGTGGCCGAACCCCCAGTGGGGCGGCGGGCCCACCTCGCCGCCGCCGACCACGACCCCGCCGCCGACCACCACCCCGCCGACCACGCCGCCCCCGACCACCCCGCCGCCGACCAGCGGAAACCTGGCGCTGGGCCGGTCGACGACCACGACCAGCACCAACCAGAGCTACACCGGGGCGAACGTCGTGGACGGCAACGCGGCCAGCTACTGGGAGAGCGCCAACAACGCCTTCCCCCAGTCGGTCACCATCGACCTGGGCGCGTCCCGGTCGGTCGACCGGGTGGCGCTCAAGCTGCCCAGCGGTTGGGAGCAACGCACCCAGACCCTGTCGGTGCTCGGCTCCACCGACGGCTCGTCGTACACCACGCTGGCGTCGTCCGCCGGTCGGGTCTTCGCCCCGGGCGCGGGCAACACCGTGTCGATCGGGCTGCCCTCCGGTGACCGCCGCTACATCCGGGTCACCGTCACCGGCAACACCGGCTGGCCGGCCGCGCAACTCTCCGAGGTCGAGGTGTACGGCGGCACCCAGACCACCCCGCCGCCGACCACGCCGCCGCCGACCACCCCGCCCCCGACCACGCCGCCACCCACCGGCAACCTGGCGGCCGGGCGGTCGATCACCGAGACCAGCCACTCCGACGTATACGCCGCCCCCAACGCGGTGGACGGCAACGCGAACACCTACTGGGAGAGCGCCAACAACGCGTTCCCGCAGTCGTTGACGGTGGACCTTGGCACCAGTCGGACGGTGTCCCGGGTCGTGCTGAAGCTCCCACCGTCATCGGCCTGGCAGACGCGTACGCAGACGCTGGCGGTGCTCGGCTCCACCAACGGCTCGACGTTCAGCTCGCTGAAGGGGGCCGCCGGCTACAGCTTCAACCCGGCCAGCGGCAACACGGTCACCGTGACCTTCACGGCGACCACCCAGCGGTACCTGCGGTTGACAGTCACCGGTAACAGCGGCTGGCCAGCCGGCCAGCTCAGCGAATTCGAGGTCTACTCCAGCTAGGTCCGGTGCCCCCGCCCCGACCGGGCGGGGGCACCCGGTCCGGAAGGTTCGGCGCAACGCGGCGTCGGGCGTCCCACCCGTCCCCAACCCGCACCGTCCCCCACCTGTCGCGGAACGACGGGCGTACCCCTGCACCCGTCGCCGGGCAACGCACCCACACCCACCCCCGAAAGAGGTGTAGCGACCCCATGTCCAGGACTGGCACCAGACGAGGCACGCCGCCATCCGGCGCGCCCACCACCGTCCCCCGCACCGCCCGCTCGGGCCGCCGTCGGATTCTCGCCGGCGCGCTCGCCGGGATGCTCCTCGCCACCGCCCCGGTCGTCACCCCCATGGCGAGCGCGGCACCGGCGGCCGACCCGTCCGCGGCCGCCGCCCGGGTGGCCATGCTCGCCGGGCTCTCCGCGACCATGACCGCCAGCAGCTACAACCAGAACTACGTGGCGGGCAACGCCAACGACGGCAACGCGTCGACCTACTGGGAGAGCGCCAACAACGCGTTCCCGCAGTGGATCCAGGCGGACCTGGGCGCCACTGTCAGCGTGGACCGGGTGGTGCTCAAGCTGCCGCCCGCGTCGGACTGGCAGACCCGCACCCAGACGCTGTCAGTGCTCGGCTCGACCAACGGCTCGTCCTTCACCACCCTGAAGGCGTCCGCCGGCTACACGTTCAACCCGAGCAGCGGCAACACCGCGACGGTCAGCTTCACCGCCGCCAGCACCCGCTACGTACGCGTGCAGGTGACCGGCAACACCGGTTGGCCGGCCGCCCAGTTGTCCGAGGTCGAGGTCTACGGCGCCACCGGCAGCAACGACACCCAGGCGCCCAGCGTCCCGGGCAACCTGGCCTACACCCAGCCGGCCAGCGGGCAGATCCGGCTCGCCTGGTCGGCGTCGACCGACAACGTCGGCGTCACCGGCTACGACGTCTACGCCAACGGCGCGCTGCGTGGCAGCGTCAGCGGCTCGACGCTCACGTACACCGACAGCCAGGCGGACAGCGCCACCGTGTCGTACTACGTGCGGGCCAAGGACGCGGCCGGCAACCAGTCGGCGAACAGCAACACGGTGACCCGGACCGGCACCGGCAACCCGCCGACCGGCTCCAACCTGGCGATCGGCAAGCCGATCACCGCCTCCGGGTTCGTGCACACGTTCGTGGCCACCAACGCCAACGACAACAACGTGGCCACCTACTGGGAGGGCAACGGCAACCCGAGCACGCTGACCGTGCAGCTCGGCGCCAACGCCAGCCTCAGCCAGGTCGTCGTGAAGCTCAACCCGGACTCGGCGTGGGGTGCGCGTACCCAGAACATCACGGTGCTCGGCCGGGACCAGGGCTCGTCGAGCTTCACCACACTGGTCGGCGCGGCGAACTACAGCTTCAACCCGGGCAGCGGCAACACGGTGACCATCCCGGTCTCCGGCGCGGCGGCCGACGTACGGCTCTCGATCGCCTCGAACACCGGCGCTCCGGCCGGTCAGGTGGCCGAGTTCCAGGTCTTCGGCACTCCGGCGCCGAACCCGGACCTGACCGTGACCGGCATGTCGTTCAGCCCGTCCGCACCGGTGGAGACCAGCACCATCACGCTCTCCGCGACGGTGCGTAACGCGGGCTCGGCGGCCTCCGGCGCGACCAACGTCAACTTCTACCTGGGCTCCACCCGGGTGGGCACGGCATCGGTCGGCGGTCTCGCGGTCGGCGCCTCGACCACCGTCAGCGCCAGCATCGGCACCCGGGACTCGGGCAGCTACCCGCTCAGCGCCAAGGTCGACGAGTCGAACACCGTCGTCGAGCAGGACGACACCAACAACAGCTACACCAACCCCAGCCCGTTGGTCGTCGCCGCGGTCGCCAGCTCCGACCTGGTCGCCTCGGCGGTCGCCTGGTCGCCGGGCAACCCGTCGGCGGGCAACACGGTGACCTTCTCCGTGTCCATCCGCAATGCCGGCAACCAGGCGTCCGCGTCCGGTGCGCACGGCATCACCCTGACCGTGCTCAACGAGTCCGGCACCGTGGTCCGTACCCTGACCGGCTCGTACTCCGGCGTGATCAACGCCGGCGCGACGGTCGGCCCGATCAGCCTGGGCACCTGGACCGCCGCGAACGGCAAGTACACCGTCCGGGTGGTGCTCGCAGTCGACGGCAACGAACTGCCGGTGAAGCAGGCCAACAACACCAGTGACCGTCCGCTCTTCGTCGGTCGCGGCGCCAACATGCCGTACGACATGTACGAGGCCGAGGACGGCGTGATCGGCGGCGGCGCCGCCGTCGTCGGACCGAACCGGGAGGTCGGCGACCTGGCCGGCGAGGCGTCCGGTCGGCGGGCGGTGACCCTCAACTCGAACGGCAGCTACGTCGAGTTCACCACCCGGGCCAGCACCAACACGCTGGTCACCCGCTTCTCCATCCCGGACGCAGCGGGCGGCGGCGGGATCAACTCGACGTTGAACGTCTACGTCAACGGCACGTTCCACAAGGCCATCGACCTGACGTCCCGGTACGCCTGGCTGTACGGCAACGAGACCAGCCCGGGCAACTCGCCGAGCGCGGGCGGACCGCGGCACATCTACGACGAAGCCAACGTCATGCTCAACTCCACAGTCGCGGCCGGCAGCAAGATCCGCCTTCAGAAGGACCCGGCCAACACCACCACGTACGCGATCGACTTCATCAACACCGAGCAGGTGGCGCCGATCGCCAACCCGGACCCGACCCGCTACACCACGCCGACCGGCTTCACCCACCAGGACGTGCAGAACGCCCTGGACCGGGTGCGGATGGACACCACCGGCAACCTGGTCGGGGTGTACCTGCCGGCCGGTAACTACTCCACCTCGTCGAAGTTCCAGGTGTACGGCAAGGCGGTCCAGGTGACCGGCGCCGGCCCCTGGTACACGCGGTTCAACGCGCCGTCGGGCCAGGACAACACCGACATCGGCTTCCGGGCCGAGAACTCGGCGGCCAACTCGTCGTTCAAGAACTTCGCGTACTTCGGCAACTACACCTCGCGGATCGACGGTCCGGGCAAGGTGTTCGACTTCTCCAACGTGTCGAACATCGTGATCGACAACATCTGGAACGAGCACATGGTGTGCCTCTACTGGGGCGCGAACACCGACTACATGACGATCAAGAACTCCCGGATCCGGAACATGTTCGCCGACGGCATCAACATGACCAACGGCAGCACCAACAACCTGGTCAGCAACAACGACGCCCGGGCCACCGGCGACGACAGCTTCGCGCTGTTCTCGGCGATCGACGCGGGCGGCGCCGACATGAGGGACAACATCTACGAGAACCTGACCTCGACCCTGACCTGGCGGGCCGCCGGTGTCGCCGTGTACGGCGGCTACGGCAACACGTTCCGCAACATCTACATCGCGGACACGCTGGTCTACTCGGGCATCACCATCAGCTCGCTCGACTTCGGCTACCCGATGAACGGCTTCGGCGCCAGCCCGCCGACCCGCTTCGAGAACATCTCGATCGTGCGGGCCGGTGGGCACTTCTGGGGTGGGCAGACCTTCCCGGCGATCTGGGTCTTCTCCGCCTCGAAGGTGTTCCAGGGCATCCGGGTCAGCGATGTCGACATCATCGATCCGACCTACAGCGGCATCATGTTCCAGACCAACTACGTCGGTGGGCAGCCGCAGAACCCGATCACCGACACGGTCTTCACGAACATCTCCATCAGTGGTGCCCGGAAGAGCGGGGACGCCTACGACGCGAAGTCCGGCTTCGCCATCTGGGCGAACCCGATGCCGGAGGCCGGGCAGGGGCCGGCCGTCGGGTCGGTCACCTTCAACAACCTCCGCTTGAGCAACAACGCTGTGGACATCCAGAACCCCACGACAACCTTCACCATCAACCGCAACTGAGCTAGCCGGTAGCCGACGCCGCCGGGGGGTGTACCCCTCCCGGCGGCGTCGCGCCGTGTCGGCCCTCGCCAGCGGCGAACCGGGCAGCGCCGGCCGCCGCGTCAGTGGCCAGCGAGTCCATCCCGTACGCCAACTCGGTCGCCAGCGCCTCCGGCTCTGGCCGCCCCGCGCCGGCCAGCAGCGCCGCCCGGTCGTTGCGCAGGCAGGTCTGCGGATGCCGGGCGATCGCCGCCGCCAACTCCTCGGCCGCGGCCCGCGCCTGGCCGGGTGACACCAACCGATTGACCAAACCCATCGTGTACGCCTCGTCGGCCGGCACCGGGCGGCCGGTGAGGATCAGGTCCATGGCCCGACTCTCGCCGATCAGCCGGGGCAGCCGGACAGTGCCACCGTCGATCAGCGGCACTCCCCAGCGGCGGCAGAACACCCCGAGTGTCGCGTCGGACTCGGCGACCCGCAGGTCACACCAGAGCGCCAGCTCGAGCCCGCCCGCGACCGCGTACCCGGAGATCGCCGCGATCACCGGCTTGCTGAGCGTCATCCGGGTCGGACCCATCGGGCCGTCCCCCTCCGGCTCGACCCGGTTGCCGCTCGGTGTGCCGATCGCCTTGAGGTCGGCGCCGGCGCAGAACGTGCCACCGGCGCCCCAGAGCACGGCCACCGCCGCGTCGGGGTCGGCGTCGAAGGCCCGAAACGCGTCGGCCAGCGCCCGAGCCGTAGGACCGTCCACGGCGTTCCGGGCAGCCGGTCGATCCAGCACAACGGTGCTGACCGCACCGACCCGCTCCACCCGCACACCCATCCCGCCAGCATGCCCGCCCCACCCCACCCCCACAATCCCCGTCGATCTTGCAGTTCTGGTTGCCGGTTCGTGGCTTGTGCCCCGGTTTATCGGAGCAGAAAGTGCAAGATCGGCGGCGTCGGCGGCGCGGCAAGTTTGTCGTCGTCGACCGGTTTGCGACGGCGATCGCCGGGAAGTCGGTACTCGTGCGAGCACTTTTGACGAAAGTTGAGCAGGACTCCCGGCTGGACCGCGCGGGTGACCGGTTGCAGAAGGTCGTCCTGGGGACGCTGCGTCCACGCCGGCTGCGCGACCTGCTGCACGGGGTGACCCTCGGGCACCCGCTGCACCCGGCGATGGTGCAGGTGCCGGTCGGCGCGTGGATCAGCGCCGCGGTGCTCGACCTCATGCCTGGGCAGCGCCGGCCCGCCACCGTGCTGGTCGGTCTGGGCACCGTCAGCGCGCTGCCAGCGGCGGTCGCCGGTCTGAACGACTGGGCGGCACTCGCCCGGGACCAGCGCCGGGTCGGCCTGGTGCACGCCGCCGCCAACACCGTCGGCATCACGCTCTACGCCGGCTCGTTGGCCGCCCGACTGTCCGGCCGCCACGGCATGGGTCGCGCCCTCGGCTTCCTCGGGCTCTCCACCGTGAGCCTCGGCGCGTACATCGGGGGTCACCTGGCGTACAAGCAGGGGGCTCAGGTCAACCAGAGCGTCTCCGAGCTGCACCGGATGACCGATGGCTGGCACTCGCTGGCCGACATGGCGACGCTGCCGCAACGCACCCTGATCACCCGAGAGGTGGACGACGACATCTCGGTCATCCTCTACCGGCACGGTGACGAGGTGACCGTGATGTTGGAGCGCTGCCCGCACCAGAGCGGGCCCCTCGGCGAGGGCGAAGTGCAGGAGATCGACGGCCACGCCTGCGTGGTCTGCCCGTGGCACGGCAGCGCCTTCCGGCTCAACGGCGGTGAGGTCGTGCAGGGGCCGTCCGGCAACGACCAGCAGATCCTGCCCACCCGGATCCAGGACGGCGTGCTCCAGACCCGCCTGCCCTGACCGGCCCGCGCTACCCGCCCGTGTTGGCCGCCGGCGCCGGCCCGCCCGTCCTGACCCGGGCATCTCCGGCGTTGGGTGTGTCGCCCCCGCGCCGATGCTCCTCGCCTCGAGGCAGCAACCCCTTCGACGCATATGTCTGTGAGTCATCTTGATGACTCACAGGCATATCGCTCTCCGAGACATTGCCCCCTGCCCGCTCCCGCTAGGCGGCGACGCCTCGACTGTCGCAGGCGCGATCGGCGCGACCTTCGCGACCTTCCGCTGGACGGCGGAGACACCAGGTCCTGCGGGCCGCTCAGGTGCGTCGGTGCCGGCCGACCGGCGGACCGTCGGGTACGGAGTCGAGGCCGTGCCCGCCGTTGAACAACCCGCCCTCGCCATCAGCACCGGCCCAGCCGTCGTCACCACTCCAGCCCCCAGGGCCGGCGGCCGTCATTCCGCCGCCGTGAGGTGCAGTGCCTCCGGAGAGAGCCATCCCGCTGCCCGGGAACGCCGTGCTGCCGGGGAAGGCCATTCCGCTTCCGGCGGGTGCCACGTCGTTGCCGGCGGGCGTCACCCAACTGCCGGCAGGTGTGACCCCATTGCCGGTAGGCGTCATTCCGCCACCGCGAGGCGCGAAGTCGTTCCCGCTCGGCGCCGCGCCGCCGTGCGGTGTCGCCGGGGCTTCGATGGCCGCCGCTGCCCGGCTGGCAGCCCACGCGGCACCGCTTCCGGCCGCCCCACCACCGCCCCGCCGGCCCGCGCCGCCGCTGCTCTGGCCCGCGCCACCGCTTCGCCGGCCTGCGCCGCTTCGGGTTGTACGGGAGGACGCGGCCAGTCGGGGAGCTGCCCCGGCGGTGGCTGGACGGCGACGCAGCCCCAGGGCTGCGCCGATCTGGGCGCCGACGATGCTCGCCACCGCCAGTACGGCGGAGACCGCCAGCGGGCGGTTCACCCGATCGGCGGCACCGGCTCGGGCCGCACCGACCGTCATCGCTGGTGGTTGGCCCGCCGACTCCGTACCGCTGGGTGGTGCCGGGGCCACCCGCGCCGGTGCGGCCCGCTCGGGCGCAGGCCGGGGCGCGGGCGGCTTCGGCGCCGCGGGGCGGTCGACGACCCGGCCGGTGGCGTGCTGCCGGGCCCCCTGGTCGGTGGCCTCCGTGGGCAGTCGGAGCAGTTGGCCGGGGCGGATCCGGTCCGGGTCGTCGAGCTTGTTCAGCTTGGCGAGCTGTCGGTAGTCGCCGAACTCGTCCAGGTACCGCTCGGCCACCTCCCCGAGGTAGTCGCCCCGCGCCACCCGGTACACCGGCGCGGCCTCGTCGTTCGCCGCCGAGGCACCGGGTGCGGCCAGCCCCGTCCCGGCCATGCCGAGCAGCCCGCCTCGGGCCACCGGCGCGGCCGTGTCCGGTGTCGTCGCGGCGCGGGTCGGCGCGGCCAGTGCGGTGACGGCCGGCGCGCTCGGACTGGCGTACACCGGAGTTCCGTAGATTGCCGCGGCGCTGGCGGCGGCCGGGCTGGCGACCAGGATCAGCGCGACCGAGCCGACCAGCGCGGCGGCGGCCTTCTGCTGGCGGCCCATCCCGGGCAGCTTCGGCGCCGGGCGACGCAGGGTCTGTGCGCCCAGCTCGACGAGGACGGAGAAGGCGAACGTGGCCCAACCGAACCAGCCGGCCACGGCGAGCGCCCGCAGGAAGAGCTGGCCGTCGTCCCGGCTGGTCAGCGCGGTGCCCACCTCGCTGATCGTGGGAAGGTGATCGGGCAGCGGGTTACCGGCGAAGGCGAGCAGCGCGATCGGCGCGCCGACCAGCAGCACCAGGAGCACGGCCAGCGCGCCGATGCCGGTGAGGATCCGTCCGGTCCGCCGTACGACGGACCCACCCGATACGGGCATGGCTGCCTTCCTTTCTAGGGTGTTGCGGTGATGGCACGCGCGGTCGCCTCGCTGGTGACGGTGACCGTCTTCTGCTGGATGAAGGGTCCGACCATCGAGCGGTGGTAGGTGATGGAGACGGTCACCCGGATCAGGGTTTCCCCGTCGACCTCGGGGAAGTTCACTGTGTGGCCAGAGGTGTTCACGGTCGCCAGGTAGCTGGCGACCGCATCGCGCGCCTCCGGCTCGTTGATCCGCGTCGGCCCGCCCTCGATGGCGGTGGCCCGGTCGATGGCCTGACCGCCGGCCCGGGCCGCCTCGGCGGCCAGGTTCTGGGCGCGTTGCAGGGTGCGGAGCTGCCCGGCGCCGTCGAAGGAGAGGCCGATGATGGCCAGTACACCGACCATCGTCACCGCGAGGAAGATGCTCACCCGGCCGTGCTCACCTGCCCGTGAGGGCCCGACGGCCGACGTCGTGGCCGTCATTGCCGACTCCGGTAACGGTCGAGCGGGGAGGTGAACTGCGCCGAAATCTCCTTCTCGAAATCCATTCCGGGCAGGACGTCGAGTGTGATGTCCCTGAACGACACCATGCAGCGGATCGTCACCGTCACCGTGGCGTTGCTACCGACCGAACTCCTGAAGGCATCGTCGAAGCTGGACGCATTGCCGGGCGACTTGCCGGTGAATTCCGGTTTCAGGTTGTTGGTGCAGGCCAGGCCGTGCCAGTCCAGTTGGGCCTGGGCGGCCTCCAGCGCCTTCTTCCTGGCGGTGGTGGAATCCCGGGAGATCGAGGCCGCCCGTGCGGCGTCGTGCGCGGCCGCTTCGAGCGCCTCCGCCGCCACCGCGCTGCGCCCGACCACACCGGCCAGCACCATCAACGCGATGAACGCGGGCGCGAGCACCGCCACCTCGATGGAGACCGAGCCGCGCTCGGCGGTACGGGTCATGGCGGGGTCACCCTCTCCACCGTTCCGTGGGCGGTCTGCCGTATTGCGAAGTCCACGCCCGGCACCACGGACAGGGACCGGCCGCTCACCGTGCAGGTCACGTCGGTCGTGGTGGTCACGCAGGTCGGGCCGGCCTTGTCCCAACCCACCAGCCAACCGCCGGCGGCGTTCAGGAAGCGGGAGGCGCTGTCCACCCCGGCGCCGTTGCGCGCCTGGTACGTCCGCTGCGCGTTGACGCCACTCTGCGCGGCGTTCAACGCCGTGGAGCGGGCGAGGAAGACGGCCGCGACCTGGATCGAGGCGAAGAGCAGCACCAGGATCAGCGGCATCATCACGGCCAACTCCACCGGGTTGGCACCCCGCTCGCGGTCGCCGGCCGCGAGGCGGCGCCGGGCGGCGATGACCGCCCGGCGCCACCTTGAGAACGCAACTGCACGCACGCCAGCTACTACGGCTTCGTGTAATTCGGGATGCCGGTCATCCAGCTGTTGGCCTTGGTCAGGGCCAATGCGGTGACGGCCATGGCGACGGCGACCAGGCCGGCGATGATCACCGCAGTGGGCACCGGGCTGTCGCCGCGCTCACCGTCGCGGCGCAGCTCGGCCATGCGCGCCGTCACCACGACGTGCAGATAGCTGAGGATGGACATGGTGTTCTCCTTCAGGGGGACGAGGTCAGACACGGGCGATGAACGGATAGAGGACGAACCCGAGCAGCACGAAGACGAGCAGCGCGCCCGGAATGTCGAGCTTGCTGGTGATTGCCTCGGCGCGAGCCAGGTTGTCGGTGCGGATCTGGTCGCGCAGCGAGTCGGCCCGGCTGCGCAGCGTCTCGTGCACCTGCGCGCCCTCGCTACCGGAGGAGCGCATGATCGCGCCGACATCACCCAACTCCGGAATGCCGATCTTGTCGGCGAGGTCGCGCAGCTCGTCCCAGGGCGCGTGCATCTGCATCTGGGCGATCCGCAGCGACTCCTGGAGGCGGTCGAACACCCAACCGTCGCAGACCGCCGCCGCCCGCTCCAGCGACTGCACCGGCCCGTGCGCGGCCGAGAGTTGCAACGCCACCAGGTCGAGGTAGGTGCAGACCGCCTGGCGGAACTCGTCGCGGGCGGCGTTGGCCTTGGTCAGCACGGCGCGGTGCGCCAGTAGGCCGGCCAGCAGCGCCAGACCGAGGCTGCCCAGCACCGGCACCACCAGCGGGAACGGGATGCCGAGCAGCCACAGCACCACCCCGAGCACAGTCGGTGTGGCCAACCCGATCAGCGCGGAGAGCAGCACCGACAGCGCGTACTGCTCGGAGGTCTGGCCGATCAGCGCCAGCTGCATCTGCGGCGGCCGCAACCAGCGGGACATCCCGGTCAGCCAGTCAAGCCGCCGGGACGCGGGCGTGGCCACCCGGCCGGTGCCCGGCGGCTGATGCAGTCGGCGCAGCGCAGGCCCGAGCGCCGGTGTCGCCGGCACCAGCTCCCGGATCATCAGGAACACACCCAGGCCGATCCCGGCGCCGCCGCAGACCGCGAGGACGAACTGCCAGTTCACGATCATGCGATCACCTCGGCCGGGTTGGGCGCCGGCAGGAACCGGGCCGGCCGTTGCGGCTGGCTCATCGACCGCACCCAGGCCAGCAGGCCGATGAAGGCGGCGCCGAGGGCGGCCATCACCAGCTGACCCATCGGCGTGCCGTACGGCCTGATGTACTCGGTGTTGATCAGCCCGTACGCCAGGGTCGCCAGCGTCATCCCGGTGAGGAAGCGGACCGCGAACCGAGGCTGGGTGCGCTTGGCCTCGATCTCCCGACGGGTCGCCACCTCCGCGGACGCCGCACCGGCGATCGAACCGAGCACGTCACCCAGCCGCTCACCCCGGTCCGACAGGTGCAGGATCAGCGCCGCGACCACCTGGTCGCAGACCGGGTCGGCGATCTCGTCGGCGAACGCCAGCAGCGCGGAGCGGGCCATCCAGCCGGCCTGGAGGCGGGCGGCCAGCAGCCGAACCTCGTCCTCGATGCCGGGTGGCACGCTGCCGATCGTGCCGATGATCGCCTGCTGGAGGCCCTGCCCGGTGCCGGAGACGTCCTTGAGTCGGCGGGTCCACTCGCCGACCGCCTCGATCCGGGCGATCGCCCGCTGCTCGGCCTTGCCCACCCCGAACAGCCACGGGGTGCCGGGCACCGCCACCGCCACCAGCAGGCCCACCACCGGCAGCCCGGTCAGCAGGAACGCCAACGCGCCGGCGACCAGCGCGGCGACCAGCAGCGCCTGGTAGGCCCGCTGCTCGGCCGGAGTGTTGCCCGGCCCGCGCCAGAGGCGGCTCAGCCCTGGCCCGCTGCCCGGCTGCGGCCCGGGGGGTCGACGGGTGCCGACCAGGGCGACCACGGCCAGCAGCAGCCCGGCCACACAGGCGGCGCCGGAGACCACCGCAATCAACTCCAGGCTGTCGAGCATCAGGTCACCGCCGGGCCAGTCGGGTCTGCCGAGGCCGCCGCCAGGCACCGGCACCGGCCTCGACCCACCGGGTCAGCAGCCGCGCGTCGTAACCCACCCGCAGCAACTGGTCGCGGACCCGCTCCGGCAGGTGCCGGGGAACCGCACGACCGTCAGGGCCCGGCCCGAAGACGGTTGTGGTGGTGATCCGACCGGCTTCGCCGGCCCCGATCACCTCCTCCACATGCGAGACGAACCGGTGCTTCCGCCCGCCGATCGCGGTCTCGTCCTCGATGGTGACGTAGACGATCAGGTCGAGCGCGTTGCCGGCCATCCGGCGGGCCTGGTCGACTGTCATCTCGCGGCCGTGGGCCAGGGCCAGCTCGACGATCCGTTCACCAACACCGGAGGCGGTACGGGCGTGGATGGTGCACATCGACCCCCGGCTGGTGGTCATCGCCTGGAGCATCGGCACGATCTCCCGGGACCGCACCTCACCCACGATGATCCGCAGGACGCCCATCCGCAGCGACAGCGGGATCAGGTCGGCGATGGTCACCTCACCGGCTGGGCGGCCGTCGAAACCGCGCTCGCCGTGCCCCTCCCGGGCCTCGAAGCTCATCACCGCCCGGTGCCGCTCCCGGCGGCGGGCCGGGAGCAGCTCCCGACTCTCCTCCAGCAGCACGTACGGCTCGTCCTGCGGGATCTCGTTCATCAGCGCCCGGATGACAGTGGTCTTTCCGGCACCGGCCAACCCGGCGACCATGATGTTCAGACCGGCGCGCATCGCCGCGCGGAGGAAGTCGCGCAGCAGCGGGTCGATCATCTCGTCCAGGTCACCTCGGGCTCCCGCGAGGTCGTCGAGGCTGACGTCCAGGGTGTTGTGCTTTCGGATCACCGCGTACGGGCGGTGGCTGACCAGGAACACAGCGGCCAGCCGGCTGCCGTCGGGCAGTTGCAGGTCGAGGGTGGGCTTCACAGTGGAGAGGGAGCGCTCGGTCGCGCCCGCCCGACGGGCCGCCGCCTGGAGGATCTCCACCAGCTCGGCGTCGCTGTCGGCGATGGGCTCCGCCCAGTCCACCCCACCGCCGTGGCGGGTGATGCGTACCTGGTCGCAGCCGAGGATGTGCACCTCCTCGATGGTGTCGTCGACAAGCAGCGTCTGTAGCCGGCCGAGCCCGACCAGCTCGGCGGTCACCTGGTCGAGCAGCAGGCGTTCGTCGCCGGCGGCCATCGGCGTGCCGGCCCGGCGTACCGAGTCCGCGTACGCGGAGACCACAGTGACGGCGAGTCGGGCCCGCTCGGTGTCCTCCTCGTCGACTGTGAACTCCCGGCCGCGCTGCCAGAGGGTGAGCCGTTCGGTCAGTTCCCGGCGCAGCTCCCGGACCACCTGGAAGTCCATCCGGGCCCGGGGCGGCGCCTCCGGCGGCGGGGTGGCCGCGGGCGCCGGCTGCGGCTGCGGCCCGGACTGGTGGTGCCGGCCGTTCGGCACGGCCAGGGGCGGCGCGGTGGAGGTCACCGCCGGTGGCTGCTGGCGCGGATCGGTGGAGACCGGCTCAAATCGCATCCGGCACCCCCTGCTGCACGGGCCACGCCAACCGGGCCCGTCGCCGTTCCAGGAGCGCCCCGATCGGGACCTCCAGCGCGGCCGCCGCGCGCATCAACGGCCGACCGGCCCGCACGGTCCCGCCCAGGGCGAGCACCCCGGCGGTACGCGGATCGTGCGGCAGCCGCGCGATGACCGGCAGTTTCAGGGCGCGGCTGATCTCGGCCCGCCCGTGCCCGTCGCCGACCAGCAGCAGCCGTAGGGTGCCCGGGGGCACCCGGTGCTCGGCGAAGTCCCGTTCGACAGCGGTGACCACCGCGCGGGTGCCGGAGAGGTCCGGCAGGTGCGCCCGGGTCACCAACAGCACCACCGAGGCGGCCCGCAGCACCGGCCACGGTGGCCCGGTCACGTGCAGCCGGCCACAGTCGACCAGGACGTCGTAGCCGGGGGTGCCGCGGTCGAGGGCGTCGAAGTAGTCGGCGAAGCGCTGCCAGAGCGGTGTGACGCTGCCGCTCTGGGCCGGGTCGACGATGCCGGGCAGCAGCAGCCGTTCCCGGCGGGGTGCGTCCAGGTCGACCAGTTGGGACCAGAACGCGGTCTCCAGGTTGCCGTCGCGCAGCTCCCCGACGGCCAGCTCTCCGATGCCGCGCGGGCCGTCCAGTTGGCCGCCGAGGTATCCGGCGAGGATCGAGCCGCCGGCCGGGTCACATTCGGCGACCACCAGCCGCCGGTGCCAGGCCAGCGCGCAGGCCAGGGCCGAGGTGGTGACGCCGGGTGAACCCTTCGCCGACACCAGCGCGATGATCGCCATGCTCAGGCCGCCTCGGTCAGCACGACGGCGAGCCGTTCCTGTGCGGCGAGCGCCACCACCGCGGGCACATCACGGGTGAGCAGCGCCAGGTACAGGACCTTGTCGTCGTTGGCCGGGCTGACCATGTCGATGACGGTGGCCGCGAACCGGGTGCCGGCGGCGGCAGTGTCTCCGTCGGCATCGTTGTCCGGAGTGCTGACCAGCAGGACCTTGTCACCGGGGTGCAGTTCGCGGGCAGGCACCTGGGCGGTCTTCAGGCCGAGCGCGATCTGCTGCTGGCCGGGGCCGAGCAGCGGGTCGTCGGTGACCTGTCCCAGGGTGAGCAGCGTGCCCGGAAGCAGCGCGACGGCGGCCCGTTTGCCGACCACCTCGTCGAGCCGTGCGGCAGGCACCGGGCGCAGCCCCTGGCCGCCAGCGACCTGCACGGTGACCAGGTCCGCGGCGCTGATCTCCCGGCCCACCTCAACCGGGCGGGCCACCGCCAGATAGCTGCCGGTGGCCCGTACCGAGGTGACCGCGAAGGCCGCGCCCAGCCCGCCCAGGGCGATCAGGAGGACGGCGAGTCCGAGCAGCCCGGGCCGGACCCGGCGCTGGCGGACCACTGTGGGCGGGTTGACGGGTGCGTCCACCGACGGGGTTCCGTTGCGCGTCGCGAGGCTCATCTGGTGACCACCTGGAGTTCGTTGATCCTGATCTGCACGATGCCGCTTCTCCGGGTCTGCGGGATCACCCGCCTCGAGGCGTCGCTGTTGGTCCACCAGCTCACCGTCCAGTGCGTGGTGGCGGTGACCTTGTAGGTGGCAGGTTTCGAGTAGCCCTCGTCGTAGCCGCAGTCCGGGGAGGTGGCACCCGCCCGCGCGCCAGTGGCCTTGTACTCGGTGCCGGCGCCGTAGCAGGTGACAGTCTTGCCGTTGCCCATCTCCCAGACGATCCGGTCGACCTTCGCCTCGATGTAGACGGTCAGACCCCGGTCGGACTCGTCGGCGTATAGCGGGCCGAAGTAGTTCTTCCCTGCTGTTGCCCACATCCACACCGGCAGGCCGACCAGGCCCGGACCGATGTCCTTACGGGGGGCGACCTTCAGCCGCGCCGGCAGCAGCTTGATCGACGCCAGGGCGCGACGGGCCAGCTCCTCGGGGTCCGGCGGCGCGCCGAAGCCGGCCGGCGCATCGGCCAGCGACACCACCTCCTGGGCACCCAGGTCGCCGCCGTTGCAGGTCTCCAGATACCACTGCTCACCCTCGGGCGCCTCGACCGGCCCCTCGGTCAACTTGTAGTAGCACCCGTTGCCGTTGTTGAACCAGCCCAGGTCCTCGTCGTAGCAGGGGATGGTCCGCCCGTTCCACTGGCAGACGCCGCCACCGCCACCGCCGCCGTCGTCCCCGCCCCCGCCGTTGTCCCCGCCGCCCCCGGGATCACCGGGATTGCCGGGCTCGTCGTCCCAGACGCTGCAGTCGGGTTGGTCGGGTGGGCAGCCCGCTCCCGGGTCGGCCCGTAGGGCGGCGGCGGCCGGCGGGGTCGCACCGACTGCCAGCAGGAGCGCAAGGCCGATCCCGGCGAGCGCCCGTCGGGTTGTCGCGGCCCCGCTCAGCACGGCTGGTCCCGGTGCGTCGCGCCGTAGTTGATCAGCCAGCGGCCGTCGGGATAGCGGGTCGCGGTGGCGGTGGAGAGGTGTCTGCCGCCACCGCTGCCCGGGACCGAGCGCTTGTCCTTGGCGTAGACCAGCCGGTAGCCGGTCGTGTCCAGGCAGTCCTGGATCTCCACGGTGGCCGGCTTCGCGTCCAGGCTGACGGCGGTCACGGTCGGGTCGGACTTGAACGTCCCGGTACGCATGGCGCCGTGCTCCTTAGCCTCGCGAATGGACACCCGAACCCGAGTCAGAAGTGGATCTCCGAGGAAACGGGACAGTTCCGGCGAACGCGGATCACTGCGCAGGCCCGCCGCGCGCGAGGCCGCGAGATACCCGGAGTACGCGTCAAGTGCCGCCTTTTCGGCAGCGCGTCGGTCTACGTCGGAATCGGTCCGGGGCCCGTTGTCGCGGACTTCCGTCGGCCGTTCGACCGTTTCCCGTCCGCTGGCGCAGGCGGTGACCGGCATCGCCGCCACGCCCACCAGCAGGCAGATTGCCGCTCTCCTGAGCTGCCGTCCGCGCACCGTCGAGCCTCCTCGTGGTCGCCCGCGGCGGTGACGGTTCACCGCCGCCGGGCATGCGGAAGCGCGCCCGGATCAGCACATCCGGAGCCGTTCATTGCGCTTCTGCATTCACCGTTACGGATCTTCTACAAAATCGGGGTCCTGTGTCGTCCGATGGTGAAGGTGAGGCTTGCGTCACACCCAAGGGGCGAGCATAGGCTGACGCTCGCCGATGCAACAGAGGCAATTCAAGCGAACACTCAGCGTGATGACAGGTGGTGGTGGTGGGTGTCCGCACTGCGCCCCGGGCAATGGGCGAGCGAACTGTCGTTATTGATGCGGCGTCGCCGGGCCGGATGGGTTCACCGACCTCGCGTCACCGGTCGCAGGAGTGGGACATCGCGGTCCCATCCCGGCATTCGACCAACGTCGGCACAGTGTCGGCGGGCCGCCTCGTCCATCGGCGCGGCTGACCCGGAAGCGGTCGAAAGCACCCGCGCAGGCTCCGGTCGGCAGGTCGCTTTCTGCGCCATCCGCTACACCGCAGGGAGTGTTCAGTCACGATCCGTGTTCAGCATCGCGGGGGAGCGTCTGGCCGCAATGGAGGCGACATGGCGCTGACCGGCCCCCCGGCCGCCATCCCCGGTCGGGAAGACCCACCCGATCGGAGCCCGGCACCCCCGCCGTCCGGTGATGCGACCGGACCCGCAAGCCAGGCACCGCCCCCTCCGCCGCGCGAACGACCGGCGGGCCTCGTCTCGGCGGTGGCACGCACCCGGCTCTCGACAGTGTTCGCGATCCTCGCGATCAGCCCGCTGATGCGGTTGGCCGCGCTGCGCTACGCCGTACCCCCGGGTCTGCCCAGCCGGACCGGCTGCGACGCCTGCGGCGCGCCGATCGGCCTGACCCGCCCCTGGCCGACGCTGGGCCCGGCAGCCCGGTGCGGTCAGTGTCGCGCCCGGGTCGGCCCACCGCCGGTCACCGTCGAGCTGGCGGTGCTCGCTGCGGCGGTGCTGCTGGCGTTCGCCGGTCCGCCGGGCGGGGCGCTGCCGGCGCTGATCTGGTGGCTGGGCTGGACCATCCCGGCGATCCTCGTCGACCTGGCCGTGCACCGGTTGCCGGATCGGCTCACAGTGCCCGCGGCGGCCGGCACCTGGTTGCTGCTCGGCGTGGCCGCGCTCGACGCCGATCCGGGGCACTGGCTGCGAGCCGTCCTCGGCGGCAGCGGGCTGGCGCTCTTCTTCGCCAGCACCGCGGTGCTGCTCGGCCGCCGCGGCTTCGGGCTGGGCGACGCCAAGCTGGCGCTCAGCGTCGGCGCGCTGCTCGGCTGGTACGGCTGGCCGGTGCTGCTGTTCGGGCTGGTGCTCACCTTCGGGCTCTCCGCAGTGGTGAGTCTGGGCCTACTGGTCACCCGCCGCGCCAACTGGAGCACCCACCTGCCGTTCGGCCCGTTCCTGCTGCTCGGCACCACGGCGGCTCTCCTGCTGACGACCTGAACCGCCGCCCTCGGGCGTCGGTGGTCAGGGGCGGGAGCGGCTGGCCAGTTCGGGGACCGGGCTGTCGGGGCGGTTGGCCCGGCGGCGGAGCACCTCGCTGGTCGGGCGGGCCAGCAACGGGGTGACCACCACGGCGACCAGGGCGCCGAACAGCACACCCGCGATCACGTCGTGCGGGTAGTGCACGCCCACGAAGACCCGGGAGAAGGCGCCGAGCGCGGCCAGGGGCAGCGCGACCAGGCCGAGTCGGCGGGAGAGCAGCAACGTGGTGACCGCCAGCGCGCCGGCGATGGTGGCGTGGTTGCTGGGGAACGACCAGTCGCCCGGAGGTGGGCAGGCGCCCGCGATGATCTCCCGACCGATCGTCCGGCAGGGGCGATCCTGGTCCACCACGGTCTTGAAGAACTCGCTGCCCACGTACGCCACAAGGGCCGGCACCGGCGCGATCAGGGCGAGTGCCCGGTCGTGCGGGCCGCCGGACCGGCGGCTCAGCGCGGCCATCACCAGCAGCGCGCCGAGTAGCAGGATCACCCCCTCGGTGGCGTGTCCGACGAACCACTGCACCGGCTCTGGGCTGCCGGCGGCGGCGTCGACGACGTCGCTGTACCACTCGGCGCTGATCTCCGGAACGTCCATGCTGCCGTTGTCGGCCATGCATCACCTCACTTCACGTTCATACCCCGTTCACCTTGGGGACACCTTAGGAACGCGGCAGAGGGCATCTCTGCTGTCGAAGGTCGGGCGGCCCACGCGACCTTCGTCCAGGATTCGCACAGCCGGCTCTGGTTGGCTGCTGCACAACGTCGACATCGACAGGAGGCTTCGTGCAGACCGGTTCGGCCACCGATCAACAGCAGTCCACCGCCGCCACGGCGAACGACGAGACCTGGCGGATCCGGCGCACGGCGGCCGACGTCGACCGACTCGGCGAGACCGAGTCGATCTTCGCGTTGAGCAACGGGTGGATCGGCTGGCGCGGGGTGCTCGACGAGGGTGCCCCGTGCGGGATGCCGGGCAGTTACGTCAGTGGCTTCCACGAGCGGCGCGAGCTGAGCTATCCCGAGGAGGGGTACGCGTTTCCGCCGACCAGCGACACCGTCATCAGCGCACCGAACGCCGCGCTGATCCGGCTCTGGGTCGACGACGAGCCGTTGGATCTCCGGACCGGGACGCTGCGCAGCCATGAACGGGTGCTCGACCTGCGTACCGGCGTGTTGCGCCGGGAGACCGAGTGGATTTCACCGGCCGGGCGGGGCGTACGCATCCGCAGCACCCGGTTGGTGTCCCTGCCGCGTCGCCCGGTGGCCGCCGTCCGGTACGAGGTCGAGCCGTTGGACGCCGCCGTCGAGCTGCGGGTCTGCTCGGATCTGCTGGCCAACGAGAAGGTGCCGGAGCGTTCGGACGACCCTCGGGCCGCCTCGGTGCCCACCGACCCGCTGACCGCCGAGACGTACCGGGCGACCGGCCTCGACGGCGTGCTGGTGCACCGCACCGAGCGCAGCGGTCAGCGCGTCGCGGTCGCGGTCAGTCACCTGGTGGAGGGGCCGGGCACGGTGAGCAGCACCGGTGACTGCACAGCGGACCGGGTACGGCTGACCGTGACGGGTCGCCTGCACCCGGGGGAGCGGTTGCGGCTGACGAAGTTCGCCGCCTACGAGTGGTCGGCGGTCGACGCGACGCCCGCCGACGGGTTGGCCGCCCTGGTCGCCGCCGAGGCGGACGCGGCGCGCGCGGACGGGTTCGACGCCCTGCTCACCGACCAGCGCGCCGCCCTGGACGCAGCCTGGCAGGTCGCCGACGTGCAGCTCGACGGCGATCCGGAGCTTCAGCAGGCCGTCCGGTTCGCGATGTTCCACCTGATCCAGGCCGGTCGCCCGGACTCCGACCGGACCATCTCGGCCAAGGGGTTGACCGGCAACGGCTACGACGGGCACGTCCTCTGGGACACCGAGAGTTACGTCCTGCCGGTGCTCACCTACCTGGCCCCGGCGGTGGCCCGCTCGGCGTTGCGGTGGCGGCACGCCCACCTGCCCGAGGCCCGGGAACGGGCCGCCGAACTGCGGTTGACCGGCGCGACCTTTCCGTGGCGCACCATCGGCGGCCGGGAAAGCTCCGGTTACTGGCCGGCGGGCACCGCCGCGCTGCACGTCAACGCCGACATCGCCGACGCGGTGCTGCGCTACCTGGCGGCCACCGACGACCAGGGGTTCCTGGCCGAGGCGGGGCTGGAACTGCTGGTGGAGACCGCCCGGCTCTGGCACGGCTTCGGCCACTGGTCGGGCGAGGGCGACTTCCACCTGCACGGGGTGACCGGCCCGGACGAGTACGCGGCGCTGGTCGACGACAACGTCTTCACCAACCTGATGGCGAAGCGCAATCTGCGCGGCGCGGCGGACGCCGCCGAGGGGCATCCCGAACTGGCCGGCCGGCTCGGCGTGGACCGCGACGAGGTGGCCGGCTGGCGAGCCGCCGCCGACGCGATGGCCATCCCGTACGACAGCGAGCGTGGGGTGCACCAGCAGGCCGCCGGGTTCACCGAACAGCCCGAGTGGGACTTCGCGAACACCGGCGACGACGACTACCCGCTGCTGCTGCACTTCCCGTACCTGGAGCTGTACCGCAAGCAGGTGGTGAAGCAGGCCGATCTGGTGCTGGCCATGCAGCTCTGCCCCGGTGAGTTCAGCGCCGACGAGAAGGCCCGCAACCTGGCCTACTACCAGGCCCGCACGGTCCGCGACTCGTCGCTGTCGGCGGCCCCGCAGGCCGTGCTGGCCGCCGAGGTCGGGCACCTGGATCTGGCGTACGACCTGTTCGCCGAGTCGGTCCTTCAGGACCTGGCCGACCTGGGCGACAAGACCGCCGACGGGCTGCACCTGGCCTCGCTGGCCGGCGCGTGGCTGGCGCTGGTGCAGGGCTTCGGTGGGCTGCGCGACGACCGCGGGGTGCTCTCCTTCGACCCCCGGCTGCCGCGCCGGATCGACCGGCTGGCGTTCAGCCTGCGCTGGCGCGGCCACCGGTTGCGGGTCACGTTGACCCCGGCCGAGGCCCGCTACGAGCTGCCCGACGCCGCCGGAGATGCCGAGGTCGAGCTGTGGCACCACGGCGAGTCGCTGCGGGTCACCGGCGCCGAACCGGTCACCCGGCCGATGCCGCCGGTGCCCGACCCCGGCCCGGAGCCGCCCTCCCCGCCCGGCCGCCGCCCCACCCGCCGCTCAGCCGACTGAGCCCGCTGCCGCCTCAGGTCGGCGCGAGACCGCCGGCCATCCGCTCGCGGACGGCCTCCAGCTCCTCGAAGGCGTACGCCCAGTTGTGGCACTTGAAGCTGCGTAGACCGTCGATCGCCGTGTGACAGTCGGAGCAGCGCACCCCGGCGATGGCGTCCGGGATCTCGGTGTTGACGTACTTGCGCTCGCCCAGGATGACCGTGGCGATCATGGCCTTGTCGTGCAGGCCGGAGAGCGCCGACGAGACGATGTCGTACCAGGTGACCCGTCGGCGGCACTTCGGGCAGTCGGGTTCGTCGCCGCTGACCCAGAGCGGGGCGCCGATGCTGCGCGCAGGCATGCCGAGCAGTTTCTCCAGCCGCCGGACGTCCGACTCGGGGGTGGTCCAGCGGTGTCGGCCGGGCAGTGATGCGGGCGAGTCGTACACGGCGCGGAACAGGTCATGGTCGACCTGCACGGTCTCGCGCTGAGCGGTCATCGGCGTCCCTCCTCGTTGAGTCGGTGCCCCCACCGTGGTCAGCGGTGACCATGGGCGCAGCCGGATCAACGACACGAGGGGTCAGCGGGTCGTCGTCCCGCAGCTGACCGCTTTCGCCTCCGGCGGCCGGCCTCGGGTGGTACGACGGACGCAGGGCGTGCGCCGGCGGGAGGAGCGCCGATGGCGAGCAGACCCGAACGCCTGCTGCGGGGCGACGACTCGCCGCTGAGCGCCTCGTTCCTGGAGCTGTTCTTCGACCTGGCGTTCGTGCTCGCCCTCAGTCAGCTGGCCACCCACCTGCTGCACGACCTCAGTCTGGGCGGCGCACTGCACACCGCCCTGCTGTTGGCCGGGGTCTGGTGGATCTGGGTGACCACCACCTGGTTCGCCCACTGGTACGACCCGGAGAGCCCGGCGGTGCGCTGGCTGCTGGTCGGTGCCGCGCTGGGCAGCCTGCTGGCCGGGGTGGCGATCCCGCAGGCGTTGGACGGGCGGGGCCTGCTCTTCGCCAGCGCGTACGTCTCGGTGCATGTCGCCCGGGGTGTGTTCACCGTCCTGGCACTACGCGGCCACCCGCGGCAGAGCCGGGCGCTGCGCATCCTCTGCTGGTTCAGCGTGTCGGCCGTACCGTGGGTGGCCGGTGGGTTTCTGCCGCAGTGGCGGGTGCCGCTCTGGTTGCTCGCCCTCGCCATCGATCTCACCGGCCCACGACTCGGCTGGCCCACTCCACTGATGGGCCGGACCGGGCCGCAGGAGTTGCATCTGGCCGGTGAGCACTTCGCCGAGCGCTACCAACAAATCATGATCATTGCGCTCGGCGAGCTCGTCCTGGTGGCCGGCCTCTCGTACGCCGGAAGCGACCTCGCCCTCGCGCAGACCGCCGCGTTCCTGCTGGTCTTCGCCGCCGCGGTGCTGATCGGTCTGCTCTACGTCACGCCTGCCGGCCAGCGCCTCGGCCCGGCCATCGAGCACTCCGACCCGTCCCGACTCGGGGTCATCACCGGATACCTGCACCTGGTGATGATCGCCGGGCTGGTGGTCACCGCCGTCGGCGCCGAACTGAGCATCGCCCACCCCCTGCGGGCCGGTGACACGACAGCGGTCCTGGTCATCCTGAGCGGCCCGATGCTGTTCCTCGTCGGGCGGATCCTCTTCTCGGCGGCGATCCACCGGCGACTCTCCTGGCCCCGGGTCGCAGCCCTGTTCGTGCTGGCCGGCGCGGCGGCCGTCGTGCGGCTGCCGCTGTTGGCGGTCAGTGCGGTCGCCACCGGGGTGGTGCTCGTGGTGGTCGTCCTGGACCACGCCGGCATCGGCTCCTACCGGCACCGATCTGGCGCGTAGTCGAGAAGCCTGACTAAAGTCAGGTATATGGACTCGGATCTCATCGCCGCCGTGCGGCGGTTCAACCGGACGGTCACCCAACGGGTGGGTGCGCTCGACGACGAGTACATGGCCCAGGGGCGCCCGCTGGGGCAGGCGCGGCTGCTCTGGGAGATCGGCCCCGCCGGTGCCGAGGTCGCCGCGCTACGGGCCCGGCTCGGCCTGGACTCCGGACACCTCAGCCGACTCCTGCGCATCCTGGAGAACGACGGCCTCATCGCCGTCGGACCAGCCGACCAGACCGGCGCCGACGGCCGGGTACGCGTCGCCACGCTCACCGACGCCGGCCGGGCCCAGTGGGCAGACCTCGACCAGCGGTCGGACGATCTCGCCGCCTCGATCCTCGAACCGCTGACCGGTGACCGTCGTGAACGACTCGTCGCCGCCATGGCGGAGGTCGAACGGCTGCTCATGGGCTCGATGGTCGTCATCGAGCCGTGCCCGCCGAGCGACCCGCGAGCCCGTGCGTGCCTGCGGGCCTACGTCCGCGACATCGCACGACGATTCGACGGCGGGTTCGACCCCGACCTGAGCAAACCGCTCCCCGACGAAGCGCTCGTCCCGCCCAACGGGGTGCTCCTGCTCGCCACCCTCAACAGCGAACCGATCGGCTGCGGCGCTGTCAAACTCCACAGCGACGCGTCCGCAGAGATCAAACGCGTCTGGGTGGCCGACACCGTACGCGGGCTCGGCGTCGGGCGGCGGCTGCTGGGCGAGTTGGAACGGTACGCCGCCGAGCGCGGCGCGACAGCGGTTCGGCTGGACACCAACCGCAACCTCACCGAGGCGATCGCCCTGTACCGGGCGACCGGTTACCGGGAGATCGAGGCGTACAACACCGAGCACTACGCCCACCACTGGTTCGAGAAGCAGTTCAGGCGGTGAGGCGCGACGCGGCGCTGGCGAAGGATCGGATGAGTTCCGTCTCGCTGCCGGTACGCCAGATGAGCCCCCACCGGCCCGGCGGGGCGTCGTGGATGGGCACGTAGGCGATGTCCGGCCGCGCGTGGTAGCGGGCGGCCTGGGCGTGCACCGGCGAGACGGCTTCGCCCGTGACGAGGATCGGGATCATCTCCTGGAAGTTGGAGACCGACGGGCCGATCGGGATCAACCGTCCGCTGGGTGTGCGTACGGGCACCAGGATCTCCCGCCAGTAGTCCGGCCGGGCACCGCCCATGACCGTCTCGTCCGCAAGGTCCTCGTAGGAGACCGATTCCCGGCCGGCCAGCCGGTGGGTTGCCCCGACGGCCAGCACGATGGGTTCGGTGTAGATCACCGGGCCGACGGTGAGGTCCGGCTCCTTGACGGGCAGCCACACGATCTGCACGTCGATGTCGCCGGCGCGCAGTTGACCGAAGGGGTCGCCGAAGTCGACATGTCGGAGCTGCACCTCGCACTCGGGGTGGTCCTTCGCGAACCCGTCGAACAACTCGCGAAAATCATGGAGGTTGACGGCGATCGACCCGACCCGCAGCACCCCGGTCCTGCCGCGGGCGGCGAGCCTGGCCCGGTCCATGCCCTCGTGCAGACCTCGGTACATGGGCTGAATGTCGTTGAAGAGCCGTTGGCCGATCGGTGTGAGTGCCACCTGCCGGTTGTTCCGCTCGAACAGCGCAGCGCCGATCCGACGTTCCTGCTTCTTGATCGCCTGGCTGACCCGGGCCTGGGTCACGTGCAGCCGTTCGGCGGTGCGGGTGAAGTGCAGTTCCTCCGCCAGGGTCAGAAAGATCTCGATGTCGCGGAGTTCCATGTGCTGTTCCCGATCCACGTATTAGCGAAGGGTTATGGCACGTTACCAATTGTGATCTTGTAGCCCGGTGCCACGCCCGGCAGGCTGATGACACCCCTGTAACGAGGAGATCGTCGTGCGCAAGCTCGTGTATTACATCGCCGCCACCCTGGACGGCTTCATCGCCGGCCCCGACGGCGCCGACCCCACCGGCCCCGACGGCTTCTGGCCCGTCCCGGACGACTACCTGCACCACCTCGTCAGCGAATACCCGGAGACCCTCCCCGGTCCGGCCCGGCAGGCGTTCGGCATCACCGACCAGGGCAGCCGGTTCGACACAGTGCTGGAGGGGCGCCACTCCTACGAGGTGGGCCTGAAGGCCGGCGTGACCGACGCCTACCCGCACCTGCGCCACCTGGTGTTCTCCCGCACGCTGGGCAGCAGCCCGGACCCGGCCGTCGAGGTCATCGGCCAAGACCCCATTGCGACGGTACGAGAGCTGAAGCGCCACGACGGCAAGGACGTCTGGGTGATCGGTGGCGGCGCGCTGGCCGGTGCCCTCTACCCCGAGATCGACCAACTGATCATCAAGCTTGCCCCGTTGACAATCGGCGCCGGCATCCCGCTCTTCGGCCGCGACGCCGTCTTCGCACCACGCACCTGGCGCCTGACCGACCACACCGTCCTGGACAGTGGCGCTCTCTTCCTCACCTACACGCGCACACAGACCGGAAACGAGTCCGCATGAGCACGTCCCACGACGACGTCACGATCCGTCCCATCACCGGGCCGGACGAGATCGACCTGTTCAACCGTCTCCCGTACACCATCAACCACGAACTCTCCGACGACCTCGCCGGCCACCGTCGCCGACCGGAGTGGATGTGGGTGGCAGTGCGCGGCGACCGCCTGCTGGCCAGGGTCGCCTGGTGGGGCCGTGGCGACGACGACGCTCCGCTGCTGCTGGACATCCTCGACGTCGACGACACCACCGAGGACCTGACCGAGGTGGCGCAGGCGTTGTACGAGACCGCCGCGAAGCAGGTTCTGGCACCCGGCGCGGTCCCTCCCGAGTACGGCCGTTTCATCCCTGCTAACTGGCGCGAGGACCCGGACGCGCACCGGGCGGTGCGACTGAGGATGGGCGTCCTGGAGAACACCGGCGCACACCTGACTGTCGAACGGCTACGCCTGGAGTGGAAGCCGGCCGCCGGCGTACCCGCGCCCGACAAGCGCCTGGTCTTCCGTCCGGTCGGCGACACCGACGAGCTGGTCGCACTGATGACCCGGGCCCTGGACGGCACCCTGGACGCGCACAGTCGCGCCGACCTCGCGCGGATGTCCCCCCACGAGGCCGCCGTCATGCACTACGAGCAGGAGTTCGCCGCGTACTCCAGCCCGCGGGAGTGGTGGCGGATCGGCACCCTGGGCGAGGACGGCGAGCCCGTCGGCTTCGTCGTCCCCGCCCGTAACGCCTACCACCCGGTGATCGCGTACCTCGGCGTCGTGCCGGAGCACCGCGGCCACGGGTACGTCGACGGTCTGCTCGCCGAGGGCACCCGCGTTCTGGCCGGCGAGAACGTGCCACGCATCCGTGCCGCCACCGACCTGGACAACGTCCCGATGGCGAACGCCTTCGCCCGCGCCGGTTACGTCAACTTCGAGCGCGCCATCAACATGGCCTGGTAGCCGCCGGGTCGGGGTCAGCGCGGTCGCCACCACGGTGGCGCTCGTGGTGGTCGTCCTGGACCACGCCGGCATCGGCTCCTACCGCCATCGATCCGGTGCGTAGTCCGAGGGTATCGACAGGTGTCCTCAGCAGGAACCGCCTGTTCGGAGGGGCCCAGCCGAGTCCGTTCATGGTGCCTGGCCTCCTCCGAAGTGGTCCGGTCCGGCCAGGCAGGCCGGACCGGACCGGACCTCAGTCGGCGACCACCGTCAGGACCAGTGGACCGCCAGGAACCGGGTTGCCGCCGTTCGGGTAACCCCACGAGCTGTTGTTACCGGCCTCGTCACTCAGCGAGAAGCCGATCGTGTACTGCCCCGGGTTCATCCGGCCCGTCGACACGGCCAGGTGGAGGACGCCGGTGCCGTCGTCGTGCTGACCGCCGTACATACCGCCCTGCGAAACTCCGTCACTGTCGTAGATCGTCGCGCTGAACCCCGAGATCGCGGCGAACTCGTCGACCTCGACCGTGACGTCGAAGCCGAGGCCCCATGCGTCCTCGGTCTCCTGCTGCGTCCACGTCGCCTTGGACACCTTCGCCGACAGCACGACCGGTGCCTTCTCGTCGGGCACCCGGGAGATGGTGAGCCCAAGATCGGGAGCGCCGTAGACAGTGCCGTAGAACGCGACGTTGCCCGCACCGTCGGTCAGCTTGACCCCGTCGATCTTGCAGGAGCTGGTCCAGGACGACTGCATAACGATTTCCACCGAAACCGAACCATCGTCACCCACTACCGGCGTGTGCGACGGCTGCGAGCACCAGGACAGGTCGACGTCGACGGAGGCCAGGCCGCCGACCGCGCCGTGCGGCATGAAGGTGAGCGCCGACGATGCCGGCCCGCGCCAGTTGTTCACCTGCGTCGGGGCGAGAGCGAAGTCCGAAGCACTGACCACGTCGTTGCGACTCACCTGGACCGGAGCCGGTCCCTCCGGCGAGGTGTCCGCCCGGGTGTTGCCCCAGCTGTCAGTCAGGTCGAGCCGGGCAACCCGCCACGTGCCGGACGGCGAGCCGGCCGGCACGGCGATCGAGACCGGACAGGTCAGCCAGGCCGGGTCGTAGACCGACTCGCCGTTGCAGGACCACTGCGAACCGCTCTGGGTGAGCTGGAACGTGGAGCTCAACCGCCTCCCTCCCGGGCCGGCCAGCGTGATCTTGCCCTGCTTGAAGGCAGACTCGTCCACGATCTGCGCCTGGTAGCGCAACGTCACCCCGGATCCGTCGTCGAAGAAGCCGCGCGGCTGGTCGAAGTCGAAGTAGAGCTGCTCGGCGACCGGCCCCTGGCTGTCGACGAGCTGGGTCACCGCCAGCGCCGCCGGGCCCGGGTCGCGCACCGTGCGGGCATGAGCGACGTCGTCGGCGATGGTCACCTTGGTCACCCGCCAGACCGTCTCAGCGGCGGACGAGTAGCGCGGCACCAGGAAGTCGTAGGAGTACGAGGACTGCTGTGCTGTCCCGGAGCCTCTGACCTGCGCCCGGCCCCAGTCCAGCTCGTAGGTGACAGTGCGGGGCTGACCGACCTGTTGGCCATCGACAAACTGGCGCAGTTCCACCACACCGTTGATCCGCTCAGCCTTGGCGGTCCGATTGGTGATCGTCCAACTGAGGTTGGCCACGGCAGAGTCCTGCGTGACGTCGACCTGGGTACGGTCGAAGGCGATCGACGCGATCTCGAGGACCGGACCGGCGGCCGGCGCCGCCAGGGCCGGTGTGGAAATTGACAGGGCCATTGCGGCAGCTGTCACGGTCGCGGCAAGCGCGCCGAGACGCCAAGGCTTCATCTACTCTCCCCGTTTCGACAGGATTCCTAACTGGATACGCGCTGAGAATAGCCAGGGGATACAACAGGAATTTGTCGGAGGCACGTGGCGATCAATCGACTGTTTTGCGCTGCCTCGCGCGCTCTTCGGCTGTTTTATCCGGCACCAGGACTTCTCGTCGGCCCGGTCAACCCTTCACCGCGCCCGCGGTGAGCCCTTCGGTCAGGAAGCGCTGCCCGAGGGCGTACATGATCACCACGGGGATGCTGACGAGCAGCGACGCCGCGGCGAGTTGCCCTTGCGGCACGACGTCCCCGGCGATCATCGATTGCATCCCCACCGGGAGCGTCTTGTACTCGTCCTTCGTGATGAACACGAAGGCGAAGAGGAACTCGTTCCAGGCGTTGGTCAGGGTGAAGAGCGCGACAGCCAGTAGGCCTGGCTTGGCCAGCGGCAGCACCACCCTTCCGAACGCCTGGATGCGGCTGCAACCGTCGACCAGCGCGGCCTCCTCCAACTCGATGGGGATCGACGAGAAGTACCCCACCAGCAGCCAGGTGGCGAACGGCAGCGTGAAGGTCGGGTACGTCACCACCAGGGACCACAACGAGTCGGTGAGCCGGGCGCCGATGAGCATCTGGTACAGCGGGATGAACAGCAGCGCGCCCGGCATCACGTAGGTGAGCAGCACCGTGACGGTGAAGCCCTGCGCCCCGCGGAACCGCAGTCGGGCCAGCGCGTAGCCCGCCAGGGCGGCGCAGACCAGTGCCACAGCGGTCGACGCCGCGGACACCAGCAGGGTGTTGAGGTACCAGCGGCCGAACGGCTGGTTGTCGAACAGGGCGCCGAACTGCTCAAGCGTCCACGGCGTCGGCCACAGGTCGTCGGTACGCATGACGACCTGGCCCTCGGACTTGAAGGCCGTGACGGCGATCCAGTACAGCGGGCCCAGCACGAAGAAGAGCAACCCGGCCAGCGCGGCCCAGGAACCCAGGCCCGACACCACCGACGACGACCGGCGACCGCCTCGGGACTGAAGGGTCGAGACCACCCGGCCGACCCCCACTGCGATCAGCAGGATCACGCCGAGGACCACCGCCGCCTTCCAGAAGATCTGCGGTGACGCCCAGGCCAGCAGGCCGGTGACCAGCGCGGCGACGACCCACGGCAGGGCCTTCCGGGCCGTCCCGGCCCACGGTCGTGTCCCGATCCACAGCGCTCTCCGGCGTGGCCGGGGCAGTTTGATGGCGGTGTCCTGGCGCAACAACCGGACCAGGACGAACACCAGCCCGCCGATGATCGGCAGCATGACGAGCGTGACCGCAGCGCCCGCACCGTACTGGAGTTGCAGGATCGCCTTCGAGTAGGCGATGAGCACGTACGGCGCGGTCACGTCGCCCGGGCCGCCCTGCGTCAGCAACCAGACGAGGTCGAAGTTGTTGAACGTCCAGATCGACGACAGGGTCACCGTCACGGTGATCACGTGGCGCAGTCCGGGCAGAGTCACGTTTCTGAACCGCTGCCACGCCGAGGCGCCGTCGATGGTCGCCGCCTCGTAGAGGTCCGCCGGTATGGCCTTCAACCCCGCCAGGAAACAGACGGTGAAGAACGGCACTCCCTTCCAGACGTTGACGAGGATCACCGACGGCATGGCCAGCGACGTGTCGGACAGCCAGCCCGCCGGCCAGCTGTCGACCAGGTGCGCGCTGGCCAGCAGCGGCCCGATCCCGGTAGCGGTGAGCAGCGTGTTGACGCTGCCGAAGATCGGGTCGAGCAGCGCGCGCCAGCTGAACGCCGTCACCACCGTGGGCACCACCCACGGCACCAGGAGCAGCCCGGCGAGCACGGCCCGCCCGCGGCGTCGATGGTGCAGCAGCAGGGCCGCGGCCAACCCCAGCACGACCTTGAAGATCTCGGCGTACGCGGTGAAGACGAACGAGTTCACCACGCCCGTGTGGAACTGATCGTCGCCGACGAGCGCGAGATAGTTGTCCAGGCCGACGAACACGCTGTCCTGCCCGTGCCGTTCCGTGGTGCTGGTGACGATCGACCGGGCGATCGGCACGAGAACGAGCCCGCCGACCAGCACGGCCATCGGTGCCAGGAACAGTGCCGCCAGCCGCCAGTCACGACCCAGCCGCCGCTGGACCGCCGTGAGGGAGCCAGGCCCCGACGGCGGGGATTTCCTCGCCGCCGGGACCCGCGCAGGACGGACAGACCTCACTGCGGCAGCCCCTGCTGGTTGAAGATCTGCACCATCTTCGCGTGGGCGGCCGTCACGGCCTGCGCCGGCGCCGCTCCCTGCACGACCTGCTGCATCATGTCGGTGAGGACGTAGGCCGAACCCACCGCCTGCTGGCCCGCGCTGGCCTTCTGCGGGAAGGCCAGGCCGTTCTTCGTGTTCAGCGGCAGCTTCAGTTCGGTGATCCTGCGCAGCATGGGGAAAGCCGCGTCGCCGCTGGTGAAGAACGGGTCGGCGTCCCAGACCTTCTCCCAGGCGGGCATCACCAGGCCGGGCGCCTCCTTCGCCACGCCGAGCAGCGCGGGCGCGCTGACCAGGTACTGCGCCAGGAGCTTGGCGAGCGCCGGGTTCTTGGCACCCTTGAAGACGACGAAGCCCTGCGACTGGCCGAGCAGCAGGGGATTGTCGGTCGCCGGCCCGATGCAGTCGGAGAACACGTGGGTGTTCGCGTGCACCGGGTTCTTCTTGGTCCGGGAGTCCGCGTAGACGCTGAACTGGTTGCGGGTGTAACCGAGGATCCCGGCGAGCCAGTTCTCGTTGTTGCTGGTGTCGGTCCAACTCGCGATCCCCGGCGGCAACATCGGCTTGTACCTGGAGTTGGTGTAGATGTCGCCGAGGAAGGCCACCGCCTGCACCGTCTCCGGGGTGTTGAAGGTGACCTTCCGGCCGTCGTTGGAGGCGATCGACCCGCCGTAGGCATTGATCAGCGCCTCGATCATTCCGTTGCCGTCACCGGACCGATTCACAGTCATGCCCCAGCCGAACCGGCGCTTGGCCGGATCGGAGATCTCCAGGCACAGGTCCCGCAGCTCCTCCCAGCTGTAGATGTCCTTGGGGGAGATGCCCTTGTCCTGCATCCAGTCCTTGCGCAGGAACGACCCGATCCCGATGAAGTGGTACGGGATGGCGAACCACCTGCCGTCGAAGACGCAGAAGTTCTTGGCCTCGGCGCAGGGCTCGCCGTACTTGGCGGTCAGCGCCTGGACGACGTCGGTCACGTCCTCCAGGTCGCCCAGCGCCTGGAACTGCGCGACGAACCGCGAGTCGGTCATGAACGCCAGGTCGCGGGCCACCCCGCCCTTGACCTCGGCGTCGATCTTGGCCACCACGTCGCCGGCGTCGGCCTGGACCAGACTGTTCTCGATCTTCGTCCCGGTGGTGCCGGCGAACTTCTTGATCGAGCTGTCAAGGGCTTCGTTCGCCGCCGTCGAATAGAGCTTCTGCGACAGCATGCCCATCGAGGAGCCCTTCATCGCCGCCGCGGCGTCGATCAGCTCCTGCGGAACCTCCGGCTGCACCCTGCTGGGCGATTCGGAGCTGTCCCCGCACGCGGCCAGACCGGCCGCGCCGAGCACCCCCACCCCCATTCCCAGAAAGCCGCGCCGGGACCACACCGAGTCGTCCTCCATGGACATTCGCCTCCTTCATCTCCCCGCGCACGGCTGCACGCCGAAGGCATAGCTGGCGGACACCGCGACGGTCGTGTTCGAGTTGGTTCCGGCCGGCGACCACCGAGGGTCGCCCCGTCGAGATCAGTGCGTCGGTGGGTCGCCACGGTGGCGAGTGGGCCCGCCCGTCACCGTGGGACGTCCACGTCCGCGCGCTTCGTCGGAGCCACCCGAGACATGTCGGGTGCCGCTCGTCGGATGGCGCGACGGGTCGAGGCGATCGGCGACCGGGCCGAGGCAGTAGCGCCGGACGTTCCAGTTCGGTCGGGTCACGGGACCACCGCCGTTCGAGATTTCGAACTAGGTTCGATATACCGCATCGAGTGGTCGCGACGCTAGAACAGCGCGAAGAGCAACGTCAATGTTTCGATGTTGTTTCGAACCGAAAGTGGGAGGCTGCCTACCGAGGCTGCGCCCGGTAGCCCATGCGAGCCGACAACGTGGCCGCCCCCTCGCGTACCAACCCGGTCCACTCCACCTGCACCTGAGGCGCCCAACGGATGATCGGCGCGGACATGCTCATCCCAGCGATTATGGCGCCGGTATGGTCCCGGATCGCCGCGGCGACGCAGCGCATCGCAGTGTCCGACTCGCCGATGTCGACAGCGACGCCCTCCACCCGGACCCGGTCCAGATGTTCACGAAGTAGATCCGGATCGGTGATGCTGTCCGGCGTCATGCCCGGCAGGGGGTCCTTCAGCAGGACGGCATCCAGGTCCGCCTCATCGAGAGCCGACAGCAGCACCTTGCCGACGGCCGTGCAGTGCGCGGGCAGCCGCAGCCCGACCCCGGAAACCATCCGAACGGGGTGGGTGCTGTCGAACTTGACGAGGTAGATGACATCGGCGCCGTCGAGCACCGCCACATGAACTGCCTCGTCGCACGCAGCGGCCACGTCCCGCGCCACGCCCTGCGCCTCGCGTACCAGATCAAGCCGGCCCGCAAACGCCGCGCCCAACTGGAACAGCGGCATGCCGAGCCGATACTGCACCGGCTGACCCGGTATAGAGATCAGGTACGCGCGAGCCTCAAGCGTCACGAGCAGTTCGTGGACAGTCGTGCGGGGCAGATCGAGTCGCTCCATCACCTGGCGAGCCGACAGTTGGGGGCAGTCCAGGAACAGTTCGAGGACGTCGAGTGCGCGGATGACCGCCGGTACCACACGGGGCATGTCGATAGTCCCTTCGCAGCGCCGGACCCGTGTCAACGATCTCCACACGGGCCAGCACCTGAAGAGGATATCTACGTCGGCCCTTGGCGCCAGGTGCCGGACTCGTCGTCGATGGGGGCGGCCCTCGACACGTTGGCTGCTCCGGGACGACTGGACGCTGCCGTCAATGGCCGTGGCGGCTGCGCTGGTCTTGAAATTCCTGTCGTCCAGGCGTCGTCCGCTGGCGTTCGACCAAGTCGTACGCGTCGTCACCCGGTTGGTCACCACACCCTGCCTGCCGTGCGTCGGCCCACCTTGAAGATCGCGAATAAGATCCTGCGGATGAAGCCGCAGGTGGTCATGCTGGACCTGGGAGTTATTCCGTCGCCGTCCGGATCGGGTGAACTGTTGCTCGTCGACGGGCGTAGTTGCCGCCTGGTCTTCGTGCCGATGCGGGAAGCAGGGACGCCGCGAGTGGCAATGGCAACCTTCACTGCACTGTCAGCGTGAGAATCGGATTGATCGATACGGGTCGGTGCGTTGTCGCCCGACGGAGGAACACGAAGCGTTCGGACTGTGGCCGGCGCGATGCCGGCGTTGCCTGGTGTTGCCCCCTGCATCGGGCACGGATCGGGCACTTGATCGAGGCCGCCGTCGCCCGGGTGAGAGGCTGAGCGCGTGGGGCTGGACAAGGAGATAGCGGCAGGGTTTGCCGATGCGCGCCTGGTTGAATGGCAACGCTTCGGCTATGGCGAGTGGCGCGCGATGCTCGACGACAAGGATGTACGCCAGGTCGTCGGCGAGGACGGCAAGCGGTACAGTGTGGTCAGCTATGCGCTTGATGACGGCGACGGTCGAATCCGTATGTCGGTGGCCGTGGATGACGGGACCTGGTCGGCGCTCGTGCCGCTGGTGCGAGACCAGATCATGAATCCGGATGGCACGTTCGTCGAGTGACTGCTTCGGTGTAAACGAACGCTGGGTCTGGCTGCACCAGTTTCGACGCATGTGGTGACCTGTGGAGCAGGTCCGCCAACGTCCACGGTTGTCCGGCAGTGTGCGTACCGGTCGTCACTCTGGTGATACGACCGGTGTTCCGGTCGACGGCGGTGCCTTGCCTGCTACGACCACGACCGACGACGACCCGCTCTACGCCGCGTAGGCCCGGAACGGCCGACGCCCCTTGTTACTCCAGTCCGCTACCGGTCGACGTAGTGGTACCGGCAGGCGACAATCTCGACGTCGTCCTTGCTGATCCGATACACCAGCCGGTGTTCGCGATCGATCCGGCGGGACCAAAAGCCGGACAACTCTCCCCGCAGGGGTTCCGGTTTGCCGATTCCCTCGTATCCGTTGCGCATCACGTCCGCGATGAGGTCGTTGATGCGCTTGACCAGCTTTCGATCTGTGTGACTAAGGTACTGATTCCAAGCCGTCGCGGTGAAGACCAGCCTCACGCGACGTCCCGGATGCTGTCTGGGTCGACCAGATCCCGCTCGGCCGTGTTGCCCTGCTCAAGCTCGGCGATCGATTGGCGCAAAGCCGCGGCGTTGCTCGGGCTGCGGAGAAGGTACTCGGTTTCCTTCATCGACTCGTACTCGGCGAGCGACACGATCACCACGGGCTCGTGTCCCGACCGGGTCACCACTACCTCTTCCGCGTCGTTGATGACGCTGTCAAGTTCAGCGGCCAGGTTCTGCCGTAGTTGGGTGAAGTTCACGGTCCGCATAACCACCTCCAGGTTCAGTACAGAAAACTGTACCTTAGGTGGGGCTCCTTCTCACTCCTGACCGACGTGGCGGTGCACGGGCGCTGCTATACGAGCCAAGATCATGGCCCGAACGATCCCTGAGGGGGCCGTTGACCTGTGGAGGAGTGGGCCGCCAGGGACTCGAACCCTGAACCTATGGATTAAAAGTGCCCAGGGTGTGACAAAAAGCTATGAAGCCTTTCTGTCGTCGTGACCTTGGCTTGCCGTCCGAGTAACGGCAGTGCTGTCCCGTTGTGTCCGCGCTGGTCCAGGGCCTGGTTGCGGTGTACGACGCGGCGGTGTGCGGCCCGCCTCGTGGTGATGTCCGGGGTTGCGGGATGGGTCCGTCCTGGGTTGGGGACGTCCGAGCACCCGGCGAGCGGGCCATCGGTGGTACGACGCGGCTCCGCCCGTCTCCTTGAGCCGATCGTCTGCCCCTCTGGCGAGCCCAAGGGGATCGACAGGACTGGGACGAAATTGAGGCGCGGCGTTGATCTTCGCTGGCCATACTGGTGCCCATGAAGCTCTGCACGGCCTGATGATCCTCACTCACATGCGCTGTTCCCACCAGGGGGCATGAGGATGGGCCCAAAGGTCAGGCAGGGTTCGACTCAGGAAGAGCTGGTCGGTCGCATCCACGAGGCGGCGCAGTTCGCGGGCTGCCCGACGAGGCATTGATTGCAGGGCGATCTCCAGTACTTCCCGATAGGCCAGCGTGCAGCCGCAGGGGCATTCACCGAAGTCGTCCACAAGGCGGGCTGCCGGACCGCGTGCGATGCCGGTCCAGTGTTGTAGCGCCTCGCCGATGTCGCCGGGCCGTAGTCGGTTGTCTCGGCGCTCCAGCCGGACGATGTCGGCGACCACTTTGCCCGAGATCCCGTGAAGATGGGCATGTGACTCGCGTGTGTGGCGCCGAGGGGGTCGAGCGGCACGTAGTGCCGCTGGCCGTCTACCCGGCACGAGCCTTTCGATGTGCAGCAGTCATGGCGAGAGTATAGGTCGGGTTGCGTGGGCAGAGCGGCGGTCGAGTCGCGGGTCTGGATCGTGTGGGACTTCAGATGGGGTCTGCCGGCCCGGGTGGGCCGGCAGACAAAGATGGTGTGCGTGACCGATGTGGAGATCTTGATCAGGCAGGTGTGGAGCCCGGACGTCCGGCCGCTAGCCGAGGAGGCGTGGCGTTGCTACAACGCGGGCGCCATCCGTGCATGTATCGCCTCGACTTGGACGGCGGTCACCGCCGATATCATTACCAAGCTCGTGCGGATGGCCGACGACGGCGATAACCAAGCGGTGCCTTTCCGCACGACCTTGACCGAGGCCCAGAGCAAGGGGTTGAGCAAGGATGGCGTGCGGGCCATGCAGGCGCTTGAGGCGACGCTGCTGGATAAGGCCAGTGAGTTCGAGCTGATTGACTCGATCGGCGTGCGGGAACTGGAGCGCATCCGCGAGGACCGCAATCTGTGTGTACACCCGTCGCTGCGTGCCCTCGGCGACGTCTACGAGCCCCGCCCGGAAGTCGCCCGCGGCCACCTAGCCGTCGCGTTGACCACGCTACTCACCCACCCTCCGACCCAGGGCCGCAAGGTAATCGAGGAGTTCTCCACCTACATCTGCGACCCGTTGTTCGTGTCGACGCTTCCACACATTCAGGCCACCTTTTTCGACCGCGTCCGCACCGCGACCCGTTCCACGATCGTCACCTTCGCCGCCAAGCACGCGCTACTCGAACTCGATCCCGCTGGCCTGATGGCTGCCGTCGAGCACGCCGATCGGATGGCCGTGGCGTTGCTCGCCTTCGCGCAACGCGACCGGGAACTGGTCCGTACGGCGGTCGCCGGCCAGAGTGAACGATTCCAGGTGCTCGACGGCGCCACGCAGCTGCGGGCACTCGTACGGCTCGGGGACCAGGACTTCTTCTGGAGTAGTGTGGACCAAGCCCTGGTCACCCGCTTGCAGGGCCTGATACGCGTGCCGGTCACTCTCTCGGAATGGGAACCGCTCCCGGCCGAGATCACTGCGGCTATCGCATTGGTTCGCAGCCCGTTCGCACGCGAGCGGCTGCCGATGTTGGAGAACCAGTTCGCGATGCTCTCGTGGACGCAGCGCCTGTTCGTGGCTGGAGCGCGACCTGACCCATACTTCTTACCTGCGGTGATCCAGCTCGTCCAGGAGGCGGCGAGCTTTCGCTTCGGCGAACAGGCTGGCCGGGTTCTCGTCCAGCATGCCCCGTTCCTGACCCTCGAGACGCTGCGCACCGTGCTGGTCGCCTGGTCCAGCAACGAGCAGTGCCGTCGAGCCTCCGAGATGACCACTCTCGCGGTCCACCTGCTCCAAGGAACCACGCACCTCGGCCCGACGCGGGCCCCGGTGTTCGGCGAGTTCCTGACCAATGTCCGAGCGATCGAAGGGACCAGTGACTACTACAGCTACCCTGCGCTGGAGCAAGCCCTGAGCAACGTCGGGTACAACCCGTCCGTGTAGATGTCTCGATACGCAGGAGGGCTCTCCGGCCTCGAAGAGCCCTCCTCGGGTGAGAGCGAATCCGCTCAGGCAGCCTTGGCCGTCTGGATCGTGATCGATCGGCCGGCGGGGACCACCACCGTGATGTGCTGGTCCTCGCCCAGGATCATCACCACGTCGTCGAGCACGGCGCGGCTGCCCGAGTCGGTCTTCTCGACCGGCACGTCGCCGCCGGCGACTACGGCGGTCTCGACGTACTTCACCGGCCAGGCGTCCCCCTGCCGCCCCCACGGGGCGGCAGGGGTGGGCTGGTCGATCAGGTGCGCCCAGGTGGTCGAGGGCGACCCGGCGAAGGTGACCTTCTTGTCGGCACCTCTGCTGTGCCCGGTGATGTCGTACGTCGCCACCACTTTGTTCTCGAAGACGGCCGCGAGAACATCGCAGAACTTCAGCTTCTCGTCCGCGATCGGCCAGAACCCCAGCACGGCGTCGTCCTGGGTCATGCGGCCTTCCTGGACCAACGGCCAGGTCTTGTTGACGTGAACTACGATCATCGCATCTACAAATGAGTTCACGACCATCTGGCTGTGGTCGACCAGCAGAAGGTTACGCCCTTAGTACTGCAACGGCAGTTGGTCAGGGGTAGCCGTGTCGTCGGTAGTGGCAGGTTCGGGCTTGGTGTTGGCGTCGTCGGCGCCATCGGGACCAGGCCCAGACGTGCTCGGGTGGGTGGGTTGATCGCACTGTAAGTGCGGTGAGCAGTCTTCGGATCTCCGGTACGGTGTAGCCGATCATCAT